>CASFCQ010000039.1 GCA_949293185.1 uncultured bacterium
CACTGACCTACCACACTAACCTACACACTTACACTTACTTACACACACGAGGAATCAAAAAAGATTCGACGGGATTCAATTATTGAATCCCTTTTTTTTATTTTTAAAATTAGTATAACCACATAATCAATAATTTTCTGCCGAAAAGCATCATTCCTATCAATATGCTCGTCATTGCCGCAATTAATACTACACCGGCAGAAAGGTCTTTTGCCATTTTGACCATTTTTGAATATTTATTTTTATATAAAGCATCAAGAGCAAATTCTATCACAGAGTTAAAAAGTTCCGCTGTTATAACAAAACTTATCGACAAAATCAAAACACAGTATTCAATACATTTAAAATTCAGAATAATACCGCCGACAATTGCAAGAAAGCCTATCAAAAGATGAAATCTGTAGTTTCTCTGTGATTTATAAGCGACACTCAGCCCTTGCAATGCGTAAGACAAACTTTTTTTATAACCGCTTGAGGTAAATTTAGACATACTTATCTGCTACTCTTTATCAAAATTAATCATATTCTGCTGGATATTCCACATTTCAGTTAAAGACTCTTCATCCTGATGGTCATATCCCAATAGATGTAGTATACCATGAGCAATCAGAAAATATAATTCTTTATTAAATGAGTTGTTACCGTGTTGTAAATCTTTTGATTGGGCAAGGGTTCTGTCTAGCGAAATAATTATCTCTCCGAGATTAATCTCGTTGTCAAAAATAAACCTTTCTTCTTCGCTGCTGTCTGCAAATATCGCAAAGGTTATAACATCTGTAGGTGCATCTTTTTGCCTGTATTCTTTGTTAATTTCGTGTATTTTTTCGTCATCACAGAGTACTATATCAAAATACAAAAGGTCAAAATCATAACCGTCTAAACAGGATTTTTTAACAAGCGCAGTGTTATCTAAAAAATTGCGAACCATTTTTATTGCATCTTTGGTTGCTTGTGCAATGTCCAGAGGTTGGGTAAAGTTTTCATAAGTATTTTCTATGAAGATGTTTATGTCTTTAGTTTTGCTCATCTTTATTTTCTTTATCTTCCTGCTTTTCTGCGGAATTATCATTGTTTTCGTTTTTAGCGGATTCTTCTGTTTTTTGCAGATGTTTTTGTATTTTCTTTTCTATTTTTTCTTCATCATCTGTAATTATTTTATCCGGAGCAACGAATTTCTTTTTAAGAGCTTTTTCTTCCAGTTCCTGAATAATATTTTCGTGATATTTGATTCGCTGGTGATGTGCTGCACGCAGGTTTTTGCTGAACACTGACGCAATTGTTTTTAAATCCTTAAGCGTAAGCGGACTGTCCGACAACTGCCCGTCATTGAGTTTTGTTTGAATGATTTTGTTAATCATTGCATCAAGTTCTTCCTGAGAGTGGTCTTTGAGTGTTCTTGCCGCTGATTCTACAGAGTCTGCAATCATTAGTATTGCTGTTTCTTTCATGTTAGGACGCGGACCTGTATAGCGGAATTGTTCTTCTGTAACTTTGTCTTCACCTTCTTCAAGCTTTGCCTGATTATAGAAGTAGCTTGCCACTGAATCACCGTGGTGCTGAACAATAAAACTTTGTACAACCTGAGGCAGCCCGTATTCTTTTGCAAGGTCAATACCGTCTTTAGGGTGTGCAGTAATAACCATTTTGCTTAATCTCGGATTAAGTTTGTGGTGAGGATTTTCTATACCGAAATATGTTTGGTTTTCAACAAAGAACAACGGTCTTTTTAACTTCCCGATATCGTGGTACAAAGCCCCAACCCTTGCAAGAACAGGATTTGCACCTATAGCTTCAGCTGCTGTTTCGCAGAGGTTTGCAACCATTAAGCAGTGTGCAAATGTGCCGGGAGCTTCAAATTGCAAACGTTTTAATAAAGGCTGGTTGTTGTCTGCCAGTTCAGCGAGTCCGTACGGGGTAACGAGTTTGAACATACTTTCAAACAAAGGTATAATCCCGAGTACAATAATACCGCTTAATAGACCGTTTACAGTACCGATAAGCGTGTTTGTCCATACAATTACCGAGTCAATAGGGTTTATTGAATTTTCTATTAAAAATATTATTAAAATAGCAAACAACATTGAGAATCCAACCTCGCCCCCGATTTTTATGAGGTCGAATCTTCTTGAATATCTAATCTTAGATGTTGCTATAGCAGCAATTATACAAACTATTATGAAAACAGATACCGGCTGGATAGGAATTTGCTCGGAAAGTGCGATTACCGTAATCAAAATGATTGTTGCAATTACAGAAACTCTTGGGTTTGTAACAACTGCAATTAATACCGCGATTGCAGGAAAGGGCAGAAAATAAAAAGATGTGCCTGATGGTAAAACCGTTGCCAGAGCCGCCATTAAAATAGCAAGTATCGCCAGTACCGACAGATAGTTTTTTGTTACATATTGTTTTTCATAATACAAAAGGTAATATATTAACGTTAATACACCAAAAGAAACCAGTGCAATTATCCCTACAACACCTTTGGGGTTGAGCTCAAGGATATTATATCCTGCCTTTTGAAGTGCGTCTTTTTTAACCCTTGTTACTGGTTCTCCAGCAAACACAATCCTGTCGCCTTTTTCGAATTTTACAATAGTCGGCGCTACAGAGTTTATAGCATTTTTTTTAGCCAGCTCAGTTGCTGTTTCATCAAATACCATGTTCGGTACAATAACCTGCTCCAAAAGCGCAGATATAACCCTTATTTCTCCCTTTGATGTTTCAAAGTGAGAGTTTCTTAAAATCATTGTATTAAGATTGTTTTTTTCAAAATCTTTTTCTGTTACCCCCTGGTTCAAAACATTGGTAAGGGTTTTTTTCGCTTTGGCAAATGTATTTTGCAAATGTTCGTCCGATGAGTTTATTAAATAATTAAGTACATAATCTCTGTTGTATTCTCCGTCAAAATCGAATAAAAGCATCATATCAGATTTTTTCTGATTATAATTTGCGTCTTTAGAACGGATTGTTTCAATTGCTTTCACAAGAGTAGCAAAGTTGTTTTTTATGTATGTATCTTCTGCCGGAGTCAAAATCGGCTCTACTTTCTGGGCAATTTCCTTTTTATTTTGCTCTGTTTTAAATGTGTCTACAACTTTTATTGTTTTAGGTGCGATAATTTCTTTTTTACTTGTTCCGTCATCTGCAATAATACTCTGGAATAAGTAATATCTTGCCCCGAGAGTAGCCGTCATCAGCAGTACAAAAAGTATAAAAGCAACAAAATTTATAACTTTAGATGACGTAAAAGTATCTGAAAGAAGGTTTAAAAATTCAATTTTTTTCATATTTATAAATTCTCATAATATTTATTTAATTAAAGAATATTTTAATACTTATATTATTATTTGCAATCCTTCCGTAGTATGAGCACATATGTCGAAAAAATTTCACATACCGGTAATTATACGTCAAACAGTTGATGTAATTATAAATAAAAAAGCTACAATCAATATGTAAAGACTACTAAATTTGTAATTTTAAGAAAGAGTTTATATGAAGTTTAATCCAACGGATTTTAATGAAGCAGAAGAAAGAAAGCTTACACTGGCAGATGTAATAGCTAATCAGCATCCCGTTATCAACGGATGGATAATGTTGAGTGCTGTTGCTATCGTTGCTTTGTATGCAATAACCTTTATGACTGTATAAAATATTCTTTTCATACAATAAACTTCTTAATCAGAGATGAGCAATCATCTCTTTTTCATTATTTTACGGTTATTGTTAAAAAACTCCCGCGCTGATATCATAAACTTATGATAAAAAATATTTTGATTACAGGCTCCGGCGGGTTTGTCGGAAAAAATATAAAGGAATATCTGGATAACAGATATAACCTTATTTGCCCTCGCAGTTTTGAACTTGATTTGACTGACACTGATAAAGTGATGACATTTTTTGCCGTACACAAAATTGATGCTGTCATTCACTGTGCGTCCGTTGGCGGAGTAAGGGGCTGTAATGACCCTGAGTCTTGTGAAAAAGACAACCTTAAAATGCTTGAAAACCTTTTAAAATATAAAAATGATAATGTTAATGTCATACTTTTCGGCTCGGGTGCTGCTTATTCAAAAAACAGGAATTTGCACAAAGTTAAAGAATCCCAGATGGGTGAAGTTATACCTGAGGATTTGTACGGAAAATCAAAAATGGCGATAGCAAAGTTTTGTAAGTCGCGGAGTGATACGCTGTGCTTGAATATATTCGCCTGTTACGGAAAACACGAAAAAGACAGCCGTTTTCCGACTTACGCAGTTATGCAGAATCTAAAACATGAGCCTGTTGTCATCAATCAAAATGTTGTTTTTGATTATTTATATATAAATGACCTTTGCAAAATCGTTGAGTTTTTTATGAATAATTTCCCATCAGATAACAGGGTAATAAATGTCACGCCGACAGAAAGCGTTTCTTTGTTTGAAATAGCCCAAACCGTTAACAAAATAAGCGGATATGACGCAAAAATAAGCTTTTTAAAAGACGGGTTAAATTATGAATACACTGGTGACAATGCTCTTTTGCTAAAAGAAATACCGGATTTTAAATTTACCCCGATAGAACAGGGGCTGAAGGAATTGTTTGAAATTTGTAAAAAAATATTAAACAACACCTGATAATTAACAAAAAATCTTTTTTACAAACTTAAAGCTCACAGAAAAACAATATAAGAGAAAGCGTATATGATACAAAAAATTTCTAACAACCAACCATCTTTTCACGGAAAATTAATACTCTCAAACTTTGCAGACAATATTGTAAATGAAAGATTTCGCAAAATGCCTTCCGCTTTGAGAACAAAAGCTCTTGAAGAGTACGACCAATTTATACATAAGGTAATAAATTCTAAGTACGAAGTTAAAGTATCAAAACTCAACAAAAAAAATCTCTGTGCTTATGTTTGCCGTGAAAACAACAAGCAGACACTTGCATACACAGAGGATAAAAACAACTTTTTTGCAAAATTAGGATTAAAAAGTCCGGTTAAATTTATGCAAAAAGCTTTTGAACGCGCTAAAAAAAATGACCTTTTATAGTTCAGGTAAATAATGAATATGCTGACAATTACCCCGTTATCAAATCTCACCTATAGCAATTATAAAACCAAATGCAATAAACCTGCGGCAGCAAAATCAATTACTACACAGGTTCACTTGCCGCAGCAAAATCAACCTGTCAGTGCAAAGCTGGCATTGATAAGCTTTTACGGTAAACAAAACCAGGATGACAAAAAAATAAAACCTGCCAAAAGACTTTCTACAGGCGACTACAAAATTTCCAAATATATAGCGGAAATATCTAAAGCCCGCTATCTGCACGGGGACAGAGCTGTAGTCGACCTTTCTATGGGAAATCCTGATTTAACCCCGCCTGAAAAAGCAAAACAGGCGCTTAAAGATAAAGTTAACGACCTGTGGTCGCACAGATACAACAACCCTAAAGGCGACGGATATTTTTTCCATACGGCTGCTGACTGGTTTAAAAAACGCTTTGGCGTAACAATTGACCCCAGAAAAGAAATAATGGTTACCTCCGGTTCCTCTGATGCTATTGACCATATATTTACTGCTTACGCAGAATACGGCGATAAAGTCCTTGTCCCTGACCCCGGGTATTCTTTGTACGACGATTTGATTACCCGCCACGATTTAACAAAAGTTCCGTATAAACTCAATCCAGAGAATGGTTATCTGCCTGATTTTTCTACAATGCCAAAAGATGCAAAAATATTGATACTAAACTATCCGCACAATCCTACAGGCTCTTTTGCACCGAAAAAGACGTTTGAAGAAGCAGTAAAATTTGCTAAAGAAAACGGAATATTGATAGTCCACGATATGGATAACAGCGAGATTACCTACACAGGCAAAAAGCCGGCAGGTATTATGCAGGTAAAAGGTGCAAAAGACGTTGCTTTTGAAGTTCATACCTTCTCAAAAGCACAGAGCATGCCGGGGCTGAGAGTAGCTTTTGCAGTAAGCTCAAAAGACAATATAGATAACCTTTTAAATGCTAAATTTCTTTCAGGCGGCAGCGTTTATATCCCCGTACAATCAGCAGCGGCAGAAGCGTTGAAAGATGAAGAAGGTTACATAAAAAAAGTAAACAAAATCTACAGAAACCGTAAAAATACCGCCATAAAAAGACTTCACGAACTCGGCAGTGACGCTAAACCGACGCAGGGTACGTATTATCTGTGGGCAAAGATTCCGCCTGATTTTAGCTCTGACGAGTTTTTTAAGTATGTATTGCACAAATCGCAAATAGCCTTCACTCCCGGAGATGTATTCGGCGACAACGGCGACGGCTATGTGCGCATTGTTATGTCGGCAAGCGAAAAACAAATAAACGAAGCCTTTGACAGAATAAAAGCGGCAGGGATTCGCTTTGATATTTCAAAAATTGATTTGCCGGAAGAACTGCAAAAAGAAATAGCTGCAATGGCTGACGGGTCTTACACAATTACCCCGAAAGAGGACAGAGATTTTGCAGCTTATATGGAACTTTTGCCTGAAAGACGTTCAATGCTTATTGAACGTCTGCAAGACAAAGACCCGAAACTTATGAAATTTGTTCCCGCGCAAAACGTAAAACTGCCCTGGAATATCTTAAAAGACGGTCAGAGTGTCTATCTGCAAAACATAAAAGAGGGACACTCCGTATTTGGCAAAATAAAGGATATTTTGCCTTTCAGCGATGAAAACGAATATAAACAGCTTGCACTGGAACTTAAAAAAGAATGGAAACAGGATAAATATCCGGAGGCGGAAATCCTTCCTCCATACAAATCAGGCAAATTTTATCCTGACGCTGTATATTTTGTGCTTAAAGCAGACGGAAAAATTCAGGCTTTAGCCAATATCGAGGTTCAAGAGGACGGTTGTATCTGGGGCAGAAGCCTGAACACTGCTCCCTGGAATCAGGGTAAAGAAAGAACAATGAAAAACAGTGCAAAAGCCGTAATTGCCAGAATGGTCAGCTATTGTCTTGAAACAGGCAACCACACTCTTAAATTTGCTACTGACAAGCCCTATAACATTGCGCTTTACAAATCAATAGGTATGAAAGAAGACGGCGAAAGATACTTTAACGGTGTAAAAAATACCGTGCTTACATTTGACAAAGAGTCTATGGAAAAATATTTGAACCTGTTCCAGATAAATTTGAGCTTCTAGGCGGATTAACCTTTGCAGCTAATTTTTTTAATTTAAAAACAGTTTTATCATTTGAACTATGAAAAAACTGTTTTATATTTTCGCCCTGATAGCACTTGCAGGGCTTGGGTTTTACATTTACAAATTGACTACTTACACGTATGTAACGGCAAAGTTTAAGGAACTGCGCCCTATACACGAAAAACTGCCTGTTTATTACAAAGGACTTGTTGTCGGCAAAGCACGCGAACAAAGACACAGCGATGATTATAATCACACGCTCATACACCTTGTTTTGTACCCCAAAAATCTGCTTTTACCGGATAATACTACTGTTATGCTAAAAAAAGAAAAACACCACGATAAAGAACGTGATTTTTTAGAACTTGTTTATCCCAAAGAGCCTTCTACGACAATGATTGCCGACGGAGCAGTTTTAGAAGGCAAGGCTACGGTTGATGTTGACACATTTATGGCTAATCAAAATCCTGATGACTTAGAGGCAATAAAACAAAATCTTGCTCAAAGCAGCGAGAATCTAAATGTCGCACTAGAGGGGCTGGCTATGGTGTTTGAATCGGTTAATGAAATATTAAAAGAAAACCGGAAAAACCTTTACACAACAACGGGTAATCTGTCAAAAGCTACGCGGAATCTTGATAACGTGACGCAAAAAATAGACAAATCAGTGCAGCAAAAGAGGCTGGATAATACGATATCAAATCTTGAAACGTTAAGCGCAAACCTAAACGGTACAACAACAAGCGTAAACGGGGTTATTCCTCACATAGACGCGACAATGTGTCAGGTACAGGGGCTTGCAACAAATGCCAATGCAATTTCATGCGGGGTGCGCAAGACTCTTCGCAAACGTTTCGGAGGTTTAAGACTGTTGTTCGGAAAAGTTATTGACGAATGTGACAATCCGGCTTGCAGGCAGTGATTTATGTATTAAAATCATAGTATAGGCTAAAAACAGGTTTTTACTATGAAAATTAACTCCATCACTCCAAGTTTTAAACAGTCTGCGCCACAGGCTCAGCCGGCACAGAAACGTCAAAGTTTTTTGGACAAGTTCCACACAGCTGCAAAAAATTCTGCTGATATGACAGACACAATCGTTGTCCCAAGAACAATATTCAAAGGCTATTTAGGGATTATGACAGGAACAACCCTTTTAACTGTAGGTGGATTGCTTGCGCAAAAAATGTCAAAGACGTCCAAAGTGTTATCCATTGCCGGTTTAGCAACATCGTTGTACGGAACTTATGCTTTTGTACGGCCTTTTATTATAAAAGATGCGCCCGGTGTGGAAACTAAAAAAGTTTAGGCATTATGAAATTTTTGTTATACAATTAAAGCAAAGGAGAGGTGTCCGAGTGGCTTAAGGTGCGGATCTCGAAAGTCTGTGTGCAGCAATGCACCGTGGGTTCAAATCCCACCCTCTCCGCCATTAAATAAAAAAGAGGTTGGCTTTTGCCAAACCTCTTTTTTATATGAAAGCTAGTGGTTTGAACCCACACAAAGCGAAGCTTTGTCAGTGGGTGAAAATCCTACGACAAACAAGGCAAGGCAAAGCCGAACCGTAGTTTGACGGATGCAGAATGCCGATTTTTATGAACACAGTGAATAAAAAAATCGAGCATTACTGCCACCCTCTCCGCCATTTCCCCGATTCTATGTTGAACCCACACAAAGCGAAGCTTTGTCAGTGGGTGAGAATGCTACGACAAATGTATTTTAATATCCGGTTATATATACAATAAACTGCCGGTTAGGTATACTGTCCCAACCGGCAATCTCTACAATTTAGAACGTAGATTGTTACATTGGTAATCATTTGGCAGTCCAAACATTTAGATTTTCAAATATTCTCCAGTTATTTTTCAGATTCATAAAACGCATATGATACCAGAGACCACAATCTTCTTTACATTTTACACTAATACGCTGTGGTTTTTGGTTTTTATAATTTGTTACTGTATTTTCTATCCGTATTGAAAAGCTGTTTCCAGGACCGGGTACAACAACTTTAGACATTAATTTTCCGTTATTCATAAATTTTATGATGTTAGTACCGGTTTTAGGTAAAATTTTTACGGTTCTTTGAATTGAGGTGTGTTTATTATTTACGAATCTGGAAATTCCATAAATTTTAGGCATACTGACCCTCCTGGTTTGTCATTTTACACTTATTACAACATAAATGTTCTTTGTTTAAAATATTAATATGGTTACATTTAAATTAATATTTGACGCTTTTTTAATGCCTTAATACTTCAATACTATAAAGTCACATCGCTTGCACTGAGCGGCGCACCCATTACACGTTCAAGGTTTGCTGCGGAGATATGATATTGCATTAATGTATTATAGTACTGCAGCTTAGCATTCATATATGTAATTTGAGAGTCTTTGAGTTCAAGCGCGTCTCCAAGACCAACCTTATATCTTCCTGCAGCAAGTTCGTATCTTTCCTGAGCTACATCCATTGAAGCCCTGGAAACAGGTATGGACTGCTGGGCATTTTTAAGCTGTATATAAGCCTGTTTTACATCTAGATAAACTTTTTGACGCTGAACCTCATAATCTGCCTGATCTTTTTTATAAGTTAACTTTGCCTCGTCAACCTGTTCTTTTAACAAAAGAAGGTTAAGATTAGAATAGCTCAACTGTGCCCCTATTTGATAGCTGTAGTCGGTACTCGGAGTTTTACCGCCGTTTATATAAGACCCAAATCCTTGCAAGTTAGGCAAAAACGCAACCTTAGAAGCTTTTACAAGAAGTTTAGAACCTTCCATCTTCTTCTTTGCGGCTGCAAGAGTAGGACTTTGTTTATAGGCTATTTCCAAAGCTTCATCAAAAGTTATATCATATCTTTTTTTATCAAGTCTGTCTTTTATATCGAATTTTGCAAACTCTGGCACACCCATTGCGTTAGTAAGCTGTGCAAAACCTGTATCTACAGCATTTTTTGCCTGGATAAGAGTAAGCTTTGCATTGTCAAGGTTGAATGCAGCAGTGGACACGTCAATCTTTGCTTTACTGCCTATATTATAGTATGCCTGTGCCTGCTCAAGGTGGATTTGATATTGCAAAACTGTATCTTCATACACCTCTACCTGCTGCTGTAAGTATAAAAGGTTGTAATAGTAATTTTTTACGTTATAAACGACATCGTTTATACTTGATTGCAAAGTTTCTCTTGATGCTTCATATGTTTTTTTAGCAACATTAGCCTGAGTGCTGGTTTTACCAAAGTCATACAAAAGCAAATTTACTCCCACTGTAGGCATATTCCATGAGTTATATGTCTGGGTAGGAAACCTGAAGTTTGTTACCAGCATATCATTTTTTGAATAAGACACGCCGGCATTAATCGTCGGGAAATAATTAGACCATGCCTGTGCAATCTGGTTTTTATATATATCCTTGCTCAAAAGCTGCGAGAGGATATTAGGATTATTTTGCAAAGCAATTTTAACACAATCATCTACGGATATAATTTTTGTTGCAGAAACAGAACCCTCTATATCAGGTCTTTCGGAACTGAAAGCGTCTGCGCTTTGCATTTGCTCGTTTTGTTCCGTTTCTGCCGGATGTTCTGTTTTTTCATAAGGAAGATTTTTAGCCTTAGCAGCGTTTGGTTTGGAAAAATGTTTATGTTTTACCTTTGTCTCTTTTTTCTCTTTTTTGGCTGCCTTTTTGTCTTTTTTATCTTTGTTATCATCGACAATCAAACGCACGGAATACTGGGATTTATCAGTTTTAGCCGTAACTTTTTGCTCGTCATATTTTTCTTTTTTTTGCTTTTTGGGCTTTGCCTCTTTTTGAGCAGTAACATCTTGCTGCTGAACTTTTGGCGGCTCATTTGTTTTCTTTTTAAATATATTCCATTCAAAAGCCCATACCTGCGATGATGCAGCAAAACTGAACATTGATAATATTAAAGTTATTGCTAATATGTTTTGTATTTTTTTCATCTCTTCCCTATCAATCTCCATTGATTTATTTTAATTCCATTAACTTAATTATGGATTTATTTTTTCTGTTCCGTCCGGTTTTTTGCCCATTACTTTATAAACAAGATGCTGGATTATTACATAAAATGCAGGAGTCATAATTGTACCCAGCGTACCTGCTGCCATCATACCGCCGAATACTGTAGAACCTACAGAAATTCTTGATGCAGCACCTGCTCCGTGGGCGAGAATTAGCGGCAGCATACCTACAACGAAAGCAACAACCGTCATCATAATCGCCCTGAACCTGATATGAGATGCCTCTACAGCAGCTTCTTCAACCGATCTGCCGCCGTTTTCGTGCAGCTCTTTGGCAAATTCAACAATCAAAATTGCCTGTTTTGCCGCAAGACCGATAAGCATAATCATACCTACCTGCGAATAAAGGTCAAATGCCTGTCCCATTATCAACTGGAACACCAAAGCACCAGCTGCCGCCAGTGGGCATATCAGCAATACGGCAAACGGTATTGACCAGCTTTCATACAACGCAACAAGGAACAAATATACAAATGTCAATGCCATAGCAATTACAGTAGTAGTTTGTCCGCTTGATTCCAGCTCCTGTTTCGAAGTACCTGACCACTCAAAGCCCATATCTTTGGGAAGAACTTTTGTTGCAACCTCTTCCATGGCTTTCATTGCATCACCGGAGCTCTTGCCTGATGCCGGCTGACCAGATATCTGTACATTCTCATACTGGTTATATCTTGTAATGGATGCAGCACCAACAGACTGTTTTAAAGATACAACCGTCGTAATCGGAACCATTTTTCCGGCACTGTTTTTAATATATATACCGCTCAAGTCATTTGCGTTTCTGCGGAATCTTTGTTCTGCCTGCATTTGCACCCTGAATACACGACCTAGTTTATTAAAATCGTTTACATAATAAGTACCAAGAGTTGATGACAGAGTGGAATACAGCTCTTGTAAATCAATACCTTGGGCAAGTGCTTTGGCATAATCAATTTCTACAATATATTGAAGCATGTTTGCCTGATATTCAGTATAAACGTTAGTCAGGTTTGGATTACTATTTGCTTCTGCAAGAAGTTTATTTGCCCACTGTTCCATTTGCTGGGGGGAATACTCGCCTTTAGACAACATCTGGAACTCAAAACCGCCTACCATACTCATACCGGTAATAGCCGGAGGTGAAAATACACCGATTTGTGCTCCCTTAATTGTAGAGAATGATTGTCGTATCCTGCCCAATATTGCATTTAAAGACAGGTCTGTTTCTTTACCCTGTATTTTTCTTATAGCTTTTTGGAAAATATTAAACTCACGTTTATCCCATTCATCAAGACGAATTACCATAAACGCCTGGTTAGAAGGACCCATACCGACAAATACAATTACACCTTCCACGCCATCTATTTTTTTCAATTTTTCTTCCATTTCCTGTGTAATATCATTTGTTCTGGCAAGAGAAGCGCCTGACGGCAGGTTAATTTGAGTCATTAATACAGCCTGATCCTCATCAGGAATAAAGCCTGTAGGTATAACTTTAAACAAAACAAGCATCAGCACTATAATTAAACCGTAAGTTATAAGTGTGAGTTTAGGGCTGTATACAAATTTCTTAACGAAAAACAAATACCAGTCCGTCAATTTCTGGAAGTATACATTAAACTCCATAAAAATCCATTTAATAGCGGCAGAAGCTTTATTAGAAGGCTTTCTATCTGGATCTTCCGGTCTTAAGATAATAGAACACAACGCCGGAGACAATGTCAAAGCACAAATTGCAGACAATGCAATTGATACAGCAATACATACCGCAAACTGCTTATACATCAAACCTGACAATCCGGGGATAAATGATACCGGCACGAATACAGCCATCAATACTAAAGCCATTGAAACAAGAGCACCGCCGATTTCTTTCATCGTAATCTGTGTTGCCTGAACCGGGGTTTGACCGTCTTCAAGGTGTCTTTTTACGTTTTCAATTACAACAATAGCGTCGTCGACTACCGTCGCTACAGCCAGTACCATTGCAAACAATGTCAAAAGGTTAATAGACATCCCGAACATAGGCAGCGCAGCAAATGTACCTATCAGTGAAACAGGGATTGCTATCAACGGAACAAGCGTAGCTCTCGGGTCGCCCAAGAAAACGAATATAATCGCAACAACTATGATAGAAGTTTCCAGTATTGTTTTAACAACCTCTTTCATAGATTCACGAATAAATTGTGTATCATCGTGTACCATTGCAAGTTCCATACCGTCAGGGAGCGTTTTTTGAATTTCAAGCATTTTTGCTTTTACTTCATTAACAATTTCAATAGCATTTGCGCCCGGTATCTGGATAATCTGCATCAACGCAGCAGGTTTGCCGTCAACACGACCGTTTCTGTCATAAGTTTCAGAACCTAGTTCAACTCTGGCAACGTCTTTTAGTTTTATACTTGAACCATCTATATTAGAACGTATAATAATGTCCTCAAACTCGGAAGGTTCAAGCAGACGACCTTTAGTTCTTAATGTAATCTGGAATTTTTGCTTATCCGGTCCGGGTTCTTGACCTAGCGCACCGGCTGCAACCTGAATGTTTTGTGTACTTATCGCGTTTTGAATCTCAGCTACGGACACATTAAGATTCGCCATTTTTTCAGTGTTAAGCCATATTCTCATAGAGTAATTGCCTGCACCGTAAACACCAACATCACCAACACCGGGAAGACGCGCAATTTCATCTTTAATATAAATAGTTGCATAGTTTGTTACATCAAGCTGAGAATATCTGCCATCTGTTGATGCAAGGTTCAAAATAGCAACACCAGCACCGGATACCTGTTGTTTTGCGGTAACACCGAGCCTTTGAACATCTTCCGGCAATTTAGGTTCAATTTGTTTAATTCTGTTTTGAACGTTTACAAGGTCAATATTTCTATCAGACCCGACTTTAAAATATATTTGCAGCCTGTATGAAGCATCGGTACTTGTTGAAACCATATATATCATGTCTTCAACACCGTTAACCTGCGATTCAATAAGCGAAGCAACTGATGACTCAACTACGTCAGCACTTGCACCCGGATAGGAAGCTGTGACTTGAATCTGCGGCGGTGTAATATTAGGATATTTTTCAAGCTGCAATCCAAGCATTGAAATAATACCGACCAGTGTTATAAACAAAGAAATTACAATTGCAAATCTGGGCTTGCGTATAAAAAAGTACAACTCTTCGTTTTTGTTTTTATTACTATCTTTTTCAGGTTGATTGTTATCTATAGCCATGGTTTGTTAATTTTCTTTCTTGTTATTTTCGCCTTGTACAACAGAATTTTTTGGTTCTTTGAATGTAACAGGAGTCCCTGCTTTTAGCCTTTGGAAACCTGACTCAATAACCCTTTGTCCGGGTTCTAATCCTTCTGTAACAATCCAGTTGTCACCTTCTTGTTTATCTATTTTTATATACTTTTGTTGTGCTGTATTGTTTTCATCAACAAGCCATACATATGTACCCTCTGTACTGTCAGATACAGCAATTTGCGGAACAAGTACAACCTTTATTGGTTCTTTGGCTGTTGCCGTAACATTGACAAAATCTCCTGGTACAAGCAGATTATCTTTATTCTGGAATGTAGCTCTGACAGAAATAGTACCCGCTGTTTTATCAACTTCGTTATTCATAAATTCTATTTTTCCCTGCTCCTTATACAAAGAGCCGTCAGAGAGTCTTATCTGAACATTCATACCGGGATCTTTAGGAAGATTATTTTCCATTCTGTATTTTCTGTAGGCAATATAATCTTCACTCTTGATGGTAAAGTAAACATAAATAGGGCTTGTGCTCACAATTCTTGCGAGAGTACCTGATTGGGAATTTACAAGGTTTCCTTCCGTAATAAGTATTTTACCTACTCTGCCGTCTACGGGAGATGTGATTTTTGTATAACTCAAATTAAGTTTAGCGGCAGCGAGATTTGCCTTATTAACATCACGCGTTGCTCTGTTTTGGTCGCGGGTAGCGAGTGCGTTATCATAATATGATTTACTTACAAAATCATTCTTAACAAGCTCTTTTGCTCTGACAAGTTCTTTTTCTGCGTTAATCAAAGCTGCTTCTGATTGTCTTACAGCAGCTTCTGCCTGTTGGACTGCAATTTGATATTCATTAGGCTGGATAAGAAACAGCGTCTGTCCCTTTTTAACAAAAGCACCTTCTTTAAAATATCTTTTTTGCAGCCAGCCGTTAATTCTGGCGACTACATCTACGGAATATTTAGCCTCTACACGACCGACTGATTCATTTTTAGGGTAATAATCACCCTTCGTTGCATACCCTATTTCAACCTCAGTTGGTCTCTTTTGCATCTCAGCTGCTATTTTTGCTGAAATAAATCCGGCAACTTTATTAAAAACAACAGGAACAACAATTATGGCGATGACAATTATCCCTATTAATTTTTTCCTATCCATTATATAAACCTCTTCCCGTTACAATTGTACAATTGTTATGATAACAACAATTATTTATAATATCAATAGCAATCCTTAATAATAGTATAACCAGAGTAGACAAAGGGATAAGTTTATTACTTATCCCATAATTCGTCTGTGTACTTCCAGTTATTTCTTTGTAATTCTGCCGCATCATCAAGAGGTATAACTCTATCTGTAATATCAACCTCTTGATCGCTTCCCTCGATAACTCCCTTTGCGTTATCTTTGGGATCTACCTTGCTGAAAGTAAGCTGGTAATTAAAAATATCTTTACCTTCAAGGTTGGGTTCTTTTTTAGGACCGTTAACATCCGCAGTGAAATCGCAACCGTCATATGTGCAATCAACAGTAAGCTCCATACCGTCAGCAGTCAATCCGTTATCCTGAAGTTTAAGCTGTTCTGTTATTATCGTATTAACATCTTTGCCTTCATCGTTATCTTTCCATTTATAAGCAGGACCATATTGTATAATAGCCTCGTCAAATGCTTCATTAAATGTGAGATATGCTTTTTGTGCCCCTCTCTCAAACTGGCTGCGCTGCATAACTTTACGCAAACCCGGAACGGTCATTACAGCAATTACACCCAAAATAAGCATAACTACAGCCAATTCAGCAAACGTAAACGCTTTGAAATTTTTAGATATAAACATAAAAAGACCTTTCTATTTTTGGCAGGACAAGCCTTGCTGTGCAAGTTTTCTAAAGTTCAAATATCTGTGAACTTCTGTGTTTAAAGTGTCAACCGTTTCAAGATAACCTCCGTCAATATGCACACGGTTATCATACTTAGGATCTATAATATAAACAGTCGGGAATCCTGCAATTTTATATTCCCTTGCAAGTTTTTCATTTTCCGGTGCTTCCGCATTTATTAAAACAACATTTAAATCTTTTTTATTAATATTTCTGATTTTGTCCAGTTTTGGCATAAATCTTTTGCAATATGTACACCAATCAACATAAAATACTGTAAGCACAGGCTTATCTTCTTTCGATGCCTGTTCCAGTGTCAAACCTAAATCATAATCAGACGGTTTCATATTAGCTTTAGGCAAAATTGCCATACAACTTGTTACTGAAATGCCTATAAGTAAAAGAATTGCAATCGCAATCAATGAGATTCTTAACTTTTTGTTCAAATCTGTGCTCCTTTTGGTACTACTGTTACTCCTCCTTCTGAAATATAGAAGCCACGGGCTTCATCCTCATCGCGGTCAAAACCTATATTTGTATAAGGAGGAATATCTACATTCTTATCTATTATAGCTTTTCTGATATGAGAGTGTCTTCCTATATTAACATTCTCCATAATTATAGAATCTTCAACACTTGAAAAACTGTTTATTCTTACCTTAGGCGACAATACACACCGAGAAAGCGTACCGCCTGATATAATACAGCCCTCAGAAACAAGCGAATTAGTAGCCATTCCTCGTCTTTCAAGTTCTTCCCATATGAATTTTGCAGGAGGAAAGTTATAATTGTACGTTCTTACCGGCCACTCTTTTGTATAAAGGTTAAACTCAGGGTCATATGCTAATAAATCCATATTAGCCTGCCAGTATGCATCCATTGTTCCTACATCACGCCAATAGCCGCGTTCTGATTCTTCCATTCCAGGAAAAGTGTTTTGAGCAAAGTCGTACACAAAAATTCTGTCCCCTTGTTCAAGCATTTTGGGAATAACATTTTTTCCAAAATCATGGTTAGAATCTTCTATCAAAGCGTCTGCCTGCAATTCATCAATAAGTTTTTCACGGTTAAAGAAGTAATTTCCCATAGATGCAAGACATTTTGTCTCATCTCCGGGAATGTGTTTGGGTTTTGTTTTAGGTTTTTCGATAAAGTTTGTAAGACGCCAGTTATCGTCAACTTCCATAATGCCGTATTCGCCAGCCTGCTCAATAGGAATAGGTATTGCAGAAATTGTCAAATCCGCATTATTTTTCTTATGGAAATCCAGCATCTGCTCAACATTCATTTTATATATATGATCCCCGCCAAAAACGGCAACAAACTTGCTGTCTTCTGCAAGAATATGATGAATATTCTGGAATACGGCATCCGCCGTGCCCTTATACCAGTGGCTGTCTATACGCATTTGCGCTGGAACTAAGTCAACATACTGGTTGATAATCGGTGACAGAGGCCAGGTTTTTAAAATATGCTTGTTTAAAGAGTCTGACTTATACTGAGTTAGAATCTTTAATTTATAAAATCCGGAATTAATAAAATTATTTATAACAAAATCGATGATACGGTATCTGCCGCCAAAAGGCACAGCCGGTTTTGCCCTATCTCTCGTAAGCGGATAAAGTCTTTTACCCTCTCCGCCCGCAAGTATCATAACCAATGTATCATCAACCGGCATAA
>CASFCQ010000040.1 GCA_949293185.1 uncultured bacterium
AGGTAACAAAACAGGATATAACTTTGAGTTCTTTAACGGAGGAATGATATTACAGCCCAGTATGTTGATATCATATACATTCGTTAATACATTTGATTATACAAACGGTGCAGGTGTAAGAATAGAATCTGACCCTATGCACGCAATACAGTTAGCTCCCGGAATAAAACTCATAGGAAACACAAAGAACGGCTGGCAGCCATACATAGGTGTAAGCATGGTATGGAATCTGCTTGATGAATCGAAAGTAACAGCAAACGATATTCGATTACCCGAAATGAGCATAAAACCGTATGTTCAATACGGAGTAGGATTACAAAAACGGGTGAATAATAAATTTCTTGCATTTTGTCAGGCGATGATACACAACGGAGGACGAAACGGTGTGTCACTCTCCGCAGGTCTACGCTGGAAAGTAGGAAGAGAATAAATAATAATGAATAAAAGGATATAAATGTAGTGTTGGGCTGAAAGCCCAACCTACGTTCTTTATGATGGTGGGCACGCCTTAGGGCTTTGCCCACCCTACTTTTTGCCAACCCTCACCCTACCCTCTGTCTTGAAATTGGACGTTTCGGCAAAGCGTGGTTTGCCTACACGTGGGCACTGGGTCTTCGACACGGCGTGCCCGTCCAATTTCGCTCCCAAAGAGAGGGAAAAGTCGTGAAGGGGAAGCCCCGCAAGGGATATACCCACCTTTCGTCTGGAAATCAGCCAAAAGTATTACGGCGAATTAGTAAATCCGACGTACTTTCTATCACAGCAGTTTAGTAAAAATAAAAAGTGAAACGGTAAATATGATAATTTTTTAAAATAACTAAGCGTTATACTACTAATATGATACAGTTATTAAAAAAATTTATTCTACTCATATTTTCAGTCGGAATGCCGTTTTTAAATGCGTTTTGCTTTTTTGACAGCAGCGGCAGCAGCCGGGATAATATTGCCTTTATTTTTATATCAATATTTTTTATGTTTTTTGTTATACCGCTTTTGGTTTTTATTTCTATATTTCTGCCAAAAAACAGAATACTTGATAAAGGCGAAGTCTTGTCATATTTATTCCTATCTTTTATTTTGTGGATTGGTTTTATCGTCCTTTCAACAACAAAAGAGGATAATTCACTAAAATCCCAAAACGAAACGATATCTTTTTTAAGGGAACACAAATTTTTAACAGGCAGATACCCTGACAAGCTGGATTTGCCGCAAGGTGAACAATATTATCCGGAAGATGGCGGTCAAAATTTTGTACTCATAAAAAACATTGATGATACAAGTTATCAATACTGTTCAAAACCTGACAGCACCGCCTGTCAAGTACCGCAGGGCTCACGCATAAGACACCGTTTCATTGACGGCTGGCTCGTAGTTGAATATTGCGATTAGTAAAAATCAATTACCACAATTTCAGGAAAAGCGTTAAATCTTACAGGCAAAATACTTGTGCCAATTCCGTTTGTGACAATCATTTTTTTATTGCCTTCCTTTATAAATCCGCGAATATATTTGTCACCGTATTTTGAAGGTACAACTTTTTGACCCATTGCACCGAAAAATGGCAAAACCACCTGTCCGCCGTGCGTATGCCCGCTCAGAGTTAAGTCGACATTTTCAGGGATTTCAGGAAAAATGTCAGGGTTGTGGGAAAGCAATATTACAGGATTTTTAGTATTTTTTAATGTTTTTGCCACATCTGGCTGTCCAAACCAGAGATCTTGCGTCCCCGCCACAAAAATTTTTTTCTTGCCTATTTTGACCGGCAAATTTTCATTCATCAAAACTTTGATATTATTCTTTTGCAAAGCAGTTTTTACTCTTTGTGCGCCGTATGCACAATCGTGATTGCCTAACACAGCTGCAGTTTGATATTTGGGTTTAATTTGAGCGAGGTATTTTGCAATCGTTTCAATATCCATTGACTTTTCAGGAGAATCAGTCCTGACATAATCACCGCCTAAAAGCACTATATCAGGTTTTTGGGCGTTAATTTTTTTAACTGTTTTTGCCAGTCTCTTGTGCCCGTTTTTGTATACGTGAAAGTCTGCGGCAAAAACAATCCTTATATTTTTAAGTTCAGAATTGCGGATTTTGTAACGATGCACGGTAATAAGCTGCGGTTCTATAAAAAACCACAAGACTGCGCAAACAAATATGAGAAAAACAGCCAGAACAAATTTTTTCATACAAGAAGTATAACATCTAATTTAAAAAGGAGGAAAAATGACAAACTACTTGAAAAAAATCACAGACAAAATTAATGAACCTAACAAAAAGAAATCACTGTACAGAGACGAGGCGTGGGAATATTTCAAAAAAGGAACAATTTGCCAGCCTCAACTGACCGTTTGCAGTTTGAAATGAATTCTCAAGACGAAGATTTAAAAGAGTTATGGGGTGCTTTTCGTCACGCATATACAAGCGCGGCTTTTACAAAGGATTACGGAGCAACAGCCGCAAAGGTTGCCGGTGACGCAAACGAGATAATTCAGTTTGGCACTTTGAAATTACTTGACAACAAAGGAGATTACAAACCCGGCAATGAGCCCTCTGACAGGCGTATGGATTTAAAAAATAACGCAGCCGGAAGGGAAATTGCAAAAAACAATATCGGCGTTAATCTTATTGACGAAGTTTATTACAATCTCGGCCGAAATCCTG
The DNA here is from genome assembly GCA_949293185.1 of uncultured bacterium. Lineage (GTDB taxonomy): Bacteria > Cyanobacteriota > Vampirovibrionia > Gastranaerophilales > Gastranaerophilaceae > Limenecus. Next base: position 2,662 of record CASFCQ010000040.1, read on the forward strand.
ATATGGTGCTTAATCAGCACAAAAATAACGACACGCCTTACGATGACAACCCCGTAATGAATTTAATATGGGGAGCTGCTGACAAAATGTATTACAAACAAGAAGAAAACCAACAAAAATCCTCCAAACATGTAACACTAGAAGAGCTAAAAGCACCTCAGGAAGCCCGTAAACAAAAAATTCACGACATGATACAAAATGCACATAAAAAAAGACCGTCATCTTCCGGAGAAGTTTTTGTACGTGAATACACAAAAGACGACGGAACAAAAGTGAGAAGTTATTACAGGAGAAAACCTTTATAGTATGAAAAACATAAGCAAAACAAAGTATAAAAAACTTGAAAAACAGTGTGTAGAAATCATTATAGAAAACAGCATAGTTTTTGCGGATGAAATTTTTATTTTTACGGAAATTTCACCGTCAATGTTTTATCAGGCACAGCTTGACAAATCTGCTGCTATAAAAGACGCAATAGATATCAACCGTGCAAAACTCAAGCGTGATTTACGGCTTAAGTGGTTTGATTCTACAAACGCAACATTAAACGCTGCTTTATACAAGCTTGTTTGCAGCGACGAGGAACGCAGGTCACTCTCTGCAGCAGGCAGCGTAAAGCAGCAGAGCGCAAACGATATTTGTACTCAGGAAGAATTTTTAAAAAGTTTAAAAGAAATGGGAGAAGATTTGGAAAATGCCGATAGATTGGACTAAATCAAAATACAGCAGAAAACACCGCCTGTTCTTAAGCAAAAAACCCGAAGATATGGCGTTTTTTACATTATGTGACGGTGCTGTACGTTCTGCAAAAACACTTTCAATAATTTATAAAATCCCTCAGATTTTTGACTTTGTCGGAAACGAATACCTCAAAGTTTTTTCCGGTTACTCAAAAAACACAGTGCGCAATAACGTACTGGTTGAGCTTTTACCGTATTTAAAAAATTATCACGGAGCAAAAGTAAAATACAACTCCGCAAGCGGTGAATTGGACATAAATTTGTGGGGCAAGCTTTATAACTGCCTTGTTGTCGGCGGCGGAAAATCTGACAGCGACTCAAATATTCAGGGTGCAACATGGGATTTCTGGTACGCAAACGAGCTGCCCAAGCACCACTATTCCTTTTATAATATGGCTTTGTCAAGGCTTACGCCGCAAAACGCAAGGGCAATTGCCGACAGCAACCCCGAAAGCGCAAATCACTGGCTTTATCGTGAACGGATAAAACCGTTTCTTGACGGTGATGAGAATATAAAAAGCATTTTTGACTACTGGCACTTTACAATGGAGGATAACGCAAACCTCTCTAAAGCCTTTATCGAAAACCAGAAAAAACTTTACCACGGTGTTTTTGAAGCAAGAAAAATCAAAGGACTGTGGGTAGTTGCACAGGGGCTTGTGTATGATACCTTCAATTTTGACAAACATACCTGCTCTCACAAACAGGTAGAGGAAAAAATCAACAAAAACGAATTTTTTGAATACTTTCTCGGGCTGGACTGGGGCTGGATTCATCCGTTATCCTGCGGTTTGTACGGAGTCACAAGGGATTTTACCTATTACAAAATAGACGAGCTTTACGGATCTAAAATTTCCGAAGAACGGGTTATAAAATGGATTTTAGAAAAACAACGGGAGTATCAAAGATATTTTCGTTTTATTAACTGTGACAATGCCCGTCCCGAACAAAACCACAAACTGAGACAGGCGCTAAACGGTATAATAGTTCACGAAAAAAAGCCCAAAATAGTCGACAGCATAGGAATTATGCGAGCCATCATCAACTATGACAGACTCATTATCAATAAAGACCGCTGTAAAAACACATTAAGAGAGTTCGGGCTGTATCGTTATCCAAACGAAGACGAAAGAAACGAAAAATTTGTTGATTTAGATACACCGTTAAAAGAAAACGATGACACAATGGACGAGACCCGCTATGCGCTTAACTTTTACGAGACCAATTACGCTAAAAAAATATTTCTTTAGCATATTTTTTTACTATTGTCAATAAAAAAAGTGTACCCGAATGGGTAAAAAAAATATGTTATAACTAAAAACGTAAACTGTTTGCAAAAAGTTGTAAGCACAATTTACAAAAAACGGGGACAGTTGTGCCCGATAGGGGCATTAAGCCCGAAAATAAGATATATACTTAGCGCAACAAGAGGAGAAAAAGATGAAATTCTACTGCTGCGGACTTGTGTATTCTACACAAGACCCCGAAACTTACTGGTGTATCGAAACTTACCACTTAAAAAAGCCCGTTGATGATATTATCGGCGGAAAAAGAATCGTAAAACAAATTATTTATACACTCTGCTGCAAAAAGCACGGGTGCTTAAAACTGGAGATTCACAGTTACACAAAAGATAAAAAAACAGGTGCGCTTAAACTTGTTATGACACAGTCTATCAAGGGAAAAAGCGCAATGGCTTTTTTAGAAAGGACCAAAGATATGAGAATACGACAACCGCAATGCTGCCCTATAAAACCTGTCACAGGGTCAACGACAATCCCCTGGGTTTACGGAAAACCTATTGGAAGAGAAAGACAGGTCGTCCGCTATTTTGATGAAAGCGGCAACAGACAGGTATTTAAAGGTCAAGAGAAAAAATCAGAGGTCATTTACACCCGTGTAAAAATCTCAAAATTATAGACTTAAAAAAAACAACGGTGTTACAGAATTAAAAAAAAGGAGAAGAATATGCTTACAGACATCTTAAACGAACCTCAAAAATTAGAAATCGAAGACAAAACTTATTTGTTTGAGTTTGACCATCTTGCCTTGGCGGCATTGGAGAAAAAAATTAATAAAAGTGTTTTTTTAATTTACGATACACTTTCCTGCGGAGGTTCTTTAACAATTGATGATTCACTTTCACTGCTCACGGCAGGAATGCTTAAGCACCATAGTGAAAAAGAGATTGAGGTATTAAAAAACAAAATTAAGGAATATCCCGGATTTTTTAATACAATAAAAGATTCCTTGTTTTCTGCATTTATTATGCCAATGATGCCGCCGGAGATTTTGCGGGAATACAGCTTTAAAAAAAAAGACCAAATAATATAGGAGAACAACCCAAGGATTACAAATACGACTGGTGTGGAAACTACGTAACAGCAAGGACGGCGCTGGGCTGGAACGATGAAGATTTTTGGAAAGCTACGCCTAGAAAATTCTATGCGTTTTTATTTACATATGTAAAGCTAAAAGAAAATGCAATGACTGATAATCAGGAGGTGCTTGTTGGGGAAAAGGCATTCAAGGCACTTTCACATATGGTTAGCCAATGTAATCATTGATTTCCCTTCTTTCCCCCTAACAGGCTTTTACTTGCCTGTTAGGGGGAAAGACTGTCATTCTGAAGCATCATGCGCAGCAATTTAGCAAGAATTGAGTGTATTCAGAATCTTATCTATAACCGTGTGTAGTACAAAAATCATAATTTTAGATTCTTCGCTTACGCTCAGAATGACGAACAAGTACCAACTATGCTATACTACAACAATGCTAAAGAAGAAAATAATCCTGATACTGATAAGCTCAATAATGATGTTTGCTTTGCCTATTGAGGCTAAAACATTAAAAGGCGGAGTAAAATACACTGTAAAACAGGCAAGAGAAGAGGCTTTCGCAAATGTTGAATACACGCTGCCTCAGTCGATAATCAAAGCGAATCTTACTGACCCTAATTATAAAGAGAATAAAAAAGCGATAAAATACAATAACGTGGATTTAAACGACAGACATATAACACTATATGCTAATGGAGATTATACAATAATATATAAAAATAATTTATATTATGAATATTACTATAACTCTCAAGGAAAATTAAATTTAATTGGAAAAAGAACAGGTTTAGTCTACCCAACACAAAGTTATAAATATAATGTATCTGGTAAACTTGAAGAAGTCAATTTTTATATTTCACAAGATATTTGTTATATTTTTAGTGCTAATGGAAAATTTCTAGCAAAATGGCTTGGAAATCAAGGCTATGATAGCAATGGGAAGCCATTACCTGAAGAATTGAATTAGAGAAATTTATAAAAAACTATTTAAAGATATCCGTATGGATATCTTTATTTGTATTAATTAAATCAAAGAAAGTAGGTATGAAATGACACAAAAAACAAATTATGGTATCACTACATCAGACACAGACATTGTTAAACAACTTCAAGAAATCTACAAAAAATTGGGAATTCCAAAAAACGGAATCTCAAAAGAACTGTACAGTCATTCCGAAGCATCATACGGAGTAATTTAGAGAGAATTGAGTGTGTTCAGAATCTTATCAATAACCGTGTGTAGTACAAAAATCATAATTTTAGATTCTTCGCTTACGCTCAGAATGACGAACAAGTACCAACTATGCTATACTACAACAATGCTAAAGATACTGGTAATATCAATAATGATGTTTGCTTTGCCGATACAGGCAAAGACATTAAAAGGCGGAGTAAAATACACAGTAAAGCAGGCAAGAGAAGAAGCTTTTTCAAATGTTGAATACACGCTGCCTCAGTCGATAATCAAAGCGAATCTTACTGACCCTAATTACAAAGAGAACAAAAAAGCTATTAAGTTAGGTGCTACAGAGTTGAGGGATAGGTATATTGAACATTATTCAGATGGAGAGTATGCTTTAGCATATAAAAATAATATGTATGTTGTTTATTATTATAAAAAAAATGGGGAACTTGATACAATAGAAAAAAGAGAAAGTTTGCAAACTCCAATGAAGACATTTCGATACAATACAAAAGGCAAATTAGAAGAAATAAGTTTATTTTTAACACCAGATAATACATACATATTTAATATAAACGGAGAATTAAAATACCATTGGATTGGGGATAAAGGATATGACAAAAATGGTAAAGTAATTTCCGTCAGATATTAATTAAAGAATAAATAAGTAGTTAATAGAACAAAACAGACACCTAGAAGGTGTCTGTTTTGTATATATAAAAATTGAAAGGATAAACGATAAAATGAGTAAAAACAATTTTAATCAAAGTATCACCACATCAGACACAGACATAGTCAAACAAATCCAAGAGATATACCAAAAGTTGGGAATTTCAAGAACCGGAATCTCAAAAGAACTGCAGGAAATTTTAGACCTGTGCAAAGCATATAGCCAAAAAACGGCAGAAAATAATCCATACAGAACATTGTTGGAAATACAGAAAAAAGCTCAGGAAGAACTGTCAACGGATTTGGATGCATACGAAGATGCGTTCCAAAAACGAGCAACAATTGATAAATGGTATTACATGGAAAGAAAAAAACTACAGCAAAACAGTGCAGGACTTTCTTCCTCAGAACTCAACGAGGCTAGATTGTCACTGGACGACCTTTACGACAAACGAGCCCTTGAAGCCGAAGAAGAAGTGTGGATGGATAGAGGAGAAAAAATTGCAGGAATATTCCAAGACAGCTTTGACGGTATCATAAATAACTACAAAAACTTTGGAGATGAAATGAAAGATCTGGCTAAAGATTTGTCTTTATTTTTATTGCAAGAAGCGTCAAAAAATGCAATGCAGCAGCTGTTTAGTACAAATAAAATGCAAGGGTTATTGGCTTCTTTAACCAATATTTCCCAAGGCGGAGGGTTTAAAGGAAGCGGAGCAGCTTTGATAAAAGGAATAGGCAGAGCATTTGGAATATTCCACTCGGGCGGAATAGTGCCAGTCGGTGCGAATGCGGAAATACCCGGAACAAATGAACAATTTGCGTTATTAAAAGGCGGTGAAAGGATATTAAGCCCTGCGGAGAATACAAATTATTCATCCGGAGGACAGAGCAATGCATCTCCTGTTGTGTTTAACAACTTTAATAAGTTTACGGAGGTTTTATGAAAGAAAAAATTAATCTGCTTTTGCAGCAGGTAGGCAGACCTTATCAAATGTTCAATAAAGACGGGACATATCAGGGCTGTTTTTATCCCGTACAGTTTTTATATCCCGACCAACCAAGATACAAGTTAAGGTCAAAAGATGATGATCAAAATTATTATTACGGGATTGAAAAAATTAAAAAACATTGCAAGGAAATATCCCCCGCTGAGCTTGAAGCGGGGGATATTATTGCAACAAGGTTTAAAAATGAATTGCATGTGGCGGTCTATTTTGAATACGGAAAAATTATCCATGTATTTAAAGACCATACATTACAAATAGGGAGATTGAAAATGTTTAAAGATTTTCAATCTTATAGGGTGATTACATGATTATTACAGCAGCAGCGATTACAACAGCGTTAACAAGTGCATTTACAACAATGGGTATTGCCGTAGCAGGAGCGTTGGCTACAGGTCTAACAATTGCAGGATGGGTCGGGTCGGCATTAATTTACGGCGGTATGGCTTTATCAATGATGAATAACAAAAAAGCCGATTTTGGCAGCCAGTCTCCATCTTATCAAGGCAGGCTGCAAACTCAAACAGACCAAAATCTTCCCGTTCCGCTGCTTTACGGTACTGTAAAAGTTGCAGGAAACCGCATATGGCAGGATGAAAATTACCAGAAGACAGTAAAGAGGATAGTTGCTTTTTCAGAAGGCGAAATATCAAGCTATTCGGAGATTAAACTCAATGATATTCCGATAGAAGAAATTTCGGGTATTACCGTAAACAGATACTACGGAAACTCTACCCAAAATGTTGACCCGATAGTCGGCGGCAGCAACCAGAACGAAAGAGCAGAAAAAGTCGGTTCTTTAAGAGACATTGCGTACCTCGCTATTACCGTACCAAGAACCCAGAAGATTGACGCAAATTACAACCTGACAGCAGTGGTTAAGGGCAGAAAAATCAGGGTGTATAAAAATCCTTATGAGTATGAGGTAAAATATTCGGAAAATCCGGCTTGGGTACTGTTTGACTTTTTAACCTGTTACAACGGATTGGGGCTAGGAATAAACGAATATGGGAATATTGACGACAATATTGTTAAAGAGCTTTTTGATCTAGAAAGTTTTATTGAATCAGCATCATATTGCGATGAAATAGTACAAACACCCAAACTTGACAAAAACGGAAACGAAACCGGCGAGTATGATAAAAATCCCCGATTTACTTTCAATATGATATTTGATGCCCAGACTTCTGCAAGAAATCTGCTGGACGAAATCTATCGTTCATGCCGGGGAAATTTATTCGTTAAAAACGGCAAGCTACAGTTTAAAATAGACAAACCCGAACCTTTGAGCAAAATATTTAAAGACTATGATATTGTTCAAGGCTCAGAAACTTTTGAAACCATTCCCAAAGAAGAACATTACGACATTTTAAAGTGTACATTTGTATCTCCCAATCACGAATGGCAAAAAGTTGAGGCTACCGCAGAAATTCCGGAATACCGCGACGGCACACCGATTGAACACAGCGTAGATATTTTAAGCTGCACAAGCTTTAATCAGGCTTCACGTCTGGCATGGTATTATGTCAACGCAAAACGTTTGCAGCCTTATTTTGGCAGTTTTCAAACGGATTACAAAGGCTATGATCTTGAAGTCGGTGATGTGATTGCGTTTGATTCAATCCTTATGGGTTTAAAAAGCTACAAAGTTAAAGTAACAAGTGTCGAGGACAACGGAGCCGGCATTTTTACAATAAACTGGCGTACTTACGACGAAAGGCTCTATGATGACACGCTCGGCAGCAAAGAGCCTCTTGTGCTTGTGAGTAATCTTTCCGATCCTGCTAAATATCCTGATGATGTACAAAACTTTAACGTTGTACAGTCCAACAATCTATTTAACTTTGTCTGGCAGTATAACCAGAACAAAACAGATACTTACGAAATCAGAATGGGAGAAACATGGGAAAATTCTGCAGTTATTCAATCTAAGATTACAGAAAATAACTTCACTGTAGAAATTCCGACAAACGGAGTTTTCAATTTTTGGATAAAAGCTTTTAACGGTTACAATTATTCAAAAAACCCCACTCTTGATGTTATAAGTGTCGATTCGATACCAAAGGTTAATGAAATAGTTAAAATTAATGTTCTGGACAATATTGCTGGAATCCTTGATGAAAATCTAAGGGTTTACAGAGATACCATAAAACTTATTGAACAAGACATAAAATGGCATAATACCGAAGATTTTTGGTACAGCAATTCAGGGTATTACCAGAGAACAGGTATCTGGGGCACTTCAACGGCAAACGAAGGCATATACTTAAGCCAGACTTATGATATAGGTGCGGTTTTAGAGTGTATTGTATCTTTTGATATTCAATACACTTCTGCTGATGAACAAAGCAATGTACTGGTAGAGTGGGCGTTATCAGATGACGGAGAAAACTTTTCCGATTGGAAAATCGTCAACACCGGAAAATATACTTTCAGATATTGCAAGTTCAGAGTATCTCTAAAAGCCTACAACAATGTTCAAACTGTATTAACAAGATTGAATGTTGCAGTAGATGTTCCGGACAAGGATTTGGATCTGGAATTAGAAATTACAGACCCCAACGGGTTGACTGTAAACTATTCGTTTATACGTCCGCCGTCAATTGTCGCAACTGTTAACGATAACAATGACGCGTATATAGTTGTTAGTGAAAAAACAAATACCTATGCAGTTTTAAAGGCTTACACAAACGCAGGAGAACTTACTACCTGCAAATTGAGTTTCAGAGCCAAAGGATATTAAAAACAAACATAATTAAAAAAGGAGGAAAAATGGACAATCAATCTTACACATGGACAGACAATCCTACAGTATCAGGAGTCTCTCCGTGTAACACCGATGTGTTGAATGAATGTTTAATGCATCTTAAGTACAACCAGCAAAACGGCGATGGTTTCAGACTGTTTGATATAAAAATAACAGACCGTAAACTTGTCGGAGAAGAAGCTGTCGGCTGGGTAATTCAGGGAGGGCTTGTTACAATGACCTACCCTGACGCCGTTAACAAAATAATCGAAGAATTTGATGAGGGTGTACCGGTAACACAACGGGATATAAGCTGTGTACAGTCGCTTACCGGACACTACATCGCTGATATTGAACAAAAAGACGCAATAGACCAGCTGTTTGCACAAACAGGTATCGCTGATTTTTATATTCTTGACAAAACAAATCAGCAATTCTACCTGCCTCGCAATAAATGGTTTATGCAATTGACAACGGATGATACATTGTTAAATCAGCATAATGAAGCAGGGTTGCCCAATATTAGCGGAACAGTAAAATCAGGCGCAAGAGGCGGTGATTATATGTCCGGTTCATTCTATTTGCATGACTCTAATAACAATGGTGTTTCAGGTAAACATGACGGGGGTTCTGATGCTAACTATACTGCAGGAACAGCAGGATTTGATGCTTCCCGTTCTTCTGCCATATACGGAAAATCCGATACAGTACAACCTCAGTCAAGTAATAAACTTGTTTATTATAAGGTCGGCAATATTTCGACAAGTACAAATCAGATATTGATAGACGCACAGGAGTTTTTGGCGGATTCTGTTCAAGAGTTGGAAAATACAGCTCAAGAAGGGCTGGATTCTATTGAAACAACTATTAACGAAGGTGCAGCTTACATATCAAGCGTATCAAATGCTCTAAATCAAACGCAAATTACCGATTGTATACTGGCAGCGCCAAACGGAGTGGCATCGTTTACTACCGATACTATTACCCTGAAGCAAGGTCTAAAAATGCTGATTCCAAACGGTAGAAATTCCGACGGAACTCTCAATAATATTGTGTATACATTGCCTGAAGATTTATCAAAAACTTTAACTACATTTTCTAACACCAGCGATAATGTATTCTTTGTTTACAATGAAGAAAATGCTGATATATCTTTGATTTCTACTCAAAAAACAGAATACGGGCTGCTGGAAAACAGACCGGACAACGGAAATGCAATTATATATTATGCAACAGACACAAATTGCTGGTATCAATACAATGAAAATGCGTGGGATGCAGTTTATGTTTGTAAGGTTGGTGTTGCACAACAGTCAACATCAGCAATAACATCTCTATATATTTTACAGCCGGAAAGGCTGCTTGGTTACAATGCGAGGGAATTTTTGTCACATCAAGCTAATCCTTCCAACTACATAGTCGGTTTAAGTACACCTGTTAACGGACAGACTGTTATTGCTCCAGCTGACGGATATTTTACATTAAGTGCAACTTGCAATGGAAAGGATGTAATAACCGGATTATATAATAACACTTCCGGTATTCGTTGTCAGGAACATCACGGGGGAACACTGGTATGTTTTGTACCTGCATCTAAGGGAGATTCTATATCACCTTTACTTCAAACAAATGACGGAGGTTACTCTAACCGCTACTTGAGTTTTACTTATTCAAACGGAGGAAAACCCAATGACTAATTATTATATAGAACAAAACGGGAAAATAATACTTTTTGATACTGACAAACAAAAAATAAAAGATACTTTGTTGTTCATGCCGGAACTACAGGGCCTTGAAATTAAAGAAACCCAAAGACCGATTACAGATTCAGCAGATTATATGTACTTTGTGTTTGCAGACACACCGGAGTATCTGTCCAAAGCTTTGCAAAAGGCAAAAGAAGAAAAATTATCAGAAATTAATTTAATGAAAGAATCCGCTTTTAAAGCGGGTTTTTATTTTAACAATGTACATTTTGACTGCGATGACAGAGCTCAAATAAGGCTTTCTGCTCAACTCACCATTGCTAAAGAAGGTGACACAATCGTATGGCTGGATTATGACTATAATCCGGTATCGTTCTCTTATGAAGAATTTATACAGATGTGCGCTGCGGCAACAAATATAGTTTCGGCTATTGAATTTGAAACAAGTACACTTCTTGCGGCGGTGGAAAGTGCAGAATCAATTGAAGAACTTGAGCTTTTATCGATTAATTACACTACGACAGTTATGCAAACACAACAAAATACAGAAAGAGAGGATAATAATGAATAAAATAGCAGAAACAGTATTAAAATACCTTAACCAGTCAAGTACATATAAAGGTATATTTTCTGTACTTGCAGCATTCGGTGTTGTTTTAAAACCTGAGCTTGCCGATGCAATAATAGCCTGTGCGCTCGGTATTATTGGTTTAATAAATGTTATTGTTGACGAACATGAAGGTCAACAGACAATAAAGACCGGGGCGGAATCATAATGTATTCCGCCTTAATAACAGCTGTCAGCAATATGTTTGCAAAATTCTTTGAATTTAAAACAACAGGTATAAAAAATCAGGCACAAACCGATGTTATTGAAGATAAAAAAGATTATAAAAAAGCAATTGATATTGCCGAACAAATTATTGAGATTGCACAAAACTATAAATCTGACATGACTTTTGCGCACAGACTCAAGTTTGTACATTTGATAAACAGCTTTAGAAAACACAATTAAGGAGATATGATGGAAACATTTATTGAATATGCTCCTCTTGTAATAGTTATTATTATATTTTTTTTACAATACAAGATTTTTGTCACTCCCGAACAAATTTCTGATGTTAAATCAGAACTTATCGAATATGTAGCTAATCACTATGTTGCAGAACGTACATACAGAGATAACCATACGAGTCTTGAAAACAGAATGGATAGTATTGATAAAAATGTAAATGAAGTAAAAACACTTTTGATTAGCATTGTACAGTGGCACGGAAGTACAAATAATTAAGTAAAAACGATTGAGAGATGAAATATTATGGATAATTTATTTAAAACCGCCCTTCAATTTGTTCTCAAATGGGAGGGCGGATATGTTAATAACACAAATGACAAAGGCGGAGCAACTAATTATGGAATTACTCAAAACACATATAACTGCTGGCTCTATTCACAGGGCTTACACAACAAAGACGTACGATACATTACAAAACAAGAAGTTGAACAAATATATTACCAAAACTACTGGCTCAAAGCGGGCTGTAACAAAATGTCCCCAAAGTTTGCGCTACTGGCTTTTGACACAGCTGTCAACATGGGTCTAAGCCGTGTTAATCAGTTTATGAAAGCCGCACAGTGGAAATACCCTAAAAAATTCATTTCCGCACGCCGTGCAAAGTATGAGGAATTTGCTAAGTATGGCAGTCAGCGAATATTTTTGCAAGGCTGGCTTAATCGCTTGAATGCATTAGAAAATGAAGTGAATAAACTTAGATGAAGTATATATCTGTTTTTGCCCCGTTTCCCCCTTTTGCATTAACGGGGCTTTTTTTTGCCTAAAATCAGCCTAAATCTTGAATACAATATTCGTCAGTGTGTTCATTATTGGAAATTTCAAAACCTGCAACTGTATTTAAAAAATGAGTCAAAAGAATACTTACATATTTGGGCGGTAAATCAGATAAATCTATAACAAATTCATTAATACCTATTTTTTCAAGTTTTGGTACATATTCATACAGATGCAATATATAGTCTTTGAACATATGCATTCTGCAGAAGCCGTCAACAACAAAGGGCAGAACCTTTTTAAGATACGGATCTTTAAGAGCATAGTTGCCGTTATGACACGGAGCTTTGCAAGAAAGCCTTGAAACTATCGCAGTATCATTATTCAGCGGGCAAAGTCCCAATGAGGGAACTCTCACATTACCGGCGATAGTCAACTTTTTGTTAGGAATAATATTTTTTATTTTCTTTATGCAGTTTTTTATATTTGTAATTTGCTCAAAAGAACTAAAATCAACCGTATCAATAGGATGAAGGTTGTTAAGACACTTTATGGACATACTGTTTAAAAGATTAATCCCCTGTCCTATTTCAACCGGAATACGGTGAAGCTCATCATCATTAATAAATGTCCATAGATATCCGATATTATTAATAATAATTGATGAAGGAATCGGTTCGGTTAAACAAAGATTTTTTACATATTCATATACTCTGTCAAAATCCCGTTCAATAAGTATTCTAGGCGTACTTAGCTGTAGATTGATTCCATAATTAAAACAAAACTTTTTAACTTTGGTAATTATTTGATGAAAACTGCTTTTTGCCAGATCACAGGTGCTTAAAATTTCACCGTACTCTATTGAATATACCGGATTAAACCCGACTTTTGCTATAAATTTTTTTAAATCTTCTAGTTGCGCTATTGAACTCAATCTTAAATTTATCCTAGGTAAAATTAATTGGGAATAATCATACCCTTTTTTAAGACGCGGCTTTCTGTTTTCCCATTCAAAACGCTGAATGTTTCTGGAGAACTTAAAATTTGAGCCTTGTGCACAAATCATTTCCCCTGAAAAATGATTTGTCTGATAAATACTTTTTCTTACATGCTTAAAAGGAAGATTCTGGTTTTTAAACATTTTAGGCTTATCAAGTATTTTTTCAACAAGCTCTATACCATCCAAAATTTCCTGAGAATTAGCGAATTTTCCTTTAATTATTACAGAATCAATAGCATTGAGTTTTTTTATATCCTCAGCACACCACGGAAGATTATCAGAATCAATAGCCAGAGAAATATTTTTATATTGCTTTATTTTAGCAATATTCTTCATATAAATTTCTTCGGTAATAATAACCTGATCCGCCTTATGAAACATGTTAACAAAATCTATACCGGCAAGATTATGTATATCAAAATATGAATCAGCAATAACACGATAAGGCAGGTTATGTGTTTTTATAGCTTCCAGTATTGCATAACTGTTTATAAATATACCGTCAATTTTCGTATGTTTTAAAAAGGATATGAATTTTTTAATTTCAATTAAATCTTCTTCAGTGATATTGTGTTTAAAATTAACATAAATCTTACAGTCATTGGCATGAGCTGCTTCTATAAATTCATTAACATATTCAAAATTGTTATCTAAAAATTTGTGATGATAGACATAAAAACTTCGGCATTTAACATGCTTTATAAAATCTTTAATATCCTCAGGTTTTTTGACAGGGGCTGTAAGAATGATATCGCTCATTGTCCTATTATATATGTTTTGCCGTGAAATGACCCATAATGTAAACTAATGTGAAGTAACACAATATAAATTTGGTTTTTTTTAAGAAAAAATAATACACACTCTGTTCTTAAATTAAATAGTTAAAAATTAGTGTTTTTTATCAGCATAAAATCTCCATTACTGTAAGATTTTTTTTAATATATACACTATATGGACAATATTGGAATAAAAATTTGCCTAATTTTCAAGACTGTAATAGAATTATATTAAAATAGGCTGTTCGTATGTTATCAATAACATATGTAAGCAATAGAATAAGAATTAAGGTTACGAAGAAGAAGTATAAAAAAGAGAGTGTAAATGTTTGGAGAATTAGACGACTCAAATATATATGAAAGTTTCGATGCGTTTTCTGACAACAATGACGGAAATAACGCGAATCAGGAATTTTCATTTGGTGATGCGGGTGATACACCGGCAGATAACGGTAATGACGATTTTTTGGATATGAGCGCATTCAGTGATTCATCCGTTCAAGCAGGGCAAGGGCTTCCTCCTGATGCAGGCATGCCCGATATGGATGTTTTTGAACAACCGGTAACGGATGATTCAATACCTGATAATGTTCAGCAGTTCCAGCAACCGGCTCAACAATCGCAAAAGAAAGGCGGAGGGATATTTTTTATTCTTCTTCTTGCTATTCTCGCAATTGCGGCAGGCGGCTTATATTATTATAAAAACTTTATGTCATCTGCTCCTGAGCAGGCTACCGGTGACTACTTTGCAGAACAAGGCGGACCACAGCAGCAAGCTCCTGTGGCAGCTCCGCCTGAAAACGCACAAGCCGATGAAAAAACAGCAACTGTTGATGTAAATCTGGAAGATCCGGCTCTTGCTCAAAATCAGGAAGCGACTGCAGAACAGCAGGCAGCTGCTAAAGATGAGGCAGAAAAGTTAAAAGCTGCAGAAGATAAACTTGAAAATGACAAGACATTATCTAACCAAGAAAGAGCAGAACTTAAAAAGAAAATTGATGAAGAAAAAAATAAACAATTCGGATTTGGAGCAAAACGTGTAACTATCCCTGTTGCAGCAGGCGGCAGAGTTGATCCGTTTGTACCTTATGCTGAAAAAATTGCAGAAGTCAAAGCACCTAAATTTGATTTAATTGCACCTCCTGCAGAAGTTCCGATGGAAGATCCTGCAGTAACAGAAATTGTTCAAACAAAAATTTCAGGTATCATGTACGACAGTGCCAGACCATCTGCAATAGTTAACATAGGCGGTGCCGATCACCTTGTTCACAAGGGGGATTCTGTAAACGGTTATCAAATTTTGGATATCACAAAAAATTCTGTAACAATTAAATATAACGCCAATATATATCAGGCAACAGTAGGAGAAGCAGTAGGAAGCAATGTTGAACTTAATCCTGTTTCCAATCTATCAAGTAAATTTGGCGGTGCATACAATAAAGACGCAAAAAATGCCATTCAATTTTAACTAAATACAAATAATTAATAGGAGTCATTAATAAATGTTTATTGACAGAAAACAAAAAAAGACAAAAAACAACTATTTTGCAGTCGCCGGCGCATGTACACTGGCTTTGGCTGTAACTTTGGGTTGTTGTGCAGCAGCTAACGCAGCAATGCAGGCATCAGTAACAAGACCTGCATTAAGAACAGAGTATAAAACAGCCGGTAATATTTCATTAGACGGAGCTGTTGAACTCACAAACGGAAACAGAAAAATTAATGTTTCTTTGCGTGAGTCTGATTTAAAACAGACTTTAAGAATGATTGCGGATAAAGCAGGATTAAATATTATTTTCCACAGTTCTGTTGCCGGTACAGTTACACTGGATCTTGTAAATGTAACATTGAATGATGCATTTAAAATGATATTACAGGCAAACGATCTGACATATTTCCTCGACAAAGGCACTCTTGTTGTTATGTCAAGAAGCGCAAGTATGTCATCAGATATAACAAAACAAAATATGATGACACTGCCGGTAAAATATGCTGATGCATCAAAATTGGCAGCATTTTTAAACAGCAACGTATTTTCAAGAAACAGACCCGGTTTGTCTAACGGTCAGATTGTTGTAACTAATCCTCAGACAAATGAATTGATTATATTTGGTACTCCAAATGATTACAAAATGGCACAAAAAATTGTTGCTAAATTGGATACACCACCTAGAAACGTGACATTCCGCGTAAACCATACTACACCTAAAGAAATGGCTGAATTAATTTGTTCGTCATTATTTGCTTCAGGTTCATCTAAAAACTCTTCTTCATCAGGAGGCGGTTCATCTTCTAAAGGCGGTTTCGGCGGCTTTATGACAGGCGGTGCGGCTGACCTCGGCGGTGGAGGAGGTTCATCCTCAGGCGGTTCTTCTTCCGGAGGTTCATCCTTAGGTGACAGCATTTCACTTGGCGAAGGTGTTGTTGCATGTTCTGTAACTAGTGACGTAAACGCAAACGGTTTAGTTTCTCTTCAAGGAACTGCTTTGACTGTTACATATTTCCCTCAAAAGGGTACATTAACAATTACCGGCGGTTCTGATGCTCAGGCTGATATGGTAAGACAATTTATTGCCGATAATGACAAAAAACAGCCTCAAGCTTATGTTGAAGTTCAGATAGTTGAATTATCAGAAACAGGTTCAAAAGAATTCCAAAACACCTGGACATTATTGACTCCGTTTATTTCTACAATGTTTGACGGAGACAGAGGTTTGCGTCCGTATAGCAATGCTAACGGACAGTCTTCCGCAATCTTCTTTACAGGTCGTCCTTATACGTCATATACTCAACCTTCGGCTGACGGAAGCGAGTCAGGCAGCACAGGCACTTCAGGCTCAACCAATTACTTTAGATACCATGGCAAAAACACTGTTTCATGGTCTATCAATTATTTGATTGAAAACGGAAAAGGCAGAATGCTTGCAAACCCGAAAGTTATGGTAACTAACGGTAAAAAATCCGTTATTAACTTGACATCGGATTACGTTAAAACAACAGAAGAAGAAATCATGACAGCAAGTACTACAGCTGTTGCCGGTGTATCAAGAACATACGAAATCGGTGAAGATAACGGTATTTCTGTTGAGTTAGTTCCGTTTATCAGCCCTGACGGATATGTTACTTTGAACTTAATGCCTAATTATGCAACAATTGCAGAACAAATTATGGCACCAAGCTCCACAGGTCAAGGTCAAATTATCGCTGCTACATTATTGCAGAGAAGAAATCTTGAACTGTCCAATATAAGAATCAAAGACGGTGAAACACTCGTACTGGGCGGTTTGATACAGGAAGAAGAACACAAAAACATTTCTAAACTTCCGTTCCTCGGTGATTTACCGGTTATCGGTTCTATCTTCAGAAGTACAACAACTTCCAATGAAAAGAGCGAGTTGGTTATTATGATAACTCCTCACATCATAAAAGATACAGAAGATGTTGCTTCTACAGGTGAAAACTTATAATTTTCTTAAAATATATTATCCTGCCTGATAAATTTCAGGCAGGATAATATAAAAATAAAATGACTTTTCTAGTTATACGATTGCAGCTGAAATGAATACAGATACTATAAATAAGATAAAATCTAATATAAATCCTAAGTTTTCTGAACTTTTTACAAAAGATGATTTGCTTGAATATAATTTTATACCGATAAACAAACAAGCAGGTTTTTTATTTGTTGTTATAAAAGAGGGATCTGACAAATCTGTCATTGCCCAAGCTATTTCAGCTAAAGATTCTGACACTGTTAAATTTATTTCTTTCGACTCTGATAGTTTTACTGACTTTTTGGATTACTATATCAGTGAGTATTATATAAAAAATACGGAAGAATCCTTGGATACAATCATAGAGAAAGAACCTTCGCCGGAAAGTAAATCTGGGACTCCCAGAGTATTACTGCCGGGAGAAAGTCCGTCCGGAATTGCAGAACTTTCCGCAAATCCGGAAGTTGAAGCTCCTTTGCAAGCTGCACAAACACAACAAGAACCACAACCTTCCTCAACAGAACAGTCAAAAGAAAATGACGAACAGCAAAATACTGAAGATAAAAATTCCGATAATAATACTGAACATACTGTTCCTTATGTAGAAGGGGCACATAAAAAAAGAATTGGTGAAATATTAATAGAACAGGGGCTGCTAACTAATGAACAACTGGTTGAGGCTCTTACTGCTTCTAAAAAGACAGCAACTCCTATCGGTTCAACCCTTGTTTCTATGGGATTTATTACTGTTGACCAATTAAAAGATGCATTGGCTTCTCAGCAGGGATTTAAACCTGTAACAGCTCAACAGTTAAACATTCTTGAATCCACAATCAGGCTTATTCCTGAAGATTTTATAAAAGAAAATCTGTTAATACCTCTTGCATCTGATGGCAAGTTTATTGATATCGGTATGGTAAATCCGAACAATAAAAAGGCGTTAACCGAAATCGTTTACCTGACAGGTATGCGTCCAAGACCGTATTTGATGAGCTACATGGAATTCAAATCCTGTATGACAAAATACTTTGGACGTGCACGAAAAGAAACCAAAGAAATTATGCGTAAAATCGAGCAGGAAACGCTTGAATTTGAAGTGGAAGAATCTCTTTGGGAACAGGTAGAAAGAGAACTTGAAGATACATCAGGTGCTGTTGCCAATTTTGCAACAAAAATCATTACTGATGGTATTGATATGAAGGCGTCCGATATTCACATAGAACCGAGATTGGATTGTTATACGGTTAGATACCGTATTGACGGTATTTTACGCCGAGTATTGGATTTGCCTAGCAAAGTTGAAACTTCATTGATTGCCCGTTTTAAAGTTCTGGCAAGAATGAATATTGCAGAGCACAGAAGGATGCAAGACGGTACATTTACCGTTAAATACAAAGGGATTTCCTACGATTTTCGTATTAACACACTGCCTGTTTCCGGTAAAGAAAAGATGGTTATCCGTATCCTTGCTCCTGCTGCAAGTATCAAAACAGAAGATAAAGTTATAAAGCTGTCAGGCGGTACAGAAGAAGACCTTGCACGTATCAATAAAATGGTTGCAGCGCCTAACGGTATTATTTTGGCTGTAGGACCTACAGGTTCAGGTAAAACAACCACTCTTTATTCTATTTTAAAAAGTTTGAATAATGAAGGTGTCAACATTACTACACTGGAAGACCCTGTCGAAATTAAGATTGACGGTCTGAACCAGTCACAGGTTAACCCTAAAGCCGGTATTACATTCGCTTCCTGTATGAGAGCAATCTTAAGACAGGACCCTGATATCATACTTATTGGTGAGATTCGTGACTTCGAAACTCTCGAAACAGCTATTGCAGCTGCATTGACAGGTCACCTTGTATTAAGTACACTGCACACAAACTCTGCTGCGGCAACAATTACACGTTTGATTCAGATGGGTGCAGCTGATTATCTTATATCTTCAACATTGACAGGCATTGTTGCACAACGTCTTGTAAGAAGATTATGTCCTAAATGCAAAGAGGCTTATCACGCTTCTATAGAAGAAGCAAGGCTCGTAGTAGCAACTCCTGAAGAACAGGAAGAATTTATGAAACGCACCATCTACAGACCAAAAGGCTGCTTTGATTGCAATAATGAAGGCTATAAAGGTCGTATCGGCTGTTATGAGGTAATGCTTATTAACAAAGAGATTAAAAAGATGATTGCACATTCCGCACACGATGTAGAAATTGAAGAAGCAGCAGTCGGAATGGGAATGAAAACGCTGCAAACATCATGCCTCGGGCACATATTAAGAGGTGAAACCACTATTAGCGAGTATGTTCGTGTACTCGGTCCGATTACTGAATAAACATAGGTTATATCATTTATGACAATATTTAATTACATAGCATTAAGAAACGGGTCAGAAATCGTAAACGGTAAAATAGAAGCCGAAGACGTAAAAGCCGCACGTGAAGCGATAAAACAATTAGGGTTAATTCCAACTAAAGTTTTTGACGAAAATAAAAAAGCGTCTGCACCAAAAGTAAGGTTAAGTCCGTTGTCTTTGCAAGAGTTAATTGACTTTACCGGCACGTTTAGAACACTGATTCAAACCGGTGTACCTATTATCGAAGGACTTGTGTTTTTGGAGAAGGATGCTGTATCCTCTCGTATCAGGCTGCTTGCCAGAGAAATAAGAAAACAGGTAATCGCAGGTGCTACATTTGCTGATACTGTTGCAAAATATCAGGAAATTTTCGGAAGCATTTATGTAGGTTTGACAAAAGCCGGTGAAGATTCCGGGGAAATGGAAAAAACTCTGGATCGTCTTGCCGAACTTTTAAAGAAACAGGCAAATATCAGAGGACGTGTAATTGGTACTTTGATTTATCCTTGTTTTGTAATTGTTTTGGCGATTATAGTAGTAGTCGTCATGTTGATGTTTGTATTCCCTGCATTTAAAGAAATGTTTGACCAGTCAGGTGCAAAATTGCCTATCTTTACACAAATTTGTATTGACCTGGGTGAATTCTTAAAAGAATTCTGGTACTTAACTTTAATTTCTCCTATTTTAATAGGGCTTTTGATATATTGGGCATTTAAAAACCCGACATCCAGAAGAATTCTGGATGACTTCTTCTTAAAAGTTCCGTTAATCGGAGATATGTTAAAGTATGCGAACTTTTCGAACTTTATTACAGTTATGTTTGTTGCATACGAAGCAGGTATTCCTATCGTAGACTGTTTACATCTCGGAAACCTTACATTAGATAACAAAACTATTAAAAATAAAATTACAGATGCAATTACGAAGGTTCAGCAGGGTGTTCACCTTTCAACTGCGCTGAGGTCAGCGAACATTATACCGTCCATGGTTTTATTTATGATTGCAACAGGTGAACAAACCGGTAAGTTAGGGGAATTGCTAGAACAGAGTGTTAAATTCCTTGATAAAAAACTTGACGATATTATTGATGCATTGACAAAAATGATTGAACCATTAATGCTTATTGTAATCGGTAGTATAGTAATGTTCCTTGCGTTAGCATTGTATCTGCCGTTGTTCCAATCTTACCAGTTATCATAATTATAATAGACAGTACAAAAATAATTACAAGGAGAAAAAATGCCAGAAGAATATGAACCATTTGAAGTTGAAGAATTAGGCAATGACGATTTTACAAACGGTGTATGGTCTGAACGTGTCCTTGTAATTACGCAGGATTACGAGATAAAAGGCTATGTATTTATGCCTAAAATAGGTAAAAGAAGCCGTGTGCTGTCTGATATCTTAAACGGTAAAAAACGTTTTGTTGCAATAAAAGACTGTGAAGTTTCCTATAGACAACTGCCTAACAGAAGAACAGAGTTCCATGACTTTGTGCAGTTGAATATCAACTCTATTATTATTCTTCGTCCTACAGGATCTGAGGAATAACCTTTATTGAAGGATACATAACGTGTCAAACAATTTGAAAACACGCATTTTTGAAGAGCTGACTTCAAAAGAGTTTGCTGATTATTGCAAAAAAAATATTTACCCTGCGCTTGATGAAATTAAAGCCAAGGGAAGACCTGTCAGTGAGTTTGAAAAAAAAATGCCGAATAGTGGCAAAGATAGCTGCAGCAGTATTTAGTTTAAGTTTACTATTTATTATTACTATTAATATGTGTGCTGTAGGTACTTATGTAAAAGGCTTTTTGGCATTGATAGTTTTTTTATTTTATATAGCAGCACCTTTACTTATTCCTGCTTCTGTGATAGTTGGGATAGTTGCGTGTTGTCTTGCCAAGACAGGACAATATGCAAACGATATAATTACAAAATCTTCTATTCTTGAAAAAGTTTTTTCTTACTGGGGAAATTTTAAATATATACCAAGACCCATGACTAAAGAAGATATGAAGAATCCTGATAATGCGCATAATGTATTGACTTCGTCGTTCCATGCCATGTCTGTGTTTGACAAAGTACATCAGTTTAAATTTTTTATGGACGATTGTTTTACTGCTACATATAAAGATATAGATATATGTATTTCAGAAATTAGAGCTATTATAAGAAAAAATAAAGATGATAATATAATTGTTTTTCGTGGATGTATTGTGCGTATGCCGTGTTTTAAAAATTTTAACACAAAAACTGTCATAAAAAGCATTTTAAAAGGGAAGGAGCTTTTTTCAGGCAATTTAAATGAAGTTAAACTTGAAGACCCAAATTTTTCTAAAATTTATAGAGTATTTTCCGGTGACCAGATAGAAGCAAGGTATCTTGTTACAACTTCGTTTATGGAAAGACTTCTTGAATTAAGACAAAATATGAAATGCGAAGTAAGTGTTTTGTTTGAAAACGGAGAAATTTTCCTTTTGATTCACAATGATAAAGATTTATTTGAATTGCCGGACAAGAAAAATTTGGCATCATTTAAAAATTATCAAGGACCGGTTATTGATTTTTTGAATATTCTTTATACAGTAGAAGCTCTAAAACTTGATATGAATATAGGCATGTGATTTTTAATAAAATACTTGATTTCAAATTTTGTCTATGGTGTAATATATTTACTGGCTGAAAGGCTATGGGCTGCTAGCTCAGGTGCTCCAGAAAGCAAAGCTTTCGAAGTTAAATTATGCGCACGGCGCTCTAACAACCTGAGCATGTGAAAAGTAAATAAAACTATGGGGGCTGCTAGCTCAGGTGGTTAGAGCGCACGCCTGATAAGCGTGAGGTCGGTGGTTCGAGTCCACTGCGGCCCACCATTAACGAGAAGGAATCGTACGATTCCTTTTTTTATGTTCTATATTTGTTAAATTACAAGCGAAATAAGGTAATAGGTTTCTGGGACATTGAGACGGAGAAAATTTAGTAAAAAATCAAACAGACAGCACGATTGAGGCTGTTTTTTAGTATTGAGATGTATGGGACATTTTTTGCACTCAAGTACTCATTTCTTGCACTCTTTTGCACTAATTTTCTGTCACCCTGAATTTATTTCAGGGTCTATCCTGCTCATAAAGCCTATTCTAGCCCAGTGCAATAAAGTGCAAAAAAGTGCAATTTTATTTTTACTTGCAAAATGAGATACCCTAAATTATCAATAAGATTTGGATATCATTTTTAATACCTTAATTTACTTATTTATAATTTCTACAGCTCTTACAGTTTTTCTATCATTATTTTTGTTAATATATTGAAACGTGCCAACTTCTGCAAAGCATTCTTTTCTACTTATTTTTACAAGTTGATCATCAACATAATTATTATCTGGAGATAAAAATACCAATCTACCATTTAACTTGCAAGCAGTTTTATAATCATATGAATCCCAATTAATGCGTGGACATATATGTCCTAAAACGCCATTATCTAAAACTTGTAATACTAAAAATTTTGACCCGTCTGTACATGCTTCATTAGAATTTGCATAAGATAAATTAGAACTAAATAAAAATAGAGTAGCTGCTAAATATACAAACTTTTTCATAAACACCTCACTATTATGAACTTACTATAACATGAAAACAGATACCATATTTATTTTATATTTACCCCCACTTGACTTCTGTCTCAAAACGAGTGATGAATGTGTTGCACAA
>CASFCQ010000041.1 GCA_949293185.1 uncultured bacterium
GCGAGTTCGCGAGCCTGTGGTGAGGATTAGTTAATGTTAAAACGGAGTATCAGGTGTAAAAAAATAATATACTCTTTGTTTTAAGCTTCAACAAAATTTCAAACACAGCTGAAACAAAAATAAAAAAATACATAATAAATATTATCACACATGTATCGTTACGAAGTAATAATTGCGTTAGAATCGCGGCAAATAAGTCATTTTAAAAAACAAAAAATGCGTCACCCGCGATTCGAACGCGGGACCTATCCCTTAAAAGGGGAGTGCTCTACCTACTGAGCTAGTGACGCATTTACATGACTATTTATTTTTCAATACAACCGGAAAAAACCTTTTAATTCCGACTGCTTATATAACATAACAAGAACATATTTTTACGTCAACATATTTTTTATTTTTATCTAAAAATTGTCTGATGCCTGTCCGGTCCTACGCTGATTATTGAAATTCTAACACCCATCAGCTCTTCCAGCCTTTGCAAATATTTTTTTGCATTTAGCGGAAGTTCATCATATGTTTTTATATTTGTTATATCTGTTTTCCAACCGGCATGTGTTTCGTAAACAGGTTCTAAAAATTCATGGATATTAACATTCGTCGGGTAGTATTCAAATATTTCGCCAGTACGAGTATCTTTGTACGCTGTACAAACTTTAACTTCATCAAAGCTATCGAATACATCGAGCTTTGTAACAGCCATAGATGTTAATCCGCTGACCAAAACCCCATATTTTGCAACTACTGCATCAAACCAGCCTGTGCGTCTTGGACGACCTGTAGTTGTTCCGAACTCATGTCCGATGTTTCTTATTTTGTCGCCTGTTTCATCATTTAACTCTGTGGCGAACGGACCTTCTCCTACTCTTGTTATATATGCTTTGGAAACACCGATTACCTCTTTTATCATGTTTGGACCAAAACCGCTGCCTGTGCAAGCTCCTCCGGCAACAGGATTTGAACTTGTGACATAAGGGTATGTCCCCCAGTCAACATCCAGCATAACACCTTGAGCACCTTCAAAAAGGATTGATTTTTTATTATCAATTGCGTCATGGAAGATTTTTTGCCAGTCAAAGCAAACATATGGCTTTAATATTTTTGCATATTTGTTACACAGCTCCATAATGGCTTCTTTTGAATAAGGTTTTAGCCCATAAACTAGTGAGAGCTCTTTGTTTTTTAACGGTAAGATGTTGTCAAGCTTTTTGGATAAACCGTCTGTATCAAACAAATCCTGAACTTTTATCCCGTGTCTTGATATCTTATCTGTGTATGTCGGACCTATACCCTTTTTGGTCGTGCCGATTTTGGCAGAACCTTTGGCTGTTTCTTCACTGTAGCCGTCTATATCTATGTGATATGGCATTGTAATTGACGCAAGCGGTGATATTTTTAAACCTGATAAATCAATATTTTCTTTTTTAAGATTTTCTATTTCTTCATTTAAAACATCAGGATATATAACTGTCCCTGCTCCGATAAAACACAACTTATCTTTGTACAATATACCGGAGGGAATAAGGTGAAATTTAAAAGTTTTTCCGTTATTAACTACAGTATGACCTGCATTGCAGCCGCCTTGGTAACGAATGATTATATCCGCGTTTTGCGCAAGTATATCTGTGATTTTAGCTTTTCCTTCATCACCCCATTGAGCACCGATTACTACAGTATTTTCCATTTTCATACCCCTTAGTTATGTATATGAATATTATAAAACAAATTTAAAAAGTATAAGTATATACTTTTATATAAACATAAGTTTCAAGATATAAGAGGGTTACAGACAATATGTTGCTAGATATATTAACTTTTGTTAAGGAAAGTATATACAAAAAAGCAATTTTTATATACTTTTTGACTTTATATATATACGAGAGATAAGTAAAGTAAGAAAAGAGGATAAAGAGATGGGCTTTGCAATATCAGCATTAACAACTCAAACAACAATGAATGTTCAGTCAGATTGTGAGTATCTTTTAACAAGAATTACAAATACACTTTCAAGATTGGCTATGGAATCCCAAACAATCGTTGAACAACAAACAGCAGCTGGTCAAGCTTATATGGCTGCTCACACTGATGAAGAAGGCGAGCCTACTCAAGAAGCTATTGAATGGGTTAACAGTACAGCTTTTAACGCAATATTCAACGCTAAATTAAAAGAAATCCAGGTAAAAGAACAACAGTTAGATCTTCAAAAACAACAAATTGAAACAAGACAAAAAATGTACTCTACTCAAAGAGAAAGCTGGGAAAAGAGCGTACAATCAAATATCGAAAAAACTTTCAAATACGGTAACTAATTAAATTAAATTTACAAAAACTATATAAACAAGCAGGCAACTAGACTAATAAGAGAGAGAAAAAAATGAGCGTAAATACTAATCCTTTTGCAAATTACACATTATCAATAGCAGCACAATACCAAGACACTAAAAAAGGTTTACAGCAAACACAACAAAAACCATCAAGAAAGCTTTACAGAACAATGGATGCAATGCTTCAGGAATGCGTTTTCTTAGGAGCTACTAGATTCGGCACCAATTATATAGCTTAACTTCTTGATTTTGAACAGAATTATTTTTATAATACAAAAATGAATCTGGGAACGGGATATTTTAAAGAACTTTTTAATAAACTGAATACAATGGATTTAGTATTGAATTCAATATTATCCTTTTGTATTTCAGTTTTTTTATTTTATGTATTCTTTCCAAATACAGGGTATTCTTGTCTGCAAGATTTTTTTGTCGGCGAGACAATCTATGCGGATTATAATAAATATTTTGATATTTTATTTGTATTTTTATATATAGCAGTATTTTTTGTTAGTGCATTTGTTTATGAAAAAGTTAAAGAAATTGTATTTGTTCCGAAAATAAAGACAGGTAATATTGTTGGAAAACTATTGTATGCACTGCAATATATTTCATTACTATGTTATTTTTTATTGTATCCGGCTGACGGCAATTTTTATCCTGTTTTGCTGGGTGTTATTCTTATACTCATAACAGCCGGAATTATAGAAATAAGAAAAAAACAAAAAGTAAGTCAAACAGACGGAGTTGTTCATTGCTCATATATTGCAATTGCAGCATTGGCATTATTGTGTTTTGGCAGAATATACAGCTTTCAGCAGATTTTTATAGACCCTCATCATGACGCTGAACATTTGACCGCTTTTTTTATGCACACAAAGTATAATATGCAATATTACAAAGATATTATGCTTGTGCATGGCTATAGAGATATCGTTGAAAGCTGGCTGGGGTTGACATTTTTCGGCAGTGAAAATTTGTATACATATTTTCTTGGAAAAACACTGTACTATAACATTCTTGTTATTATTTTCGGATTAGCTTCTCTGGTTATTTTCAGAGGGAATCCTGCTGCATTGATAACCTTTGCAAGTTTATACAGAAACGATGATTTAACACTTTTGTTCGGTATATATATACTTGCATTTTTTGCACTGATTCAGAAAAAAATATTTAATAATAAAACCCTATTCCTGTCATTGTATATATTGTTGTCTTTTGTGTTTGTTCAATACTGGACTACAATGGGAATGCTGTGGACTTTTGCTGTTTTGCCGGTTGTTGTTTATGCTCTAATAAAAATAATTATAGAAAAGCAGTTTAAACACTTAATAATACCCGCTGTTGTGTTTATAATTTGTTTTGCTTTTTGTGCAAAGGATTTATATTACTTTTTTGAACAGGCTGCATTTTACACAAAAGGCAATCTGTTTGGCTTTGGCACAATAATGCCCCCTCTTAATTTGAAGAAAATCGAAATTTATTACAGAATGGCTGCTATCATTGCATTGCCGGCTTTAATAGTAACAGCGTTAAAAGAATTGAAAAAAAAGAGCGAAAACAATGTAGAATATTTGTTTATACTCGCATTTACAATAATTCTTATATTTGTATCATTAAATTACACAATGGGAAGGATTGATGCGGATAGTTTCACCAGGTTGTTAAATATATCCGTAAATCTTTTGTTTATCATAATTCCGTATATTGCATACAGGTTTTATAGCAAGAATTCCGCTGTAATAAATTATCTTATTACA
The DNA here is from genome assembly GCA_949293185.1 of uncultured bacterium. Classification (GTDB taxonomy): domain Bacteria; phylum Cyanobacteriota; class Vampirovibrionia; order Gastranaerophilales; family Gastranaerophilaceae; genus Limenecus. The sequence continues at coordinate 4,082 of CASFCQ010000041.1, forward strand.
ATCCTAGTGTTTATATTGATTTATACGGGTATGAGCAAAATAGTTGATTTAAAAACAATGCCCGAACTGCCCAAACAGCAGATAGAAAGATTGGAAAAACAGGGATTGCTGGATTTAAGAAACGATGAAAAAACTTCTCTTACTGATATTACTGAGTTTATAAAACAAAATCTAAAAAAAGACGATACCTTTTTCGACCTGACTAATGAGGGAATACTCTACTATATCCTTGATAAAAAAGTACCTATACCATATACATCATATTACAATATAGTTTCTGACAAACAGGCTGCCTATGCCTTAGAAAAAATCAAGAATAATGAACCTGATGTAATATATATGGACAACTTAAGCAGAAAGCTGGATGACTCTTTCCCTTCTCTGAGAATTAATCCGATATACAGATATTTATTGCTTAGTAAAAAATACAAACTTATAGTGGATGAAAATAAAAATAAAGCATTACTTGTTAAAACTAATAATAACAATAAATTCAATGCTGAAGAGTTAAGGATTCTTGATTCGCTTTTATCAATAAATAATTTGCAAAAACTTCCTGATGCCTGGGGAAAATCAATAGACGGGCTTCCTGTTGAAGAAGTCAATATTGACTATGTTTTGAGTGGTTTTAAAATGGATGGTGCAACAGTACTGAATATACATTTTTCAAAACCTGTAAACGCTAAAGACTTGGAGCTGCTTTATATTTCTGCTCCGGGATGCGGGGAATCAGACTGGGTTATGCAGCCTAACAATACCGCTTCAATGTTGTTTTTTCAATCTAAAACAGGTAAAATACTCGTACCTTTAGACAATTTCCCTTCTTGGATGCTTAATGAGTCTGTAACGGACATAACTATAAAAACCGGTGCAAATATAAACCAAAATACAGCAATTAAATTCTATAAAAGAAAATATTAAAGCTGTACTGTTGAGACAGCGGGGAACAAATACAAAAATGAATATTGGAACGGGATATTTTAAAGAGTTTTTTAATAAACTGAATATAATGGATTTGATATTAAATACAATCTTATCCTTTGGAATTTCCTCTTTTTTGTTTTATGTATTGCTGCCTAACAAAGGTTATTCAAACCTTAAAGATTTTTTTGCCGGAGATACTATATATTTAAATTACAATAAATTTTACGATATTTATTTTGTGTTTTTTTATATAATATTATTTTTTATCATACTCTGGTTTTATAAAAAAATTAAGACAGCTGTTTTTGAACAAAAGATTAAACAAAATAAAATAAACGGTAAGATAATTTACCCAATTCAATACTTGTCACTTTTAGGATACTTTATACTGTATCCTTTTGACGGACATTTTTATAAAGGGCTGCTTGCTGTCGTTATATTGCTTATATGTGCGGGAATTTTTGATATACAAAGATTGCAAAAATTAAGCAAACAGGATGGATTTATACATTTTTCGGTATTTTCGATAACTGCTTTGATATTATTATGCTTTGGCCGATTTTACTGTGCACAAAATTTTAATATAGATGCACATCATGACGCAGAACATTTTAGTACATATTATATGCACACAGTTCACAATATGAGTTATTACAAAGATGTTATGCTTGTGCATGGCGGCAGAGATCTTGCGGAAAGCTGGCTGGCGGAACATTTATTAGGTGAAAATAATCTGTATACATATCTGCTTGGCAAGACTTTGTTTTTTAATATTATTGCTATATTGTTCTGCTTGTTATCGTTTTGGGTTTTTGATAAAAATCCGATTGCTGTTATACCGCTGATAAGTCTATACAAAAACGATGAAACATCTGCTCTTTTAAGCATTTATATTCTTGTATATTTTGTTCTTTTAAAAGACAAAATATTTAACAAAACATCAATATTTTTGTCTTTATATGTAATATTTTCTCTTTTATTTCTGCAATTTTGGACTACTTTCGGAATTTTGTGGACAGTGTCTCTGCTCCCCGTTGTTTTGTATAAAATATTTCTTACCTGCAGGGAAAAAAATTTAAAACAGTTCATTCTTCCTTCTATAGTCTTGCTTGCCGGTTTGATGATATTTGCAAAAGACATATATTATTTTTCAAAACAGGCTGCGTTTTATACAGCAGGAAATCTTTACGGCTTTGGAACTGTTATGCCTGACCTTAATGCAAAAAAATACATTATTTATTTTAGACTTGCCGCTATACTTGCTTTGCCCGGATTTTTTATTTTATTAGTAAAAGAATTTTTTAAGGATGCTAAGAATACAAAATACATTTATGTTCTTGTGTTTTCCGTGTTGTTTATACTGCTCTCGTTGAATTATTCTCTTGGCAGAATTGATAACACTCAATTTTCCAGAATATTTATAATGTCAGTTAATACGTTATTTGTAATATTACCTTTTCTGCTTTATATCAAAAGACGCTCGGACAATGTTATAAAATACGTAATTCTTGTATCAATATTTTCCTTTTTAACTACTTTTATTGCAAGAGGCGGATATCTTTTCTTATTCCAAAAATTGCCTCAGCAACCCCAAAACATCTTAAAAACGGAAAACATTTTAAACAACAAAAGTATAGAGGCAGGCAGCTGTCCGTTATATAGCCCTCAGGATAACATTACAATGCCTGATGGCAACAAAAAGAAACATTCCTCATTGTGCAAAACTATCACATTTGTAAACAAATACCTGGCAAAAGACGACACTTTCCTTGATTTAACAAACAACGGCATACTCTACTATCTTTTTGATAAAAAAATACCCATGCCCTATACTTCCTATTTCAATATTGTTTCACCTCAGCAGGCAAAATATGTTTTACAAAATCTGCATTCAGGGCTTCCTGACAAAATTTTAATAAAAAGTGAAGAACAGTTAATGGATAACATTTATCCCTCTTTGCGGATTAATCCTCTTTACAGATATATGCTGCTTAAAGGAAACTATAAAGCAGTAACTGATGAAACCGGTTTGAATGTGTTATTGATAAAGACACAGAACCAAAATAAATTTACTTTGCAAGAACTTAAAATACTGGATAACAGTCTTGCAAAAGGTAATTTGAACTATTTGCCGGATGCATGGGGAAATAATCCAAGATTTAAAACAGATGTAACAAACCTGCCCTATACACTTCAAAGAATCATAATACCTCAGGGAACAATTTTTAATATTGGTTTTTCAACACCAATAAGCGGAAAAGATATTGAGCTGATAGAATTTAGCATAGGAAAAAATAATAAAAGCAGCTGGGCTATGCAGATTAACGGCAGCGATTCAATTCTGTTTTTCCAAACAAAAACAGGTTCAATGCTTATTCCGTTTGATAACTACCCGTCTTGGCTTTTAAATGAAAAAATCACAAATATTGCAATAAAAACAAACGCACATATTGAAGATGTACCTGTTATAAGATTCTTTAAGAGAAAATAAATATATTTAATTATTTGAAAGAATCTCCGACTATATGGTCTTTTGTATCAATATAGTCAGAAACCACTTTTAATAATTTCAAAAGGCGTTCTTTGTCGTGTAAATGTAAATAACCTATTAAAACTTCAAACCCTGTTGCTATACGATGTAAAGCCTGATTTGTTTTTCTTTTGGAAGTTGTAGGAAGGTTTCTGCCTCGTCTGACCAGGTCTGCTTCATGTTCGTTAAGGTATGGTTCTAATACATTTAATAACTGACACTGGAATGAGGCTCTTACAAGCATTGTATTAATTTTATGCATACGAGCCATATTAGATGTAAGATAAATTATTTTTTCTCGGATAAAAAGTTCATATACTGCGTCACCCAGATGCGCGTAGCATTTTAAATTTAATTCTTCCATTTATAACGTTCCTAAAATGACCTGATAGAAATTAATAGTATAAAACAATTATAAAAAAACTTTTAAGTTTTGTAAAGATAAAGGAACTTTTTATTCGATATTGTTGACTAAAAAAAAATAACCATTAAATACAAAATATGAGTAACAGTAATATGATAAATCCCGCAAACTATTACAATCCGTTTGCCAAATATAATTATGTAAGCAAGACCCGTGGTGTCTATATTCCAAGGGATACAGAACCTCTGATAAAAATGACATCAGACACGGAAAAGTCTGCAAATATCTATTCCGATAATTATGATGCGGAAACTGATATTATGCAAAGTTTGCATAATCAAGACAGTGAGAACAAGTCGGGCTTTACAAACTTTATTAACAAATTGTTCGGTTAGTATTTAGTGTAATATTTTAGAGGTATAACGCTTCCTAATATACTGGCTTGGTATTTTGTAAATCTTGTGTATTCAAACAACAATCTCCCCTATATAATAAACAAAAATAGCCAACAGGCTATAAGAATTTTCTTTATTTTCAAATAAGCTTTGATATGAATACAGGTATTTGAAAATGGGGAGCAGATGAAAACATTAATAAAAATTATTTTTATATGTTTGTTGTCATCAATTCCCGTATTCGGAGCAGAGTCTGGCGGGCTGATATGGGATTATCGCAGCGATAACTTCTTGGAATCTTTAAAAGAGGGATACGGCGCATATGATAAAGCAACGCAAAAAGATTTGGACAACCAGATACGCAAAGGGCTTGATATAAATTTAATTCCTGTTGATTTGGAAGGTTGTATATATACTGCATTAAAGAATAACTATGATATAAAAATAGCCGATACACAGATGAGTGAAGCAAAATGGACATATTACAATTCACTTGCCCAATTGTTACCGGATTTTTATTACAGATACCAGATACAATCAGTGCATGGTGAATTTTTAGTAGGTGATATTTTGCCGCGTACTGTTGACCAGAACCCTGTATACAGCGGGATTATTGTAAATTATCCTCTTGTCGGTAACGGCAGTATGTTTTTTGATATTGCCAGTGCCAATAATTTGTATAAATCTCAAAAACATAATCTTAAATATACACAAAGCGAACTTTTACTAAAGACAGCTACATACTATTATGACCTGCTTGAATCAAAGTTAAATATAGAAGTACTTATCTCAAACATGAGAGACAGGCAGGAACAGCTAAAACTCATGCAGGCAAGATATCAGATAGGCATTGGTTCAAAATATGATATCTTGAGAGCGGAAGCACAATTTGCCGACGCAAAACAAGAGTTGATAAACGCGTTAAATGACCTCAGACTAAAGCAGGCACAGCTTGCCAATATAATGGGAATCAATGTGACATTAACTCTTTATCCATATGAGCACATTGTGTCCCCAAGGGAACTCATACAAAAGAAAAATAATATAGATTGCCTTTATAACGTTGCTTTGCAGGCAAGAGAAGATGTGAAAACAAAACAGGCGCAAATCCGCTCTTTGGTTAATTTAAAGAATAAAAATTATACAGACTTTGCGCCTAATATAAGTTTGAGTTTTGAATTTGCAAAAGTTGGAACGACATCAACAGGAAGCCTTAGAGCTAACCATACTTTAAGCCTGAATGTAGATGTTCCGCTCGGTAAAAAACTAGGGGTAGGAACAATAACGCAAAAAAATGCAGATCTCGCAAAGATAAAAACAGCGCGCTATGAGCTTACAAATCTCGAAAGACAAATAAAAGAAAGCATCGTCGGCTCATATTACAGCTCTAAAACTGCTCTTGAAAAAATAGAATCAAATAAAATTCAGGTAAAAGCGGCAGATGAAGGATTGAAATTTTCATTGATTGGTTTTGATGTCGGACAAAATACTTTTATTGATGTTTTAACCTCCCAAACTGAAAAAACAAGCGCGCGCCAGCAGCTTTTGCGCTCAATTATTGAATATAATAAGGCGCAGGCTCAGCTTTTGTTTGACACCGGGCTTATCAGTCCAAAATCTTTGCTTTTAAACTACAAAGGAATGAATTATTATCAAAAATCTTCAAATTCTTCAACAAAAAAATAAACCCGCCGACAAAAAGCCGCGGGTTTATTAGTGAAGAATCTTTTCATTTATTCAGCATCAATGCTGAGGCTGATTCGTCTGTCATCCGGATTAAATTTGATAATCGTTGTTTTAATTTTATCTCCGGGAGCAAGAATACATCCGTTTTTGTTCTGGTATTCAACCACCTCATTATTAGGAAGCAATGCTTCAACACCGGCAAATACTTCAACAAATGCACCAAAGTGTTTGATACGTGTGATAGTTCCTTCTACCTTGTCGCCTTCTTTGATTTGCTTTTTGGCTTCAATCCAGGGATCAGCTTCAAGATTTTTTAAGCTTAAGCTGACACGTTGTTTATCGTGGTCAATACCTATAATCTCTACATTGATAGTATCTGCAATTTTCAAAACATCTGACGGATGGTCAACCCAGCGCCATGACATCTGTGAAAGCGGCAGCAATCCGTCCATACCGCCTATATCAATGAACGCACCGAAATCGGTAATGCGAACAACTTCGCCCTTAACAACCTGACCGACTTCAAGATTAGAAAACATATTTTCTTTTGTTTCTTCCTGGCTGTCGGAGTATACTTTTTTGTTAGAAAGTATGAAATTATTCTGCGCTGGGTCAAGCGACAGTATTTTTAATTCTATTTTTTGTCCGACAATATTCTCTGTATCTTTGGCTCTTAAATGGCTGGATGGAACAAAGCCTCTGACTCCTTTAATTTCAACAAGAACACCGCCTTTGACAATTGCAACAACAGTTCCTTCAATTGTTTCATCTTTTTCTTTAAGTTCTTCAAGTTCTTTCCAAGCATATGCCATTGCAACTTTTTTGTGGGAAAGCATAAAGCGTCCGTCTTCATCCTCTTCCTTTATTATAAGAAATTCATATACCTCGCCTTTTTTCAGCGTATCTTCCACTGATACAGATGTATCGACTCTAGCTTCTCTTTCCGGGACACAGGCAGACGTTTTTGCTCCTATATCAACGATTACTCCATCGGAATCGTAGCCGCAAACTAACCCTTTTACTAAATCTCCCTTTTGAAATTTGTAGTCGTACTGCGTAATAAGTGATTCAAATTCGTCATCCGTGTAGGCTTTTGTGACCATTAGTTTTCTCCATTTAATTATCCTAGTATTTATTACTATAAATATAATATTAAAAATTTTAGCTGTTTTTGTCAAATAAAAACTTCATGAAAATTAATAATCCTCAATGTTTCGGGGGAATTTTTTTGTAAAAATTATACTTATTTAAACAAAGAATTTCTGATTTTCGAAAATTTACAAATTTTAACAATATAGCTGCAAAATATAAAGTTAAAAAAATAAATGCCGATATATTCCATGAAATGTCTAAAAAAGGGAGTATACATGGAATTTAATAACGAATATGACGAAAATCAATTAAAGCATATAAAAATGCAGCAGGATTTGATTGAACTTATAAAAGTAATCGATGATTGCATGGAAGAAATGGACAAATTCTATTTCTATGCAATGAAAAAAAGAATGCTTGCAGGTTCAACCAATAACTAACAACTATTTTAATTAAATATTGTTTTGGCTATAATTTTTGTGGAATTATAAAAATTTTACAAGGTGGATTATGTTAAAACAATATATTATTGACGTTACGACCAATGCAATTAAAAATGCGGCTAAAGAAGGCAAACTAAATCAGCTGAAAGCTGACGATGCTTTTTCATTAAATGCGGAAATTCCTAAAAATGAAGAGTTTGGAGATATCGCTGTTAATGTGTCTTCACTTGCTAAATTTGCAAAAATGGCACCTCCCGCAATTGCTCAGGCTGTAGCTGCAGCAATAAATATTGATGACTGTGAAATATCTACCGTTGCCGGTTTTATAAACTTTAAACTCGGAAAATCCTTTCTTAACACTATAGTTCAAGAAATTATGAATCAAAAAAATGACTATGGTTCAAATGATTATGGTGCAGGGCAAAAAGTTATTTTAGAATACGTTTCTGCCAATCCGACAGGACCTTTTCACATAGGGCACGGACGCTGGGCGGCAATGGGCAGTGCACTTGCAAATTTGTTAAAATTTGCAGGATATAACGTATATCAGGAGTTCTACATTAACGATGCAGGCAATCAGATTAAGAATCTGGGACGTTCTTTGCATATAAGAGTGCTTCAGGAATTGGGCGAAAAAATAGATTTTCCGACTGATGAAATTGAAAAAAAATCCTATTACCCCGGCGATTATCTTATTCCTGTTGCAAAAGAGTTTGTTAAAGAGAACTCTGCGTTTGCTAAAACTTTAACAAACGATTTAACCACGCAACAGCTCGATACCTTAAGCTCTTTTGCAAAGGCTAAGATGTTAGAACTGCAAAAAGAGCTATTGAACAAATTCCATACCCATTTTGACAACTTTTATTCAGAAACTGACCTGCACAAATCCGGCAAGGTTGAGCAATGCGTAAATAAGTTGAATGAGCTTGGTATGTTGTATGAAAAAGAAGGCGCACTGTGGTTTAAGTCATCGCTTTTCGGTGACGACCAGGATAGAGTATTAAGAAAGACTGACGGCTCAAACACTTATCTGACAGCAGATATTGCATATCATCACGATAAAATTAAAAGAGGCTTTGACAAACTTATTAATATCTGGGGCGCAGACCACCACGGTTATGTCGCAAGGATGAGAGCTTCTATTGAAGCATTGGGCGATGATCCGAACAAGCTCGAAGTGCTGCTAGGTCAGCTTGTTAACATTGTTCTAAACGGAGAAGCCACCCGTATGGGCAAAAGAAAAAATATGGTTACATTAGAAGACCTGATTGACGAAGTAGGCGTGGACGCAACAAGATACTGGATGATAATAAGAAGCATTGATACAACTCTTGATTTTGATATTGAACTGGCTAAATCAAAAACAGATGAAAATCCGGTATTTTATGTCCAATACGCTCATGCGCGTGCTTGTTCAATTTTCAGAAATGCTAAAACAGAGCGTATTAATGTTGAAACCAAAGAAAAAATCGCTCCGCTATTTGAGGAAGACGAACTCGATAAAGCCATTATGGATGCTGATTTAAATCTTTTATGGTCCGTGGATGACGAAAAATCAATCGCTTCTGCCAGAAAATTAATCCTAAAACTTGAAGAATTTAAACCTCTTATACTTTCTGCGGCAAAAAACAGAGCACCGTATATGATTTGCAAATACCTGCAAGAGCTTTCAGGTTGCTTCCACCAGTTTTATACTTTCTCAAGGGTTTTAACAGAAGATAAAAAACTTGCAGCAGCCAGACTTGCACTTGTAAAATCAGTATCAACCGTTATAAAAACATCTCTGGGCTTGCTTGCTGTAGAAGCACCTGAAAGAATGTAATTCTGCTTTAAATATAAAACATAACAAAAACACAATTGGCATAAATTGTGTTTTTGTTTTTATTAATTTATAAAAGAATTTTAAAAATTTATTCTTCTTCCGTGTCTTCTTCAAGACGCTCTTTTACAGATTTTCTTCTTCTTACAAGCTTTGAAGCTGATGAGGTTGCTTCTTGGTCTGTTTCTTCATCTTCTTCATAAATACCGTCATCAATAAAATTGGAAAGCACACAGTTTAAAAGGGTTCTTTGACCGAGGTCAAAGTTGCCTCTGAATATTAACTGCGCATCTTTTGCTTCCATTGCGTTTAAAAATCTCGAAAACTCTTTTACAATATTTCCTAAATCAGCGGGGTTTTTTACTTTTGCTGCTGCTCTTGCAAGTTTAGCAATTGAAATTTTGTATTCTCCAGACTCAGAAGAATATCCGCCCTTTTTGCTTTTTATTCTATCTTTTAATGACAATGTTCTCTCTCCAACTATATTCTTACTTCTCTGTTATAATTCTTATTTAATTTTTGAGTAATCAAATAATCCGATATCTTTGATGCAAACTCTTTGTAGTTAATTGCAACATTGGAATCAGGATTTATCTCGTTTACCGGGACTCCTTTGTTGATTGCTGACATCATTATAAGGTAATTATTAGGTATTTTCCAATACACTTTTTGTTTGACTACTTCTTCTATGTCAGAAGTTTTTATGTCTTCATTTTCCATATACCTGTTGAGCACAAGCTTTATTTTGTCTGCGTTGTACCCAAGTTTGTCAAACAATTCCATACATCTTTGAGTGCTTCTGATAGCAGGCAGATTAACTATTGCTATCAACAGTATTAAATCACTGACATCCAGTGCTGTAATAGTTTTGGAATCAATATTAGTGCCTATATCAATGACAATGTATGAAAAAGTCTTTTTTAACGCAGTTAGAATATTCTTTATTTGTTCTGCAGTTATATCTTTTGATTTATCAATATTTAAAGGATCTGCAATAACATACAGACTTGTGTTTTTATAGCGGGTCATTGCTTTTAGGAGCTCTTCTTCATCCAGATTGTTGATATTATCCGCAATATAATCCATTGCAAAAGCCGGAGTCATATCCAAAAATGTAGCTACATCACCAAGCTGCAGATTCAAATCAATGAGTGCAACTTTTTCCTTGGACATTTGCGCCAGCTCTACAGCAAGGTTTACAGCTATAGATGTTTTACCAATTCCGCCTTTGTTCGAAAAAGTAGAAATAATTTTGCAGGTATCCTTGGTTTCTGTTGAATTAATATCCTTAATTAAATCTGTAATAATCTCTAAAAATTCTGTTTTAATAACAGGTTTTGCAACTACATCTTTTGCACCTGCGCGAAGAGCTTTTATAATAATTTCTGCAGAAGTTCTGTTTGATAAAGCAACAACAAAAGCTTCTCTATTTTGTGCTCTCAAACTTTTTATACTGTTAATACATTTATCAAAATTATCTGAAATATCAACAACAACAATACACCTGCCGGAAGTTTCGGCAAGGTTAAAACCTGCATTATACTCGGAAAATTCTGCAGCTATACCTACACCTTCCAAATCAGCAAGGTAGGCTTTTATTACACTTCTGGAATTTTCATCACCATCTATAAGTAATACGTTCAAACTGTTATCCATAAAAGTCCCCAAAACTTAGTTAAAAAAATTTATAGGGATATTTTACCATAAATTTACAATAATTGTTAAATTTACAGCATAAAAATAAAACGATTACTTATAAAACGAATGTTATTTTCTTGAATAATTGTCACAATCTACTGTGATATAAACAGGAGCCAGTTCATAAAGACCCAAAAGAACAGATTCAATAAAATTGCTGATAAGTTTTAACATTCAGATTACTTCCTTTCACACACAATTTTTCAATTCACCTTCACATATAAATAAAAACATCCGGCGGTAAAAAATTGCCCGTATTTTAAAGTTTGTATAAAAAATCTTAACACATGTTTTTTTATTTGAAAAGTATACTGTACACTTTTTGTTAAATATCATTAAAATTGCATATAAATAGTAAATACAGTTTATAATTTATCAAAGTTTACCCTATCCGCTAAAATAACTGTGATATAATTTTATTAATATGAGTACGCAAACCTATCAAGATGTTGTTTCACAAATAAAAGACCGGCTGGATATTGTTGATGTCGTTTCTAAATATGTAATTTTAAAAAAACAAGGTGGAAACTACTGGGGCTGCTGCCCGTTTCATAATGAAAAAACACCTTCTTTCAGCGTAAGTCCGGCTAAACAAATTTATAAATGCTTTGGCTGCGGAGAAGGCGGCGATGTTTTTAGTTTCTTGATGAAGATAAACAACCAGTCTTTTCATGAAGTTGTAAAAGAGCAGGCAGAAATACTCGGTATTGAACTTCCTGCCTCTTTTGAAAAAGGCAAGGATACTAAAGATATTAAAGAGCAGATTTATTCCTGCATGAAAGATTGTGCGGAATTTTATAAAAAGACTCTTTTATCTGATAAAAGTTCCGAGGCTTATAAATACCTGTCCGGCAGAAGTATTACCGATGAAAATATCGAAACCTATATGCTCGGTTTTGCGCCTAATTCTTATGACGCTTTGCAGCAATATCTTAAAGGTAAATATCCTGAAGATATTCAGGAAAAAGCAGGACTTATAATCAAAAGAGAAAATAACAACGGATATGTAGATCGTTTTCGAAACAGAATAACAATTCCTATTTTTGACGAAAAGGGGAACATCGTTGCATTTGGCGCACGTGCAATAGAAGCCGGTCAAAACCCTAAATACCTTAACTCGCCAGACACGCTTGTTTATAACAAAAGTCATATCTTATATGGTTTGTATCAGGCAAAAGATTCTATAAAAGAAAATGATTCCATAATTATTATGGAAGGATATTTTGATGTTATTTCCGCTCAGGTGAACGGGGTAAAGAATGCAGTCGGAGCGTGCGGAACGGCTTTGACTGACAGTCATGTAAAAATGATTTCACGCTATACTCCTTCCAGACGTATTTATCTGGCATTCGATACGGATAAAGCAGGACAAATGGCAACAAAAAGGGGCGCAGATGTTATAAAAGATGCATTTGCGGGACTCGGAAATATAAAGCAATTCGACGAAAGTTTTGGCTCTATATCTTCAACAAACGACAGATATGCTTGTGAATTAAGAGTTGTTGTTCCTCCGGAAGGCAAAGACCCTGATGAATTTATCAGAGAAAATGGAGCGCAAGCATACAGGCATGTGCTAGAAAAAGCACCGCTGCTTGTGGACTTTCAAATAGAAAGTGTTTTAAAAAACTATCAAAAAGGAATGTCTCCTACAGAAAAAAGCTCGATTGTAAAAGAGGTAATGCCCTACCTTGCAGAAATCAGCAACAATATTGTAAGAGGCGAATATGTAAAAATAGTTGCAAACAGGCTCGATGTAAATGAAACAAGTCTTTTGGCGGAATTAAAAAAATATTTTAATAATGGTTTTTCTAACACTTATTCGTCCAAACCTGTTCCACAAAAGCAGCTTGCACCAATTGTAAAGAAATCTTTAAATATCTCGGAAAAAGCGCAAAAAAATTTATTGTCGATGTATTTAGTAAATGAAAGTACATATAGTATTCAAACACTAAGTAACATTTTAAAGGATGTAGACTTTACGAATGAAACATTAATAATTGTAAAAAATACAATTGACAAATTGGTTCAACGGATAAATAATGTTAAAGAATTAACAGAAACCCTGGATAAATAATGTTAAAGAATTAACAGAAACCCTGTATACAGAATTTGCCGAGGACTATGAAGTCAAAGATATAATTACAGATTTGATATACTTATCCGACAGTTTTAAAGATTTGTCGGAAAAAGATTTTAAAACAGCTATTAATGAAAACATTGAAACTATTAATGCTTTTAAGGAAAAGGAAGTCAAAAGCCACTTGCGGTCTCAATATAAAGAGGTTAATGACGACGACATAAAAGCTATTGAAAAACAGATTCAATTAAAAGAGCTTTTAAAAAATAAAAACAAGCTAAGAACTGGAGACAATTAATGAGCAGAAAAAGAATGTCAGACAAATCACTCGTTAGTATAATCGATGAAGATGAACTTCAAGATGATGATACAACCGGTGATGATTTATTTAGCGAACCGGAAACAATTACTACAGACAGTATCGATGTTATCATAGGAAAATCCAGCTCGGTTGCAGCTGATGAAATTTATATGCAGTCCTCTGACGATTTAGATGCTGATGATGAACAACAAATAGCAGTCCCCAGAGGTGTTTCTCTTGACGATCCCGTAAGAATGTATTTAAGAGAAATCGGACGTATAAAACTTTTAACAGCAGAAGAAGAAATCGACCTTGCAAGAAAAATTATCCAGGGCGGTAATGTTGGTGCAATTGCAAAAAGAAAATTAGTACAGGCTAACTTAAGACTTGTTGTTTCTATTGCCAAAAAATATGTTGGCAGAGGCATGCTCTTCTTAGACCTTATTCAGGAAGGCAATCTCGGTCTTATCCGTGCCGCTGAAAAATTTGACCACGAAAGAGGCTACAAATTTTCTACTTATGCTACATGGTGGATTCGTCAGGCTATTACAAGAGCTATCGCCGATCAGGCACGTACAATCCGTATCCCTGTTCACATGGTTGAAACAATCAATAAATTGAAAAAAGTTACAAGAAAACTTGCACAAGAACTTTCAAGAAAACCGACAGAAGATGAACTCGCACAGGAAATGAATATTTCAATCTCTAAATTACGTGAAATCATCAAAGTTGCACAAGAACCTTTGTCTTTGGAAACTCCTATAGGTAAAGAAGAAGATTCCAGACTCGGCGATTTTATCGAAGACAAAGACGCCGATGCTCCTGTAAAAACGGTTGCTCACGAACTTTTGAGAGAAGATCTTGCAGAAGTATTAAGCGGTCTTTCTCCTCGTGAAAGAGATGTTTTAAGACTCCGTTTCGGTATGGATGACGGACGTCAAAGAACACTTGAAGAAGTCGGTCAACTCTTTGGCGTAACACGTGAACGTATCAGACAAATCGAAGCTAAAGCTTTAAGAAAACTCAGACATCCAAACAGAAGCAAACGTTTGAGAGAATATGTTGAAGTGTAAGCTAATAATATAAATTGAATAATAAAAAGCCTTAACCGAAAAAAGTTAAGGCTTTTTTTATTGCTTAATATCAACCCTCGCCTCAATATTGCAGTCGATGTCACCGTAAATAACATCCATATACATGTCATTTACAGGAATTACTTTGGCATAATTGAGCGACTGCTGGTTATGATCTGTATTAACCTCATAAGCCTTGATTTTTGCAATAAGCTGGTTGCCCTGATAAAAATTCAAGTAAAAAGTTCTGTTTTCCGCTTTAACAGACAGTATTCTGTAATATCCGGGTGCTATTTCCGTACCTGATGGGGTGACAAGAGTTACCGGAATCATAACTGTCGGATAATCATCGTATTTGGCAGGTATAACATTGTAGTCCGGCGGAGGTGTCTGTCCCTCAGGAAGCTGCGGACCTATAGGAGCGCCTTTTGGCTTTTTTTTGTCTTCTTTTTTCTTTTTGTTGCGTGTAAAAAAGTTCAGAACTTTATTAAACTCCTGATCCGTTACAGCTTTTTGCTGGCTTTTGGCAGCCTCATCTATTTTTATTGGTTCATCCCAAAAATCATCATCAAAAGCTGCGCAGGGCAAAGCCGGCAATAAAAACATAAGTAACAGGTAACTGGTAAAAAATCTTTTCATAATTAATATGATAATGATTTTTTATATTAAGTAAAGCAAATGTTTTAATTGACTATATGAATATTTGTTATCTACAAAAATAAAGCGTGTGCAAATATTTCTCCTACCTGATGATTGTAGTATCTTCCGTCATCTTTTGTGAATAGTTCTCTCCAATGGCTTTGCGGGGTTTTATTTAAAGAATATGAAGGATTGCACATCATAAGATGATGCGTATTAGTGTCATACCTCAGCGGGAATAAATCTTCCATTTGCATAAAGCTTGGCAGCTTGTCACTCGCATATTCAAATCCGAAAAGACAGTTTCTTATTCTGTTTAATCTGGTTTCGTAAGTTGTTCCGCCTTCGGTGTTATCGTTGGATACTTCAACCCCAGGTGCATAATCTCTTGAGTATTTTAGTCTGTCAGACCAGTATTTGACATTGTCAAAATCGTCTACAGAAATAAAAGCTGTCCCTGCATTAAGCCCCATTTTTCTGTATCTTTCAAAATCGTCCGAACTTTTTTCCCCTACAAAACTCAAAGTAGTGCATCCGGAGCGTTTGCGTATTTCATCTGTAATATACTGCATCTGCGGATAGTCAGGCAGCGCTCCCACTCCTGTGTAGTTTTGCAAATCATATCCGCCTATATGTTTTGCAGAATCCACAAAAATAGCTTCAAAACCGGTATTTACAATGTTTACCATTTCTTGTATATACAGTTCCACATGCTCGGGGTTTGACCAGCGGAAATTTTCATCATCATGATACGCTTTAGATACTTTCAACTGGTCTTCGGATATAATCGTTCTAAAACCAGTTTTCAAACCTCTGAAATGAGCAAGGTCATTGAAAGCTTTAAATTGTTCTTCCGGGCTAATTTTTTCTGACTTTTGGTAGTCAATAATATTTTCACTGTAACCTATGCCGAGTTTTATGCCGTAGATTGAATTTTCTTCCCATGGTTCTTTGTTGTAGCCGTCACCGTAAATATTAGGCCATATTTGTGAGAGTATAATGCAGTTTGCCCAGCTTTTTGCTGACGGAGGAATTGCAGGCAGAAGTTTTATTGCGCTTAACAATCCTTTGCGGCAGGTGTGACCTTGCATTTCTGCGATTGCACGATTATTGATTTCTATGTAATTTGCGATTCGTCCCCACTTGTCACCGTAGTCCGGAGTGCGTATATCATCCGGAAATTTTTTATAAAAAGTTGTGCATTCGCACAGTGTAACAATTGATTCTATGGCTTTTTTAAGACTCCTTTCCAACAGCTCACACGGCAGAATATTAGAAATCCATTGTTTTAAATTTCCGTTGTTAAGTGCCCTGTAAGCATGTTTTTCGCTCCATTTGTCATAATGGAGTATAGTATTGTGCGAATATGCCTTAAGTAACTTATTTACCGTATTCATATCCGCAATATAAAGAACAATTTGCCGGTTTTCATTGCCGAAAAAGCTAATATCAAACTACTGTTTTTGAAAAAAGTTTAATAACAACAACTCCTGTAAGTATCAGTATAATACCTGCAATAGCCGGTATATCAAGTACCTGTTTGTGTATTATCCAGCCGAGTATTGCTATTCCGACAATCCCTGTCCCTGACCATAACGCATAAATTACTCCTGTTGGTATAGTTTGCACACAAAGACTTAGCATAAAAAATGCAATACCGTATCCGATTATAGTGAATAACGACGGCAATAATACGCTGAATCCGTTTGTGTCTTTTAGCATTGTTGTTGCAAAGATTTCAGCTATGATTGCAATTGCAAGATATAAGTATGCCATTTAGTCACCTCTTTTTTCTGAATGATAGATTTTATCGTCTTAAATTTTTTAAATCAACAAGCAAAAAATTTTTTGTTCATTTTTGGTATAATTATAAAGAGAGTTAAATTTTTATGAGAATGTCAGGTATATCTTTATACACTTCACGCTTATTAAAGCAGCAAAAAAACGATGCAGGTGCAGGTAAAATAAATGTTACAGAACCTGCCGCCAGGATAAATCATCAAAATTATCAAGGGATTAAAGCAGCAAACAATATTGCGTTTTACGGTCTGTTCGGATTTGATAAAAATCATAAATCAACGCCTGAAGAAAAATTAAACGCAGCAATTCAATGTCTTGATAACAAAAGCATAGTGATTTTTGCCAAAGATTTTGAGAACGCAAAAGATCTTCTTTCTTCCCAGATTCAATATATAAAAATGCCTCTGCAGAATATTTACTACGTAAAAAATACATTCAATAACAGTGCCTTTGCGATATACAAAGATTATAAAGACAACCAACAACTAAAACTCTTTAAGCTGCATCCGCTTGAAGTTATTCAAATTTACGAATCAAATCCCCAAAACACAGATAAGTTTGTAAAATGCAACTTTGCACATCAGGCGGATGATCCTGTAGAATTAAAAAACAATCAGTATATTTCCTTCGGTCCGTATAAAAAAGAAGCAATAATAAAAATGGACTTTGGAAATATCAGCAAAAGATTTATTTTTGAAAACGAAGTCGAAAAGTACAACTATTTGGAGACCGATGCCGAGATAATAAATTACAATAAAACAAGGCTTTCGGCTTTAAAACAAAAAACAGGCAAAAAAACTGAAAAAATAAAAAAAATAATGTTCTCTGATATAGGTGCACAGGATGAAAACATAAAAGCACTAGAGCAAAATGTTATTTTCCCTGTCACGTATCCTGATTTTTATAAGGGTTTTAGAGTTAATAAAGGGATATTGCTCTACGGACCTCCAAGATGCGGAAAAACAATGCTTGCACTGGCACTCGCCAATGAGATGGGAGTAAATTTTGTAAAACTCGGGGCAAATGACCTTACCCAGTCACAGGTCGGAAAAACAGAAGAAAACTGGCGTAATCTATTCAAACAAGCAATAGAAAATCAGCCTACAATTATTTTTATTGATGAGATTGACTCTATTGCAAGGACTCGTGGCGGCTCGAGCGATGTAGCAAGACATCAGGATGATATTGTTAATCAGCTGCTTACCCTTATGAGCGACCTGGAAAAAAGTGATGCCAATGTATTTGTTATTGCTGCAACAAACAGAGTAGAACTGTTAGACAAGGCCTTGCTAAGCAGCGGACGGTTCGGACTTTCTCTGGAAGTAAAAATGCCTGATTTAAATGGGGTAAAGCAGATTTATGATATTTATGAAAAAAACAAGCCGCTTGATAATAATATAGATAAAGATGAGTTATGTAAGAAAATGTTTGAAAATCATTTTAACGGTTCTGATGTTGCAGAAACTTTTTATGCCGCTCATTCTTGTGCTCTTGAAAGACTCGGCATTTATGAAAAGATGCGAAATAAAACCGTAAATCAACAAGATTTGGACAATTTTAAAATTGATATGACTGATATGAACAAAGCAATTGAAAAACTTGCTAAACAATATAATAAGCAAAATACTTAATCGACTGTTATATTAAAACCTTTTTCCATCCTGCGCTGCAGCCTTGCGTTTGCGTGTGCTTTTTTGGCAATTTTAAACAGGTTCATATAATACCCCGCAGCCATTATGGTAGAAGCAGAAATCCAGGCAATCGGTCCGGCATAAAAAATTCCGTAATATCCGAATTTTACGGCAAGATAAATCGCGGCAAACGATCTTACAACAAGTTCCGCTATGCTTGCTGACAAAGGCAGGATAGTTTCACCCATACCCTGCAGCGCATTTCTAAACACAAAAATTTGTCCGAGGAAAAAGTAAAACATTGTGCTTATTAACAGGTAGCTTCTTGCTATTGATACTATTTCGTTGGCTTTTGTTCCTAAAAAAGCAGCCACTATGTCACTTCCGTAAAAATGCATGATAAGAGTCATAACTATACTTAATGACAGGCACAAAAGCGAACATTTGTTTACTCCGTATCGTATACGGGAAAAATTGTAAGCCCCGAAGTTCTGTGCAGTGTAAGCTGATATCGCAACCCCCAAAGACATCATCGGCATTGTTGCAATTTGCTCTATTCTCAAAGCTGCTGTGAATGCGGCAATCAAGTTTGGGCCGAATGTATTGCAAACGCTTTGCAAAATCAATATTCCTATGCCGAGAACCGAAAACTGCACAGCCATAGGGACACCTACGTTTAAATGCTCCATTGCAAAGCCGAAATTCCTTTTGCGTACAGCAAAAAGCCAGTCTTCTTTTTTTAGATGGAGTATCGGAAATTTTTTCTTTATGTAAAATACGCACATCAAAGCCGATACACCCTGAGAAAGTACAACCGCTATTGCCGACCCCGGAACGCCCATTTTAAATTGCAAAATAAATACAAGCGCCAGAATAATATTCAAAACCGAGGCAAATATTAAAAAGTAAAGAGGAGTTTTGCTGTCTCCAAGCGCTCTTACAATACTTGCCAGAAGATTGTAAAAGTTGGCTGTAATAAGCCCCGCCATGACAATCATTATGTAATAATAAGCGTCGGAATAAATTTCTTTCGGTACATTCATCCAGTATAATATTTGATGCATTAAAAGCATAAGTACAACAGAAAATGCAATAGTAATCGCGCTGCTTAATACAGTCGAAACAGTTACGGAATGCCTTACTCCATTCATATCTTTTGCTCCGAATCTTTGCCCCGTGATGATTGCAAAACCGTTTGTTAATCCGACTACAACAAACATCACAAAGAAAAACACGGGCGAAATTGCCCCAACCGCCGCAAGGGCGTTAGTGCCTATTGTTCTGCCTACTATAACAATATCCGCAATATTATATAACTGTTGAAATACATTGCCTATCAAAAGCGGCACGGTAAAAAGCAATATATGCTTTAACGGGCTGCCTTTTGTCATGTCGTTTATCATATAAAAACCTTTTTGTTAAAAATATTTTACTATATAAAAAGTTTAAAAAATATCCGTCAAAAAAATCAGGATTTTGGGGCAATAATTTATATTTACATGTTTTATGCCGGTATGAGCATAAATTTTGATTTTACAAAATTAAATAACCATATCAACGGTTCAATCCAAAACCAACCTGCCAAAATCAGTTTTAAAGCGGCAAAAACGCAAAAAAACGACAGTTTTGAAAAAACTTCAGCGCTAAAAAACTTTAATATGTCAGTATACAATCCTTTTGATAATGTTACTTGCTCTAACCGGGTTAATATTGATTTGAGCAAACCGCAAAAAATTCATCTTAAAAGCGGCAGATACGTGATTGAATGCCAAAACTTCATCCCCAAGGTAAGAATAACTGATATCAAATTGGATTATGACCCTAAAAGAACAGGGTTTATATGGGATAAAGAAAAGAATAAAGCGGTTAAAGTCGTTATTCTTAAATCTACGTATGGAAAAAACGATACAGCATACCATTTTATGTCGCCGAACCTTAAAAAAGAATACGGTTATGTCTATCTGTCGCTTTGCAAAAAGCCGAAAGAAGCTTATGCCATGTCAATTTTGGACAATGAAATTTATTTGGATTATCCCAAACAACACATAACAGGCCCGAGAGTTGTTGTCAATTATTTACAGAATAATAATGATTCTAAATACGGAGGCATTGGCAAACTTGCTGACAAAATAACTGTACGCCATTGTCTGGAAAACGGTATCGAGCCGGTTATTGTGTCCGTTGCGGATTGTGATTCTCATGTTGCGCATTTTCTCAGGGGGAAAAGATTTTTGCCGCTGACAAAAGATTCGCACCAGCAAAAGTTTTTTATGAAAAAATACGGCAGTACGGATGTAAACAAGATACTTGAAAAACTCATTGACGAAGCTGAACACAAAGAGAAAAAAGTTGATTTAACAGGCTGGGGCTTTACTCCGATGTATATGCCCCGGGAACTTGCTCAAAAGTATGCAAAAGAGTTACAATCAGAAAAGAAATAATTATACGGGGACTTTATCATGAGTGAAAATACATATGTAAAAGAACGCAATGAAAAACTTGCTAAAAAAGTTGTTAACGCACTTGAAAAAAGACATTTTAATGCAATTTATTGCGAAAACGCTGCCGCAGCACTTGCAAAAGTGCTTGAACTCGTCACAAAAGAAGAAACAATCTCCTGGGGCGGCTCGGTTACACTTGAGCAGGCAGGAATAACAAAATATTTATGTGAAAACGGTTATAATGTAATCAACCGTGACAGCGCAAAAACTCCTGAAGAAAAAGTTGAGCTTACCCGCAAAGGGCTTTTGTGCGACACTTTTTTGATGAGCGCAAATGCGATAAGCGAGGACGGGCAGCTTGTTAACGTTGACGGAACTGGCAATCGCGTTGCAGCCTTGTGTTTTGGACCTAAAAGGGTTATTGTAGTTGCCGGCATGAATAAAGTCGCAAAAACGTTGCAAGATGCTCTCTCACGAGCACGCAATGTCGCTGCACCCGTAAATATGCAGCGTATCAACGCAATGGCTAAGAAAGAAACTCCCTGCGTTTATTCCGGTGCCTGTGCCGATTGTTTGAGCGCTGACAGCATTTGTTCTCAAATCGTTATAACAAGACTCTGTAAACCTGCTGAAAAGATAACGGTATTGCTTGTTAACGAGGAATTGGGATATTAAAATTTTTTTTTAATTTTATCAAAATGGCAATTTTTGATTCCTTGTTGTTTTTATAAAAATATACGGGAATTTTAGGAGGGAATATTAATGTTTAATTCTGTATCCTACAGCAAGGAATCTAATACATATTACAATAACAAGTACGCTTCTACTCCGGTGAATTGCGATGACAAAGTTGCTTACAAAATAAAAAAAGGCGATAATCTTTGGAATATTGCCAAAAAGCATATAAATAAAGAGAATGCATCTAATGCCGAAATCTCGGAGATGATGTATAAGATAGCTAAACTCAATGACAAAAAATCGCTGGAGGCGGCAAATAATATTGAAGTTAACGAAGTTATATATCTGCCTTCATCTGAAAAAGCAAAACCCGAAACGCCTGCGCAGCAAAAGCACACACCGCCGCAAGATCCGGTTAAACAAGCCTATGAAGTATCGGACAAAATTAACGACATAATTATTCCTAAAGGCGATGCAAGTTATAATGCTAAAGCCCTTTACAAACTTGAAAATATTAAAAATATACCGGAAAGTCTTTATAAAGAACATGCTCAAGCCGGGGTCGGCTATTGGGACAAAACATTGAGCGATACTGAAAACAAATTTGTTGTTTCCAAATCAACTTCATTTTCTCCAGTAATTTATACAGGGCTGTCAGTTATAAAGAAAAAGGACAATAATCCCTACGGTCGAACGGAAAGTCACCTGTATATAGAAACGGATGCTAACGGAAAAGTTCAAGAAGTTTGCTACAACGTACCTGGTGCAGATGTTAATGAAATCGGCTTTGATTACAAAGTTGACATAAACGGTAATCTCTACAGGCATAACGGTACATTTAATAACTATAAAAAAATAGGGAAGCTTCCGCCTCAGGAATATAAACATCTGATGCAGCAGGCACAACAATACTTTGATAAGCATATTAAATAAAAGATAATTTGGGAGGTTTACATATCATTTTCCTCAGATATGACTAAAAGCCTGTCTTCTGGTAATTTTGTAAGACGTCATTCTGAGCGAAGCGAAGAATCTCTTTTTAGATATTTTGTTAACGCTTAGTATGACTCAGTTTTGAAAATTTCGGCGGAATTTTTTATATAAACTCCTAATTTTTTGATATTTTATTTTTATTACGGAAGTATTAAAATATCTCTGAGGTGGTTGCTTTGGACGATATTTTCGAAAAACTTTCTAAATCAAAATTCCGCAGCCGTTTTAAGCTGTCCCAAAAAGACAGGGACTATATTGAACAAAAAGGTCTTGATACAATAAGACAGCACGCGGTTGATTTTATTACAAGAAGGATTGCACCGGCTTATATCGAAAATGACGGTAAACAAACCCCTATGCGCAATCACCCTGTTTTTGTCGCACAGCACGCTACAGCTACCTGCTGCAGAAAATGTATAAACAAGTGGCACGGCTTTGCGATAGGTACTCACCTGAACGAACAGCAGCAAAAATATATTGTTGACTTGATTATGCGATGGATACAAAAACAGATTGATTAACTTTTTGTAACAATGTTGTTTACCTATATGTATTTTTCAGCAAATTTTTACTGTCAGCTGTTTTCTATAGAGCATAATACACAAGTACCGGTGAAAGGAAGTATAAAAAATGATGGGTGTGGAAACAGTAGGCAATTTTAATGTTACTAAAATTGGTGATAACAAGTACGCTGTCGCCGTTAACAACGGTAATCTGGGGGCTTATGTTACTGACAAAGCAGGTGTAGATGCTTTAAAAGAAAAATACAACAAAACAAAAGATACTGTTGAAATTTCAGAAAAAGCAGACAAAAAAGATTTAACAACAGAAAAGAAACAGGAAATTCTTCAAAAAGCCAGACAAAAAGCTGCAGGTTACTCTGTATTCGGCAGCTTTTGGAGTACTTTGTACTATGGTTTAAGATCTGATGAAAAAGTTGCCAAAAAATATAACCTTGATCCGGAAAAAGACAAAAAACTCGTAAAACAAATTAAACGAGAACAGGTATATTCAACATTGCCTGCGCTTATCCCTGGCTGGCAGTTTGTAGGCGGTACAATTTCTTATATTTATAACAGAAATCTTGATTCGTCTGATATAAAAGTTAAAGAGTAATGTCTATATTTTTTCGTATAAAAAAGCCTGTGAATAACTTTTCACAGGCTTTTCTATTTTTCCTGTATTTTAAACAGATTTGATTTCTGACTCTACTTTAGCAAGAATGCTGTCTAATTGAGAAGCATCTTTGCCTGCACCCTGAGCAAAGTTTGGACGTCCGCCGCCTTTACCGCCGGTGGCTGCCGCAATTTCTCCGACTATTTTTCCTGCGTTGATACCTTTTTGAACAAATTTGTCGGAAACTTTAACCATAATAAATATTCCGCCGTCTTTTTTCACAGAGGTAATAACAATAATGCTGTCGCCAATTTTGTCGGATAGCTTTTCAACAAACGTTTTAACCATGTTTGGCTCAAAATCTTCTATCTTAGAGATAAAGAGTTTTCCGTCTTTTATCTCCTGAGTTTTACTCAGGAAGGTTGCAAATTTAGCCGTTGCAATCTCATTTTGCAGTTCTTCTGTCTTTTTGGTCAAAGATTTGTTTGTTTCAATGAGCTTGTCCACGCGTTCGCAGATTTCATTAGTTTGTGCTTTAAACAGGTGAGCAAGCTTGTCAGCTTCTTTTGCCTTATCGTTTAAGAACTTAAACGCAGCATCTGCAACAACAACCTCGATACGTCTTGAACCTGCGGAGATCGCGGATTCTTGAACAACTTTTGCAAGTCTTATTTGAGCTGTGTTGCTGACGTGTGTGCCGCCGCAAAGTTCTCGGGATACATATTCGCCTTTTTCGTCTTTTATGCCTACAACACGGACTTTGTCACCGTATTTTTCGCCAAACAGAGCCATTGCACCGCATTTTTTAGCTTCTTCCGCGTCCATTATATCAGTGTGCTGTTCTAATCCGCGGGAAATCCAGTCGTTCATAATCTCTTCGACCTGTTCGATTTCTGCAGGCGTCATAGCTCTGTCAAAAGAAAAGTCAAAACGGGTTTTATCCGGTTCAACCTGAGAACCTGCCTGTTTAACGCCGTCGCCCAGTACTTTTTGTAAAGCAGCCTGCAAAAGGTGCGCTGTTGTGTGGTGGGCTGTTATTTGTTTTCTTCTGTATACGTCAATGGCAGCACAGACCTCATCTTCGGGTTTTACCGTACCTTCTGTGATTTCTGCTCTGTGAGCATACAGGTTGTCAACTTTAAAGGTGTTTAAAACTCTTGCTTTAAAGTTTTTGCCTTCAATAACACCTGAATCACCTACCTGACCGCCGCATTCCGCGTAGAAAGGAGTTGTGTCAAGGACGATATCAACGGTTTCACCCTCATCTGCCGAGTCTATCATTTTGGCATCTTTAACAAGCGCAACAACTTTAGCCTCAGAGCAGTTTTTTTCGTATCCGGTGAAGTTTGTTTCGCCTTTTTCTTTTTCGATATCAATATAGATTAAATCGTCTGTTAAAATAATCTTTTGAGCAGCCGCTTTAGCACGTTCTTTTTGCTCTTTCATGCAGGCTTTAAAACCTTCTTCGTCAACTTTTATGCCTTTTTCAGCTGCAATTTCAACTGTTAATTCAAACGGAAATCCGTAAGTGTCATAGAGTTTGAAAGCGTTCTCTCCGCTTATAGTATCAGAGCCGTCAGAAAGCAGGTCATCAAGAAGTTTTTGTCCTCTGTCGAGAGTCTGTTTGAATTTTTCTTCTTCTTTTTTGATAACATCTTTAATTTTTTGACGGTTTTGTTCAAGTTCCGGATAAGCCTCTTTGTAATTGTCAACAACAGTGTCAACAATGTTGTATAAAAACGGAAGTTCCAATCCGAGCATTTTTCCGTGTCTTAGTGCACGGCGCATAATCATACGCAGTACGTAGTTTCTTCCTTCGTTGCCGGGGACGATTCCGTCAGAAATCATAAAGGTTACGCATCTTGCGTGGTCTGTTATGATTCTTAAAGAGATATCGGTTTTATTGTCTTTTTTGTACTCTTTGCCTGTCATTTCGCAGACTTTGTTTAAAATCGGGGTTAAAAGGTCTGTTTCAAAGGTAGAGGTTTTGCCCTGAACGACCATTGCTATTCTTTCAAGCCCCATGCCTGTATCCACGTTTTTCTTTTCAAGAGGGGTGTAGTTACCTTCTTTATCTTTGAAAAGTTCCGTGAATACAAGATTCCAGATTTCGACCCATCTGTCGCATTCGCAGGTGGCAACAGAACAGTTATCACAGCATTTTAACTCTTCACCTAAATCGTAATGAATTTCAGAGCACGGACCGCAAGAGCCTACGTCTGAAACAGGACCCCAGAAGTTGTCTTTTTTACCTTTTCTGAAGATTTTTTCTGCGGGGATTCCGACTTTGTTGTGCCATATGTCAAAAGCTTCATCGTCATCTTTGTAGATGGTGATGTAGAGTCTGTTCGGGTCTAAGTGAAGGTAGTTTGTGACAAAATCCCATGCCCAGGGAATAACTTCTTCTTTGTAATAGTCGCCGAAAGAGAAGTTCCCCAGCATTTCAAAAAATGTGTGGTGGCGCGGGGTTCTGCCAACATTTTCTATGTCAGAGTCTTTTCCGCCCGCACGTGCGCATTTTTGGCAGGTGGTAATCCTTTTAGGTTCATACGGGCATTCTTCATAACCCAGAAAATACGGTACAAACTGCAGCATGCCTGCTGTAGTTAAAAGTACTGTCGGATTGTCCGGTACTAGTGAAGAACTTTTAACTATTGTTGATTGGTGTTTTTCAGAGAAAAATTTTAAAAAAGCTTCTCGAATCTGTGCTCCTGTTAAAGGTTTATTAACTGTTTCTGACATATTTCATTCCTTACTTTTTACATATCCATACATAAATTTTACAATAAAAATGGTGTGTGCTTACATATTATTTCTTGGAATATTGCAGAATAGTGGGGACTTAAAATTTCACTAATAATAGCTAAAATTGTCGCCCTGAACTTGTTTCAGGGCTTGCCGGTGGTAAGATTCCGAAACAAGTTCGGAATTGTATATGTTATGTAATTCGGTGACAAAAATAATTCTTACTTAACATAAGAAACTGCGTAAGCAGTGTAAGCGGCTATACAAATAACTGCATATTCAAAAAAATCCGACCTTTGTGGAGTGAATTACAGAAAGTTTCACAAACAGCAATAAGCGAGGTTTGTTTGAGGGCTATGTAATTATAACAACCATTTTAATATATCAAAAGAGAGCAATTTATATAGCCCGAGTTGCCGAGCACAGGTTTGTG
>CASFCQ010000042.1 GCA_949293185.1 uncultured bacterium
TTGCATCGCAAACAAAAAGAAAAAATGAACGTAAAGAAAAAAATATTTGTTAATAGAATGCAATTGTTTAGAAAACATAAATTAGAGGTTTAGTTTTTTATTTGTTCATTTCTTTTCTTTTTTTGCAAGGACTCCGTTCAAAAGTTGACTAAATGTCAAGTTTTGAATGGAGGTATGCTAAGTCAAAAGCGTAGCTTTTGCGTGCAGTATAAAAATTTAACGAACCATACCCTAAAGGGCATCCTGATATGTACGGCTCGTACCTCGCCTACATCTCAAGCAAGAAAAGAAAAAGGACGCTATCCAAACAGACTCTATTGTATTTATCTTCAAAATTTTCTAACCGCTTCGCTTAACGAAAATTTTGTGCATAAATACAAAAAGAGTCTGTAATCAGCCACTGCGGCAAAGCCGCTGTCTTGGATTATTGCTTCACGCCTTCAAGCCGTTCGCTTCGTTTTGCAATATACAAAACTTACGCTCACTTTTTCGGCGTTATTTCGAGTTGCGGACTCCGTCCTCACTCTACGCAAAATCCGCTTACACTGCTTACGCAGTTTTAATTTATTTATTGTTAAAAAAATTATTTCTGTATGTTACCGAATTACGTAACATATATAAGAATGACAGTACTATTTCTTTTATCAGGTAGGGACATCCAAGCAGAGGGACTCCGTCGTATAATATATACAGCTCTTAACTATATAAATTATTGTAACCTTTTTGACTCGTTGATTTCTTTATAAGACAATATATCTATATATGTCTAGACTTGGGATTACAGAGTAACTTAATGTACATTAAAGAAGTAGAAATAGATAACTTCAAATCTTTTGCAAACAAAATCACAATACCGTTTTTAAAAGGTTTTACAACTATCTCCGGACCAAACGGCTCGGGTAAAAGTAACATTATTGACAGTATTTTGTTTGCGCTCGGCTTGTCTACTTCAAGAACCTTAAGAGCGGAAAAAATCTCCCAGCTTATCTCTACCCACAACAGAAGAAATGAAGCAATAGTTAAAGTTACCTTTGCCCCGGAAGACGCAGAGGAAAAAGAGTTTTCCGTAGCGCGTAAAATTAAAAAATCTTCTCAAGGGTACAACTCTATTTATTATTTAAACGACAAAATAGTTACTCTCACTGATATTCACACAATTTTAGAAAAATACAATATCACCCCCAACAGCTATAACGTCATCATGCAAAACGACGTTATGTCCATAACAAACTGCTCTGACACGGACAGAAGAAAAATTATTGACGAAATCGCAGGCGTTGCCGACTTTGACCGCCGTATAGAACAGGCTCAGGGCGAGTTAGGCACTGTGGAAGCCCGCGTTCAAAACTCTCTGCTTATTTTAAGCGAGGTCGAAACCTCTCTTGAAAGATTGAAAGCGGAAAGAGAAATTGCCTTAAAATACCAAAAATTAAGGGATGAAAAAACAGAACTTGAAAGTAAAATTACAACGGTAAAATATTTTGAAGTTAAAAAGGGCTTAGAGCGTGCGCATGAAAGCATTTTAGACGCTAACAAACGTAAAAAAGAAGGAGAATCAAAAGCCAAAAAACTTGATGCCGAACTTTTAACCGTAAAAACAAAACTCGATGAACTCTCCGACCTTGTTAAAGAAAAAGGCGAGGCAGAACAAATCGAGGTTAAAAAACAGGTTGAAGAAATAAAAGGTCAGGTGGACAGAAAAGAATCCGCCATTGTTTACGCCGACAAAGGTATTCAGGATAACTTAAAAACCATTGAAAATGCTAAAAACGGCATAGAAGATCTTAAAAAGAAAAAAGAACAAACTCAATTAAATATAGAAAATAAAAACCTCGAAATACAGAATCTTGAAAAAGAAAAAGAAGAGAAAAAAGCTGACCTGCTGAAAACTCTGCAGGAGGTTTCCGGCTTAAACGAAACCGCCGACAAATTTCTTGCCAAAAGAAACGAACTCAGAAAACAGCTCGAACAAATTAAAGACGAGGAAACAAAGATTATTCAACAGCAAGCCCCGCTTGAAGCTGAACTCAACAACCTTGTGAGAAGTGTTGAAGAAGCTAAAAACAAAATTGCGGAGTACGAGGAGTTTAAACAAAATTTTGCAGGCAATAAAGACCGTGTTGAAGTTCAGGTAGAAGAACTGGGCAAAGAGCTGCAAGACTTTAAAACTATTCAGGAAAATACCCTGTATGAACTGGATAAAACCAAAAACGAATTGAATGACGTCCAGTACAATGTACAAACCGCCTACAGAAAAATTTCCCAGATGGAAGCGCAAAAACAGGCGTTTGATGAGGCAAACTTCGGGCGTGCGGTTGATACTGTTTTGAATGCAAAAATCAAAGGTGTCCATGCGACCCTCGCGCAGCTCGGGCAGGTTGATAAAGAATATTCAACAGCGTTAGAGGTTGCTATGGGCGGAAGAATGGCTAACGTTGTTGTTGATGATGACGAAACAGCAAGAATAGCCATTGAAGTTTTAAAAAGCGCTAACGCAGGGCGTGCAACATTTTTGCCTTTGAACAAAATCAACAAAGCCCCCCGTTCTTTAAGACTGCCTAAAGATAAAGGCGTTATTGATTTTGCAATAAATTTGATTGATTTTGATGATGAATACATCAATGTATTTTTCCATGCGCTGGGCGAGACGCTTGTTGTAGAAGACTACAATTCTGCAAGAAAACTCATTGGACAATACAGAATGGTTACTTTAACCGGTGAACTTTTTGAAAAATCCGGTTCAATTTCAGGCGGTTCTCAAAAACGTTCTGGGTTAAAATTCAGCCAGACTCAAGACGATGAGCTTGCTAAATTTAAAGAAAGATTAAAAGGTTTTGAAAAAACATACGCAGAACTCGAGCGCAAAAAAACTGATTTGGAACTGAAACTCGATAAAGTCAGAGGCTCATACTCAAATACAATGACAGAGTACAATAAGGCAAAAATGGAGCTTCAAAACCTTATTGCAAACTCTGAAAGCAATGAAAACAACATAAAAGAACGACAGGAGTTCCTTGCTCAGGCTGAACCAAAGATTAAAAATATCGAAAAGCAGCTTGATGACATGGAACAAAGATTAATGTCATACAATGAGCAGGCTCTTAAACTCGATGAAGAAATTAAAGAAATCGAGGAAAAAATGAGCCCGCAGGAACTGCAGAACCTCAAAAAACTTACGGAAGAAAAAGAACAGCAGATTAAAAACATCGAAAACGCAATTGCACGTGCACATAACGAAATAGACGGCTTTAACAGAACAATTGTGTTCCACGACGATGTTATTGATACCAAAACAAAAGAAATTGCAAAACTCGGCTCTGATAACGAAGTCTATGAGCAGGATAAAGTTAAATTCAAAGCAGAAATCGTTGAACTCAAAAAACAGATTGATGTTCTTGAGGTTAAAATAAAAGAACTCGGCGAAAAACTTATAGAAATTCAAACCGAGCGTGATGCTGTTAACGCACAGTTTTTAGAACTTGAAAAACAAAAGAACATAATTGTTTTAAATATAGAAAAAATTGATGAACAGATAGAAGCTTTCAAAGCACGCAGACGCGAACTTGAACCGCAGCTGGAAAATATTAAAGAAGAACTCAAAGAAAACGGTATAGAAATTTCAAAACTTCAGGAGATTGAGATTTCTGTTGAAGAAATCACCGGCAGAATCCAGAGACTTCAAAAACGTATGGACGAGCTGGGCGACGTTAATATGCGCGCAATTAAGTCTTATGACGAGGTTTCCGAACGCCAGAACGAACTGAAAACAAAAATCGAAACTCTGTCTAACGAAAAAAATCAGATTATGGACAGAATGCAGGGCTATGAAAACCTGAAAAAAGATACGTTTATGAACACATACAACCACATAAACGACAACTTTAAAGATATTTTCCACAAACTTTCGGAAGGTGAGGGCACACTTTATCTTGATAACCCTGACCAACCGTTCCAGGGCGGCATGTCTATCGAGGCGCAGCCGAGAGATAAAGAAAAAACAAGGCTCAACCTTATGTCGGGGGGAGAAAAATCACTCACTGCGCTGGCGTTTGTATTCGCTATACAAAAATATCTGCCTGCTCCGTTTTATGCGTTTGATGAGGTTGATGCAAACCTTGACGGTATTAACGTGGAAAAACTTGCCGATATGGTGAGAACTCAGGCAGAAAATACGCAATTTGTAGTAGTTAGTCACCGCAAACCTATGATAGAATCAGCTAATAGAACAATAGGTGTTACTCAGAAAGAAAAAGGCAAAACACGATGGAAACTGCCGAATCAAATTTAAATCATGATTTTTATGTTCCGGAGTCGGCTTCGCACAGCGAAGATGCTCAGGATATGTCCATGATTTCCGTCAATGAAATCCAAAAAGACATAACAGATCAGGTTGACGGGATAGAGATTCTTGTCGGCATGGCAAAATCCGGAAAAATTGACCCGTGGAATGTCGATATTGTCGATGTTACGGACAAATACCTTGCCCACCTTTTTCAGATGAAAGCGCAAAACCTTAGATTAACAGGCAGGACTCTTTTGTTTGCGGCAATCCTTTTAAGATTGAAATCAAATGTACTGGAAGGTATAGACGCGAACCAGATAGAAGGTATTGAAGAAGAACATCCTGAGGATTTTGAATTTAATGATGACCCGTGGGATGATGAAGAAATTAACACCAATAACGTAATTTCACTGGACGAAGTATTGCAGCGAAGAACCAGTATCAGGCTTAACAGAAGCCGTATGGTTAACTTAAAAGATTTGATTAAACAATTGCAGTTTTATGAAGAGCTGGATAGAAAACAGTCTTTAAAAAATGCGCATGAACGTGCAAAAAGACGTGTACGCTCTTATGCAAGGCTCACTCCCGACGATATCGTGAATCTTGCGCATGACGAATATATCGAAAAAAGCGTTGAAGTTTTGCATGAAAACTTAAAAAGAATTTTTGAAACACAGGAAAAAGTTGAACTAACTACACTGACTCTTCTGGGTCTGGATAAAATTTCAGCTTATATTGCGCTGTTGTTTTTGACTGCCGAGCCGGATTCCGATGTTGATTTGTATCAGGAAGAATTTTACGGCGAACTTTATGCAGTGCCTTATAAAAAACCTGCAGAACAGCCTGATACAGCACAGAGTGCATAATAATATAATTGTTATTTTAAGATTCCTGTTTTGTCCGGAATTTATTTATCTTATAATTTAATTGCGTGCGGACAGATTTTATACGGGAAAAGTTATGAAAATTTCAATATTAGGTTCAACAGGTTCAATAGGAAGACAGGCAGTAGAAGTTATTCAGAAGATGCCGGGATATTTTGACGTTGTTTCTGTGTGCGGCGGAGATAATATTGAGGAGCTCAAAAAACAGATAAAAATTCTTAACCCGAAAAATGTCTGTGTAAAATCCGAACAAAATGCGCTCTCTTTGCAAAAAGAATTTCCTAAAATAAATGTTTTATACGGCGATGAAGGTCTAATCGAGGTTGCTTCAGATAAAACAAATGAGAGAATTTTAGTTTCAGTTTCAGGCAAAACAGGCTTAAGACCTACACTTGCCGCTATAGAAAACAAAATAGATGTTGCGCTTGCTAACAAGGAGACGCTTGTTATGGCAGGTGATATTGTTATGGCAAAGGCAAAAGAAAACGGAGTAAAAATCCTTCCCGTAGACTCGGAACACGGAGCTATACATCAGTGCCTTTCCAAAAGAGAAGAGGTTGAAAAACTTATCATAACAGCCTCGGGCGGACCTTTCAGAAACAAAACAATTGATGACATAAAAAATGCAACTGTTGAAGAAACTCTTCATCACCCCAGATGGAATATGGGCAAAAAGATTACCATAGACTCTGCAACATTGATGAATAAAGGACTCGAGGTTATAGAGGCGCACCATCTTTTTAATATGCCTTATGAAAAAATTCAGGTTGTTGTACATCCCCAGAGCATTGTACACAGCGCGGTCGAATATGTTGACGGAAGTGTTATTGCACAGTTAGGTTTTCCTTCAATGCATATTCCGATTCAATACACTTTGACTTACCCGCACAGATATGAGGGTATTGAAACAAGAAATTTTGATTTTATAAAAGCCGGCAGACTGGATTTTGAAGCACCTGATTTAGAAAAATTCCCGTGTTTAAAACTTGCATTCGAAGCAGGAAAACAAGGCGGTACACTGCCCGCAGTTATGAATGCTGCGAATGAAGAAGCAGTGTTTATGTTTTTGGCGGGAAAAATTTCTCTGTGGGAAATTTTTGAAATAACAAAAAAAATCATGAGCGAACATAAAAATATTCAAAATCCGTCTTTACAACAGATTCTTGAGCAGGATAAAATCGCGCGTGAGAAAACAAAAAATCAACTGCTAAATAAATAAATTTACATTGTAAATATTGCTACATATTTTGAGATTTTTTTATAAATTTCATGCTAAATTATACATAACTTGAACCCCATTGGTAAGTTGAGAAAGATAAAAGTTTTGCAGGCGGGATGGTTCATCTGCTTATACAAAAAACCTTAGGGTTAAGGAATAGTTATTATATATTTAGTCAAGGAGATTTATTAATATGCCGGATTATTTGACCAAAGAAGAAATCAAACAGTGGAGAGGATCTTTGGAAAAAATTACGTTGGAAGAATATGCCAAAAGACTGGGCAAAGTAATAAATGAAGAAAAAGAAACCAACGATATGGTAGATATGGTTTACAAACACCATTCATCAGAAGTCAGATATGTGACAAATGACGATTCAACTATTTCGCAAAGCAATTTTAAAGCAGAAAGAATAAGCTCTCTTGCTCAACAGTCTTTTGACAGAGAAAAAGAAATCAATCTGGAAAGAGATTTAAGAAAAGCTATTAACAAACCAAAACCGGCAATCAAAACCGAAAAACCGGCGGCAAAAGCAGCAGAAACAAAAAAAGCTGCAGCTAAAGAGATTAAACCTTCAATAAAAACAAAAACTGCAGCCAAAGCTCCTGCAAAAATATCCGTACAACCTGCTGTTCAACAGGCTTCTATTGTTAAAGAAGAAGTTGCGGTAACATTCAAAAAAAATCTTACTCCGCGTGAACAAGCTGTTTACGAACACTTTTTAAATAACAAAAACCATATTGTTTACGCAAAAGAACTCGCTCAGGTGTTGGATTTGCCCAGAGATTATGTATACAAATACATCAAAAACCTCAGAGCAAAAATGAATGAAAACGCAATCCAAAACGCAGATAACGGCGGCTTTGTGCTGAAAGTTTAAGATTTAATTCATAGTTTATATTTATTTTAAAAACCCGCATACAATTAATATGCGGGTTTTTGTATTTTCTGCAATCCGGGTGATACAAATGTAAAATCATGTAAATAAATGATAAAAAATAGGCGTTGAATGTTTAGAATTTAAAAAAATGGGTATTTATATAATAGATGGAAATTTTTTAAGAGGTTGTAGTATGTATGATATTAATAACAAAACAAAGCTCAAAAACCTTGAAGGACAAGGGTTTTACCCAAATGGGGGGGGGGGCTTGAACAGTCTTTAGTACAATCATCCTCTCTTTCCAAGAGAGAGAACAAGCGTGATATAAAATCCTCTCCGGCGGGAGCGAAATTGGACGGGCACGCCGTGTCGAAGACCCAGTGCCCACGTGTAGGCAAACCACGCTTTGCCGAAACGTCCAATTTCAAGACAGAGGGCAGGGTGAGGGTCGATAATACACATTACCAGCCTTGTGATTCTACATCCAGCCGGTCAGATTCTGAACACACTCAATCCTCGCATAACCACAACGATGAAAGCTTCAGAATGACGAATTTTATAAACAAAGGGGTAAAACTGGCACAAACAGCCGCCTTGACCCTTGCATTATCCTTCTTCATCGCAGCACCGGCAATGGCGAATAATACCCCGCCTGTCCCTGCGGCTAAAACGGACAATTCTGTATATCAGCTTGTGGAAACACCTTCTGCAGGTGAAAATACTATAACAAAGTACGAATATAACGAGGCAGACAAAACTCTTACCCCTACGCACTATGAACTGCAGCTGAATAATCTGAATTTAGTTTCTGACAGCGGTAATATTTATCTTAACTGGGGAGATGCAGAGAATGACGACGGCATAAGTTTACCTGTTTTGTCTCCGTCAGATAAACCAATTGGTGATTATATTACTATAAATGTTGATGAGAAAAATAGCTATATGTCGCAGGACAGACCTGTTGACAATTCTCACGCTCCCGTGGACGGGTTCTTTTTATACAATAATCAGGCTGTTTTTAATTGTAACGGAAACTATGTTGAATCTGTAGCCGGATATTATATTAATAACAATAGTGCAATAATGAATATGGGCGGTTATATATCATCAATTGACGGTGTCTTTATTAATAACTATGCTGATGATGGCGGTGCTATTTATAATACGACGCGAACTGCTCCGTATTCAGAGGATATTAATTATCAAATAGATGACATAAAAGGCACATTTATTGCGAATACAGCCGGCGTAGGTGGTGCTATAGCTAATGACTATGGGAATATCGGCAATATAAATGCGGATTTTATACAAAATATTGCATTTGAGACGCGTGATGAAGCTATAGGCGGTGCTATAGCCAACAATCAAGGCTATATTAACTCCATAAACGGAAACTTTTATAAAAACTCGGCAATTAGTGGTAGTTACAATGCTATTGGCGGAGCTATTCTCAACAGTGATGCCTATATTAATACAATAACCGGTAGCTTTAACGGAAACAGTGCCGTTGTTAACGGAGATGGTAACGCTTCTGGCGGTGCTGTAGCTAATTTTAATTTGGGAAGTCGTCCTGCATCTATAGACACTTATGACCAACCTGCTCCATTCGAGCCGAGTCCGGATAATATCGGCAGCATAAATGCGGATTTTGTTGAAAATAAAGCAGTTGTGACAACTGATGACGACTATGGACATGCACAAGGCGGTGCTATATTTAATGCTTATTCTTCCATAGGTTCAATCAACGGCAATTTTTATAAAAATTCCGCTCAGGTTAAATATACAGAGCCGGAGGGACAGTCTGTTTCTACGTATGCGACTCCGGATTTTACTCAACAGAATTTTTATGCGTACGGAGGCGCTATCTCCAATACTGATACCGGTGTTATCGGCAAAATCTCGGGAAACTTTGTAGAAAACTCTGCCGTAGCTGAGAATGCAGCTTATTCATCTGCTCTTGGCGGCGCGGTATTCAATAGTTCTTATAACTATTACTTCCAGACTCAGGTAGAAAACGTTAGTGTTATAAATGAATTTGATATGGATCATAGTCCTGCTAATGCATTGAATATACAGGATGCAAATTTTATAAATAACTATGCAACCGCAACTGCAGAGCTGCGCAACGAAAAATACCTTGACCCTGTTTATGCCTATGGCGGTGCTGTGGCTTCAATAGCACAAAATGAAATTAATGTGTCTAATTTTTTGTCCTTGAATGATATTAAAGATATTCTTTTAGATGCAGGACAGGATATAAAAGGTTTGTCTGACAATGAACTTGTTGATTTGTACATAAAAACCGGAAATGAAACGGGTAATGGTTTGTATTATACAACTGACTCAAACATTACAAACCCAAAAATCTCTAATTCATATTTTGAAGGCAATAAAGCAGAAGCCAACGGAGATGAATACTCTTTAGCTCTGGGCGGTGCAGTGTATTCTTCCTTAAGGGAACGAAAAATTGCTGCCGGCAGCTTAGATGAAAGAAGTGCTAATATTCAATACTATGACAACGGCGATTCTGCAATGGTGATAACAAACTCCTCATTTGTGAACAACACAGCCTCGTCCCCTGATGGTACAGCCAAAGGCGGTGCAATATATTCCGAAGGCAATTTGACAATAAATGCCGACAACGGTGTATCCTTGTTCAAAGGCAACAAGACTGTTGACAAAAACGGTGAAGTATCCAATGCCATTTATATGGCAGGACATATATATTCTGCAGAAAATGAAGCGCTAAACAGCACTTTGCCTGACGATTCTTCTTATTACTACGAAATTACCCCGGCAAAGCTTACACTTAATGCAGTGAATAACGGCGTTATTCAAATAGATGACAAAATCGCAGGCGGGGCGATGAATGAAAATTACCATTACGGTGCGTCTGAGGCTTCTTTAGATACCCGTGAAGCGATGTCACCGGAACAGGAATTGTTATACAACAGTCCGTTTATAGAAACCGAAGAAACAGCTTACAGTTTAAAAGTCACAGGCGATAAAACCGGCAAAGTCATTTTAAACAACGACGTAATTAATGCCAACATATCTTTAGACAACACAAACCTTTACTTAGGTCGAGAAAATGTATTTGACCAATCCCAATCATTGACCCTCAACTCCGGTTCAATGTATATGAACAACGATTCCGTCGGCTTGATGAGTATTCCGTCGTTTACCCTTGCCGGCGACACAAACCTTTCTGTCGATGTAGACCTTGCCTCAAAAACCATGGACAGAATCACTGCAGAAAAATATAATATAACCCCTGACGCGCATTTAAATGTAAATTATTTAAATCTTTTATCCGACGCAAAAGAGGACAAAACTCTTGTTCCGTTTGCGGAAACAGAACTAAAAGGCAATGTAGCATACACAGGCGCATCCCCAATAGCCTACAGCCCGATATACAAATACGACGTAAGCTATCTTGATAATACGGGTGAGTTCTTGTTCGTTCGCGGCGGCGGCGCTGCGCCAAGTTCGCCCAACGCATACAACCCTGCAGTTTTAACAACCCCCGTAACAACACAGGCAGGTGCATATACAACCCAACTCCAAACATTTAACTACGCGTTCCAGCATGCGGATAACTTCATGATGTTTCCGTCTATAGAAAGAACAGCCTTTAAGTCGGAAAACAAATATGCAATGACGCCGAACGCGGGAGTATTCTCACCGTTAATGACTCCTTCTTATCAAAATAACATCTGGGTAAAACCGTATGCATCGTTTGAATCTATTCCGCTTAAAAACGGTCCGAAAGTTTCTAACATCAACTACGGAACTTTGGTCGGCTTTGACAGTAAATTGGAAACTCTAAGTAACGGCTTTGAAAGAATATTAACAGGCTATATCGGCTACAACGGTTCAAGCCAGAGATATCAGGGTGTTGATGCTTATCAAAACGGCGGCTTACTCGGCGGAACAGCAACCTTCTATAAAGGCAACTTCTTTAACGCAACAACTTTGTCTGTAGGTGCAAGCGCCGGTGATGCAAATACTATGTACGGTTCTGAAAACTATACAATGTTACTCGCCGGTATAGGAAATAAAACAGGTTACAACTTTGAGTTTAAAGACGGAAAATTTATATTCCAGCCGGCAATGCTATTGAGCTATTCTTTTATTAATACATTTGATTATACAAACGCTGCAGGCGTAAGAATAGACTCTGACCCGCTGCACGCAATTCTGTTGTCGCCGGGTTTGAAATTCATTATGAATACAGAAAGCGGCTGGCAGCCGTATCTTGCAGTCGATATGACATGGAACATTCTCGATGAAACAAGAGTAATGGCAAACAGCGTCAGACTTCCTGACATGAGCATAAAACCGTATGTGTCTTACGGAGCAGGTATACAAAAACGATTTAAAGATGATAAGTACACAGCTTTCGGGCAAACAATGGTGCATAACGGCGGACGCCGCGGTGTATCGTTAACCTTCGGACTCAGATGGAAAGTGGGGAAATAGAAAGATTTATAGTAGGCGGATTGGTAAATCCGCCGTACGGCTCAAGCAAGAATCTCTTTGTATATCCACGGTAGATCCTTGCTTGAGTCGTAGGCAAGCCAGAGGCGAGCCGTACGAATCAGGATACTCGCAGAGTACGGCTGACGCCTCAGGATGACGCATTTTGTCATTCTGCGGGAGTGAAACGACCGAAGAATCTAAAACTACAACATATACAAGAATGACGAATAAAATAATAAAACCGGCTGTCATTGCGAGCGCAGCGAAAAAAAATTTAAACAATTGACCACATGGTCAATACCTCCTAAAAAATTTCAACCATCGGGTTGATGAGAAAATACTGCATATAGAGTAATTTGTTAATGAGGGATAATTATATCTTCTCATAATTAATGGTAAGAAAACTTGGGTAGGAAAAAAGAATAGTGGAACTTACGGGATTAGATATTACTCTAAGACGCATACAGGCTATTGAAAGCACTTTCAACAGCTTAAATTCTTTTGGTACAAATCCTGTATCTTCAAATCAGGATTTTCAAAAAATCCTTGATGCCAACATGTCCCAAAAACCTGAGAAGATTAAAGATACCCCGTTTGCACAAAAAATATTTTCAAGCGAGTTAGTTTCCAAACCCGACGGCAACGCTGATATAGACGCGTTAATTGAACAGTATTCAGCCAAAAACGGTCTGGATAGCGCGTTCGTTAAAGCAGTAATAAAACAGGAATCAGGATTCCAGAGCGATGTAACTTCTCACTGCGGAGCAATGGGGTTAATGCAGCTTATGCCGGCTACTGCTAACTCTCTCGGCGTAAAAGATGCTTATGACCCCGAGCAAAATATTGCCGGCGGTACAAAATATCTTAAAGGTCTTTTAGACAGATTCGGCGGCGACAAATCTCTTGCTCTTGCCGCTTACAACGCAGGTCCTAATGCTGTGGCAAAATACAACGGCATACCGCCTTATAAAGAAACACAAAACTACGTTAAAAACATAATGAGTATGTATCAAAAATACTCGGCACAGGGAGGTCAGTCTTGATTTCAAGAGGTATCGACATAGCAGCAAAAGGTATGATGAGCCTGATTGATTTTCAGGATTCCATCGCAAACAACATAGCCAACGTTAACACAGCAGGCTATAAAAAAGAAGGTTTGTCTTTCAGAAACGTTTACAACGCACTTATTGAAGAGCCTGTTGAAAGAAACAACCCCAAAAACCACGACGGCAGACTTGTTGGCGAGATAAGCATGGGCTCTGTTACAAACAAACTTGTCCACGAATTTTCTCAAGGAACTCTGTCAAGAACAGACAACCCGCTTGATTTAGGTATTGAGGGCGACGGCTTCTTCAAATTGAGAGCACCCGACGGAAGCATTATGTATACAAGAAACGGCTCTTTTTGCATAAATTCCCAAAACCTTTTAACAGATATGCAGGGCAACCTTGTTTTAGACGAACTTAACCAGCCCATACGTTTAAATATGATTGAGTTGAACATAAGTTCTGAAAAACAGCTGACTGTAAACGAAGACGGACGAATTGTTGCAACAAGAAACGAAAACACACAGGCATTGCAAAGAATCGGTATCTTTGACTTCGCCGACAAAGACAACATGATGGCAATCGGCACATCCATGTACATTCCAAAAGATATTAATGCAAACCCTGAACTAAGAGCACAAAAGTTTTCTATCCAGCAGGGCGCAATCGAACTTTCTAACGCAAATGTAATTAATGAAATGATTAATTCAATCAATGTTTCACGCAACTACGAAACACTCAGCACACTGGTAAAAGAAAAATCAAACCAGTTGTCGCAAACAATAAATTTAGGCAGACTAAACTCATAAAAATCCACAGGAGATAAAATAAAATGTTAAGATCGCTAACGACAGCAGCAACAGGGATGATAGCACAACAAAACAACTTGGACGTTGTGGCTAACAATGTTGCTAACGTTAACACATCAGGTTTTAAAAAATCCAGAGCAGAATTCCAGGATCTGCTCTCAACCGCAGTCAGAACACCGGGTGCAATGATTACACAGGGTACATACCAGCCTGTAGGTGTTGAAATCGGGCTCGGTGTAAAAACCTCCGCAACAAGAAAAGTTATGACAGGCGGCGTAATGCAAAGCACAGGCAACAAATACGATATGGCTATCGAAGGCGAAGGCTTCTTTCAGATAGTAAGACCTGACGGTACTCTTGCTTACACAAGGGACGGTTCATTCGCTCCCGATGCTGTCGGTCAGCTTTGTACATCAGACGGCTATTTATTGCAGCCGCAAATCACTATTCCGCAGAACACAACCGAGGTTAACATCACTCCTGACGGTAACGTTTCGGTTAAAGTGGGCAACGACAATACACAAACAATCGTCGGACAAATTCAGCTTGTGAGATTCCAGAACCCTGCCGGTTTGTTATCTATAGGACACAACCTGTTTGTGGAAACTCCGGCTTCCGGTACTCCTATTCCGGGTACTCCGGATCAGGACGGTTTAGGTTCTATCCAGCAGGCGTTTTTGGAAGGTTCTAACGTACAAATCGTTGATGAGATGATTAACCTTATCAAGGCGGAAAGAGCTTTTGAAACAAACTCAAAAATCATTACGGCAGCATCAGACATCTTAAGAACAACCAACCAGATTGTCAGCTAACAACTTTAGATAAACAGAAAGCAGCATGAAAAAATTAATTAAAACAGCTTTAATAGTTTTGACATTAACAGGCTTTGTATTGACAGGGCTTGAGCAAACATGCTCTGCTCAGGTTCTTTCTGCAGAAAAATTTAAATCACTTGTTGCTGCACAGGTTAAAAAAGATTTGGATAAATATGATATTGATGAATGCAATGTTACTGTAGGACATATTCCTATACAGAGCCTTAATATTCCGGACGGAAAAGTAACTGTGGAAATTGTTTCTAACGGCTACAACAATATGACCGCAAAAGAATTTAAAAAGGTAAACATAAAAGTAAATAACGTTTATGCAAGAACATATTATGTTCCTGTAGAAACAAAAGCCTATAAATATGCTGCTGTTGCAAAAGAGGTTATTGCAAGAGATAAAGTTATACCGCTTCAATCCGTGGAATTTAAAAAAGTTGATATCACAGGCAACCTCGATAACACGGTGAATGCTAACGATATATCAAAAGAACTCGTTGCAAAAAAGATGTTTTATCCCGGTGACATAATCACTAAAAGATACACGATGGCAAAGCCCGATGTTGTTAAAAATGCGATGGTGACAGTAAATTTCAGGACTAATTCAAACCTGAATGTACAGGTCGAAGGTACGGCGCTAATGCAGGGCAACAAAGGCGATATGATTCAGGTAAAAAACAAAAGGTTTAACAAAATATATACAGGCGAAGTCATAGGAACAAATCAGGTGCTTGTACAGATATAAAAAGATTTTTTCAGGGGAGAAATAAAATAAAAAATGGCTAAAATTAAAACAAAAAAATTAATAATAACACTGGCGGCATTTTTGATGGTGCTCTCTGGAATTCAAAATGCTCAGGCAGAATCTCTTTATGTTCTCGGGGCTTCCCAGTCTTATTATGCAGAGCCAAAATCTCTCTTTGGCAGCGTGAGAGCACGTTCTGTCGGTGATCTTGTCACAATCGTTTTGAACGAAACCATTACTGTCAACGATTCATTAAACTATTCCGCCGACAGATCTTCAAATACCGTCGACAACTTTACAAATTTCTTAAATAAAATTTTACCCGGCACTCCGTTAAACAATCAGTTTAACAACTTCGGCGGTTCTAATACCGTAGAAAGTACAACCTCAAACCAGCGTTCAATGGGTGTAACCGATTACGTAACAGTGCAGGTTGTGCAGCTGTTGCCTAACGGAAACCTTATGGTGCAGGGCAAAAAAACAATACTGAACGGCACGGAAAGAGTTGACTTTCTCGTAAGCGGTGTTGTAGATCCGAGATGGATTGACCAGAACGGTCAGGTAAGTTCAAGAAACGTTGCTAACCTGCAATTTGCACTGGCAGGCAAAGGTTCTGTAACAAGAGCAGGCAACGAAGGCTTCATCAACAGAGCAGTAAGATATCTGTTCTAATAATTAACCAAAACAGGATAATGAGAATGAAAAAATTATTCACAATACTTTTAATAACATTCATGATAGCCGGCATGTTTCCGGCGGCAACAATGTCGGCAATGGTAAGGATTAAAGACATTGCCCACGTAAAAGGTGTCAGAAACAACCAGCTTGTCGGTTACGGTGTTGTGGTAGGTTTGCCAGGTACAGGCGACAACTCCCGTTCAACACAGATTACAAACCAGATGTTATTAAAAAACCTCGGTACGGTAATTGAACAATCAAACTACATCCAAAAAGGTTCATCAGCTGCGGTTCTCGTTACGGCAACTGTGCCTCCGTTTGCTAAAAACGGCGACCAGATTGACTTAACCGTTTCCACAATGGCAGACGCAAAGAGCCTTGAAGGCGGTGTACTTGTGCAGACTCAATTGCGTGCACCTAACGGAGAAATCGTTGCAATAGGTCAAGGACCTGTGTCTGTCGGCGGTATTTCAAAAGACTCCAACGGCTCAAGCACAAGAACAGCCATCACAACAACAGGCAGAATCCCCAGAGGCGGTATTGTTGAAAGAGATATTAACACTACAATCGGGGACGAAAACTCTCTGACACTGCTGCTTGACCGCTCGGATTACACTATGGCAACAAGAGTTGCAAATGCAATAAGCAAAA
Source organism: uncultured bacterium (assembly GCA_949293185.1). GTDB lineage: Bacteria > Cyanobacteriota > Vampirovibrionia > Gastranaerophilales > Gastranaerophilaceae > Limenecus. The sequence goes on from CASFCQ010000042.1 coordinate 16,501, forward strand.
ACGTTACCGCTGCAAGAGCCATGGACGGTTCAAGCATAAAGGTTGCAATCCCCGCAAAATTTAACAACGACAGAATTGCATTCCTTTCAATACTTGAAAACATGATGGTGGATGCAACAAACGACAAAGCAAGAGTAGTTGTTAACGAAAGAACAGGAACTGTTGTCATAGGCAGCGAAGTTAAACTCCTTCCGGCTGCCGTTGCCCACGGAAATATCACTGTAACCGTACAGACAACAAACCAGATTTCACAGCCCGAACCGTTTACAGGCGGCTCTACAACGGCTTTTGCCAACAGTGCAATATCTGTTAATAAAGGTACGGGAAGCCTTGTAACAATGCCGGCTAACAGCACGCTCAATGATTTGGTCAGAGCACTCAACGCAATCGGTGTTGCTCCGATTGACTTAATATCAATCCTGCAGGCGCTTAGAGAAGCAGGCAGCCTTCAGGCGGAAATAGAGGTAATATAATATGTCATTTATATCAGCACAAACATCATCATTACCCGCAGATATCATAAATACTGATGTTCAAACTCTGGACAACATCAAAAGACTCGGCTCGCAAAAAGCACAGTTAAAAAAAGTTTCAACAGAGTTTGAGGCAATATTTGTGACAAAAATGATTTCCGCACTGGACAAAAGCGTGGACAAAGAAGGCGGAATCTTTGGCAGTGATGACAAATATATGGATAAATTCAAATCATTTATCTTTAACGAAGTCGGACGCCAGATTGCTTCCAATCCGAATTCAACAGTAGGTTTTGCAAAACAAATTTATACACAAATGGAAAAATCGCTTCCTAAAGAAGCGGACGAAATCACTGCAGCCAACGCTGCAATTGCAGGGAAAATGCCAAGAGTCGACAAGGAGATATAAGTATAAATGTTAGGGTCAGTTAATTCATCACACGTTAGCGCAATACAGCTTTTGAATGCAGCCAATGCATTTAAAAATACAAAAGCCGCACCTTCTGCCGAAACAATACAAACAAATGAACCTCAAATTTCGGAAGGAATTGATATAAACGATGATTCAATCTTAAAATCACAAAACGTAAATGAAATCAAAAAATATGCGCAAATGGTAGGAGAAAACGACCTGACTGACGACGATATCAAATACGGGCTAAGCTATGGCAGAAGCGTTATTGTGGAATACCTTGCCTGAAAAATTTTTTAAACAACACGGGAGAAAATCATGATTACAAAACAGATAAAAGAGTTAGAAAACCTTATAGATAAAGAAATTGACGGTTACAAAAATATAGAAAAACTCTACACGGATAAAAAAGAAATTCTCATCAAAGGCAAGGCAACAGACCTGTATGATGTTGATGCAAAAATTATCAATACATATAAAACAATAAACGACCTGTCCGAAGCAAGAAAAACCGTGACAAAATCTCTTGATATCCCGACATTTTCCATAACTGATATCATAAATAAAATTAAAAATACGGATGCACAGGCAGCTAAAAAACTTGAACAGAAAAAAGCAGAAGTTAACGAACTTGCAAAAAGGATTTATAAACTTGAAAAAATCAATATAGAACTGACAAAACACGGACTGCTATTAACCGGCAAAACAATAGAAGCAATGCTAAAAGGCGTCGCCACCGTTAATAACGAATACAACGCAAAAGGTCAGAACATAACAGATGACAGATTAAAAATGTCATCAATTGTAGAAGAAGCTTAACAAAAACAGGAAAAAAACCATGTCAACTTCATTAATCAGTATTTTGAATATGTCACAGCATTCAATTGCTAACAATCAGGCGGCATTAAACGTTGTGAGCAACAATATCTCGAACATGAATACCACCGGTTATTCAAAACAGAGTGTTGCGTTTAGCTCTATTCCTGCTTACAACTCATATAACTATTGTTCATCTACAGGCAGCCTGCAAATCGGCAGCGGAGCACAGCTTGTTGCAATAAACCGCAACCGTGCGCAGTGGCTGGATAATTACTTTAGAGAACAATACACGGAATACGGCTACTACAACCAGATTGGCTCAATGACAAATAATATCGAAAATATGATGAATAACGAGTTGAGTTCAACAGGTTTGCAGCAAAAATTGTCAGACTTTTTCTCGGCTTCGCAGGCTCTGACAACCGACCCGACTAACAATGCATACCGCATAGCCTTTGTAGAAGCGGCAGAAGATGTTGCAAATATGCTCAACAGCATGTCTTCAAGCCTGCAATCTATGAGAGAACAGGCTGTGGGTACAATAGGCGATCCTGACAGCTTTAACAAGTCTCAAATTAAAATGAGCGTTGATGAGTTAAATAACAAACTTGCCCAGCTTGCGGAAATCAATACCGAAATATCAAAATCCATGGCAAGCGGCAGCGCAAATAATGACCTGTTAGACCAGAGAGATGTTCTGCTGGACGAGATTTCTCAGGCAATGCCTCTCACTATAACAACAAACACTAACGGAACGGTTAATGTTCATCTGGGCAACAAAGTTCTTGTAGAAGGCGGCGAACAAAAGCTGCAGCTAAACGCCGTACAAACCGATGATGAAAACAATCCTGTTGCAATCCAGCTTCTTGATATGGAGGGTAATGTCAAAAAAGCCGATGTTACAGATCAGTTTACATCAGGTTCAATAAAGGCGATTATTGACTCCGGCGCAAACGGAGAACTAAGCTACAAATCCGTTCTTGACCAGATTGACCGTATAGCAAAAGCCTTTGCTGAAGAAATGAATAATATCCAAACAGGCACTGCTGACGGTACTATACCTTATTGCATAGACGAAAACGGACAGCTTGTTCAGGCAACAGAACCTATCTTTGTGGCAGAAGGCGGAGGAGATTTTACGGCGGCTAACATAAAAATCAACGATGCAATTTTAAAAGACCCTAAACTCATTGCCACAGCAAGAGGCGATGCCAATATGGACCCTAATGCGGTCGGCAATACATCAAACCTTGACAGGTTCAACGAGCTTGAAAACTTAAAAATTCCTGATTTAAGCAACTCTACACCGGCTGGCGCAGGGCAGACTCTGGGAGGATTTATCACAAGCCTTGTGGCGGATATCGGTTCAAAAATTCAAACAATTAATGAAACAGCAACTGCCCAGCAGTCAGTGGCAACACAGGCAGAAGAACAAAGAAACGCATATACAGGCGTGGATTTAAATCAGGAACTTTCAGATTTAATCAAATTCCAGCGTTCTTACGAAGCATCTGCAAGAGTTTTCAATACGGCAGCTGATTTGTTGGAAATAATAACCCAGTTAGGAGCATAATAAGAGGTCAATATGTTAATAAGATCAACAACTTATAATAATTCCAGTATGATGAATTCTCTTATGGAGCAGCAAAATAAGCTGTATGAAATATATAACCAGCTTAATTCCGGCAAAAAATTTACAAATATTTCTGAAAATCCTATTGATTCCACATCAATTATGGATTTAAACACACGTCTGCAAAAAATGGAAACTTATGAAACAAATATAAATAATGCTACAACACAGCTGGATTATCAGGATTCAACTTTTTCTACAATAATAGAAAAAATGCAAAGAATTAACGACCTTGCCATCCAGGCAGCTAACGGCGCAGGCGGTCCGGAAACAATTACTGCCTGCAAACTTGAGATACAGGAACTTAAAGAAAGCATAGTTGCGCTGGCAAACACGCAGTATAACGGGCTTTATATTTTTAGCGGTGCAAACACAACAACACAGGCATATACGCTGGAAGATGACGGCTCAATAGTTTATCACGGCACTCCGTCAGATGATCCGGGGTATGCAAGAAAATTGGAAATTTCCGACGGTGTGTATGTAGACCTTAATATTGCAGGAGATGCAGTATTCGGCAGCTTTGACAATACAACAGATCCTCCGACAGGCGAGGGGTTGTTTAAAGTTTTGGGCGATTTGGAGGCTGCGCTGAACCTTGACCCTGCCGATACAACAAAAATAACGGAACAGCTTGATAATATTCAAAATTCTATAAAACATGTTGCGGAGGTTCAGTCGATTTTTGGTGCAAGCTCCGCAAAAATGGAAATGACTCAGAACACTATTGACGAAACGCAAATTATTCTAGAATCGCAAAGACAAAACCTGCAGGAAGTTGACCAGACAGAAATAATTTCCGAATACATAAAACAAAACTACGCATATCAGGCATCAATGCAGGCATATACGATAATTCAAAACCAGTCGTTATTGAATTATATGTAAAAAGTTTATCTTACCATTATTTAATTTACGGGCGTAACTAGGGATATACGAATAGTTTTGCCCTTTTTTTTACAAGGACTCCGTTCAAAAGTTGACTAAATGTCAAGTTTTGAATGGAGGTATGCTAAGTCAGATACGTAGTATCTGCGTGCAGTATAAAAATTAAAGAAATGAACAAATAAAAAACTAAACCTATAATTTATGTTTCCTAAACAATTGATTTCTATTAACAAATATTTTTTTCTTTACGTTCATTTTTTCTTTTTGTTTGCGATGCAAAAAGAAAAAATGAACCAAAAAAGAAAAACACGCTATACCAAAAGAGATTTTAAAATTCAGAAACGAAAATTTCCGTCCACTCAAAAAATGATAAAATCGGTACGGTAAATTTTCATTCCTTCATTTAAAAATCTCTAATCTCTAACCGTATTCCATCAGGGCTTCGCCCCGAACCCCCTACGTCTTACTATGTAAGCCGTCTATATTAAGAGTTAAAACATTAGAATTTTTGTCACCAAATTACGTAACAAATACAATTCTGATATGTAAGGCTTGTATAGTTATTATTACGGAGGAAGTTGACTATATAAAAAATATTATTATAAAATCCTGCTTTTACATGTATAATTTATTTATACAAATTATACTGTCGGAGTTTGGAAAAATGAGCAATATTTTAAAGTGGAGTTTTAAAAATGCAATAATCGGTTTGTTTGCCGCATTTGCCGTATTTGTTGTAATATCAGCATTTGCAGCACCGGCGCTGGCTTCTATGAAAGTTTTTGTTGTCTCTGACTTTTTGTACAACTTTTTGCATAAACTATGCAAAGTCCACGGGTCATCATTGTTTTTGATTTTAGGTCATCCTATAGCTATTTGCTCAAGATGCGTCGGCGGTTATATCTCAGGCGCAATAACAATGTATGCGTATCTGCATAAGTTTAAAATGAATAAAATTGTTTATATAATAATAGGAACTCTCGCCATAGGCGAAATTGCAGCGGAATATTTGAACTTGTTTGTAACAAATGATTTTATCAGGTTAATTGACGGTCTGTTTTTAGGTGCATTTATTGGTATGACAATAATAAAAATGCTCGATTGGCTGGAAGGCAAAAAAGGCTGGTAACAGCCCTGCAGTGTTTGTTTTCGGATATTTAAAAAAGATTAGTGCACAAAAATATTTCATTTCAATTTTATTAACAATTTGTTACAAACTTAAGTCATGATTCATGTATTAATTTTACATAAAGAACTTTATTTTTAAAAAAACAAATTCCATTTTTTATACTAATTAGACTTTAGAAGTATTCCATGAGTCAAAAAAAATGTTATAATAAAAAAACAGAGAAGAATAAGTGTTCTCTTTACCCTTTATAAAGATATGTAAAGAAATTGTTTACAATAAATGCCAAATAGTCAATAAATTACAAAAAAAGTTTTTTATATATACGTGTAGGAATAATTTAAGTAGGTAATGTCGGAGGAAAGACATGACAATTAGTGTGAACTCAAGAAAAAAACAAGCAAAAAAATCTTTTGATGAATTACTCAATGATTTAAGAACAAGCAATTCTGAAAAAGTTAGATATAATGCTGCTCGTATTCTTGGAGAAATTGGCGATTCACAGGCTGTTGAACCGCTGATTGATGTTCTTAAAAACGACAAAAACGGTTCGGTTCGTTTGTATGCCGCAAGAGCACTCGGCGAACTCGGCGATATCACAGCAACTACACCTCTTATTGAATCTTTAAGAGAAGACCGCAACGTTGACGTTCGTGTACGTGCTGCACGTGCATTGGGTCGTTTAGGCGGTAAAGAAGTTGTTGAACCGTTAGTTGAAGCATTGAATGACGAAAATCCACAAGTTTGTATCACTGCTACCGATGCTTTAATCGAAATCGGTGATGTTGCTACAGATGCGTTAATCGAATCTTTGGATCACGAAAAAGTTAACGTTAGATGCGATGCAACAAGAGCACTCGGTGAAATAGGCAACCCCAAAGCAGTCGATAAAATCATCACTATGCTGAACGATGAATGGGTAAATGTCAGAATTTATGCCGTAACTTCTTTAGGCAAATTAAACGATAAAAAAGCAGTTCCTGCTTTGATTGAAGTTATGCAAAACAAAAAAGAAAATGATTTGGTAAGAGCCGGTGCAGCTGCTGCATTGGGTGTTTTAAGAGATCAAAGAGCATTGATGCCGTTGAGAGAACTCATTATGGCAGCTGATGAACTCGGCGAACTCGAAGACACAGCTCTTAAATCATTCAAAAAAATCATGGCTGCCAACTGGCAAGCTATTCCGGGTGCAGCACCTCAAAAGAAAACAGCAGGTGTTTAATCTGAATTAAACAACCCGATGTCAAACTGACATAAAACCAAAATTAATAAAAGCTCCTTAATTCTAAGGAGCTTTTTATTTTTGCATTGTTTTATCTTTAAGTTCATTTTCAAGAAAATACTCTAAAAACATAGATTGCTCCAGACTTGACCTTATATCGATTAGATTTTCAATAATTGAGCTGGTACTCTCACGTACATTTTCGATATTGCTATCAATTCTTTTTACAATAATTTTTTTAATTTCTTCTTTTTCCACAGCTTATTCCTTTCTAAATAATAAATATAAATATAATCATAATTATATTTATTTATATCTAATATGTCTGTGAACTATTTTTCCTAAAATTATATTTGTTCATTTCTTTCTCTTTTTTGTGATTAAAAGAGAAAGAAACGAACCAAAGAAAGAGAAAAAAACACTATATTAAAACAGCCTCTAATGTATTTATTTCCAAAATTTTCTAACCGCTTCGCTTAACAAAAATTTTGTTCATAAATACAAAGAGTCTGTAATCAAATTCACTACGGCAAAGCCGTAATCGCACTTCGTGCGCAGCTTCGCTGCAAATATAAAAACTAAAACCTACCCCTTAAATTTCATACACTGCATAGTGATAAAATTCATTTCTTCCTTGGAGATAGTTGTAAAAGTCAACGCGGTTAAAAATTTGAAAGTATTGTTGACTCTTATAGGCGAACAATACACAAGCTCTGCTTTGGTATGTATAACTTTGCCCGCAAGCTGCAAATCAACTTCTAAATCGCTGTACGCGCCCATCTGTCTGTCTGCAATATATGCAAGACCTTTAGCGCAAATATTTTTTGTTGTTGCAATAAGCTTGTCCAACTCCTCGCCGTCAAAATTAATAGTTAATGTAAAATCAGTTTCTATATTGGCTCTTAAGTATTCTCTCCTTTGAGAATGTTTAATGTTGGAGGGAAACGACAACATATAAAAAGTGGTGTCATTTAAATAATTGCTTGATAGAATACGGCTTGTTGCATTATATATTCCGTCTTCGGCATAAATGTTTATCTCTATTTCTTTTTCAGGCAGCTCGGTTTGTTGTTCAAAAAATACAGTAAGTTTTTCGTTTTCTACGTAATAAATAGTACAAAAATAACTTTTGCCGTCTACTATTATCTCCAGTTTGTTAGAAGGTTTTAAAAAGCTGTAATTATCCAAATCAGACTCCGTTCTTTTACAAATCTATTATATTAAGATTAGCTAAAGCAGTCAATTTTACACAGCTTAAACAAATTGTTAGAACATAAAAATTAATCTATAATTAAAAAGAATAAACAGCAGGACAAAATTATGACAAGACAACCTTTTTTTTATGATATTACTTTACGTGACGGAAATCAGTCATTGAAAAAGCCATGGAACTTAAAAGAAAAAGAGTTTATCTTTAACAAACTTATTGATTTCGGCGTTCAGGCTGTTGAAGCCGGATTTCCGGCAGCATCCGAGATGGATTTTGAAGCTGTACAAAGACTGGCGCAAATTGCCCCGGAAAATCTTGTCATAAGCGGGCTTGCACGTGCAGTAGAACACGATATAACAAGAGCAATAGAAGCCATAAAAATCTGCAAAAAGCCAAGAATCCATACTTTTATTGCAATGAGTCCGTTTAATATGAAATACGTTTTAAACAAAGACCCGCAGGATGTTCGTAAAACCGCTATAGAAGCTGTAAAATTTGCAAAAGAAGAATTGTTAAAAGTTAATAAAAACGGAGAAGTTCAGTTTTCCGTAGAACATTTTGGCGACTGCATGGAAAATCTTCCGTTTGTAATAGACACACTCAAAAATGTAGTACAAGCCGGTGCAACAGTGATAAACCTTCCTAACACGGTTGAAAGAACAAGAGTCAAAACATTTGTGGATATGGTTGCACAAGTATATGAGGCACTGCCTAAAGACATTATGATTGCCGTACACTGCCATAATGACCTTGGCATGGCCACGGCTGCAACCGTAGAGAGTTACTTTGCCGGTGCAACACAGTTGGAATGCTGCCTTAACGGGCTTGGAGAACGTGCAGGCAACACAAATATGTATGAAGTTGCCGTTGCACTGCATAACAGCGGGGTTGATGTTCCTCTGAATCTTGGCGAAATATATGAACTTGCGTTAACTGTTGCTGATATGTCCAAAACAGAAATTCCGGAAAAAGCACCATTGATAGGTCCGGAAGCTCTTGCTCACAGAAGCGGTATTCATCAAGACGGTGCGGTTAAAACAAAAGATATGGAAAAAGGCGCATATAGACCCATACACCCGACGCTCATCGGACGTAAGGATGATGAAAAAATCGGATTTACCAGCCAATCCGGCAAGACTGCAGTATTTGAAATTATTTCTGATGCCGGCTATCCAATTACAATGCAAGAGGCAGTCCGTATTACTCCTATTGTTAAAGAAGCGGCGGAAAAAGTCGGAGAACTGCCTACAAGAAATATTATTGATATATACTTTAACGAAGTATTTAATGTTAAAGGTGATTTCAGGCTTGTGGCATTTGAAAAAATTGCAGAAAAGTTGTTTAACCTTAAGTTTTTCCACAAAACAGAATTTTTTGATATGAATGCAGAAGGCAACGGTCCTGTTGATGCTTGTTTGTCTGCATTAAAACAGGCAGGTTTTCCGCAAAAACTTGTTGATTATGAACAATATGCATTAGACGGAGAAATTTTCGGCTCAGGTGCAACGGCTATGACTGTCATTCATTTTGAAGATTTAGAAGGCAGAACAATTGTTGCACGAGGCAAGGATGAAAGCACCTCCAAAGCAAATGTAAAAGCCATATTCAACGGTTTAAATTTAATGAACCATTAATATGTGCATAAGCTTATACAGGTTATAGAAAATGACTGATATTTTTATAAAACAGCACCATTTAACGGAATTAAAAAAAATTTTTAAACAAATTGTACCCGATGCACAGGTCTGGGCATACGGAAGCCGTGTTGACGGAACAGCGCACGACGGGAGTGATTTAGACCTTGCGATTGTCGGCTTTCTAGTTGATGTTGTAAAGTTCGACAACCTGCCCGAGAGTTTTAAAAAAGAAATCTTGAAAAAGTATGTGATATTATAATCAGCTTTTGTGTAATTATGTATAAATTTTGGATTTTTACTGTAGATACAAACGTTAAATTTCCTGAGGATGTTTATTATTTTAAGTATAAAGGATTAGAATTTAAATATCTGACAAGATATAAAGAAGGTAAATCGGATAATATAATAGTACGTTATAAAAATATGCCGGAATCACAGGTATATTCAAAAGTTGCTGAATATTTAAACGCTTTGTCTTTTGCCAGATATTGTATTGCCAATTTCACGCCGATATATTCAACTACACATAACGCTAAGTTGCACGAAATACAGTACAAAACGGATAAAACGCGCAGTTTAAATGCAAATCTTAATCTTTCGGATATTTATTTTATTGCTAACATAGAAAATGAAGAGCAATCCCAACTGGTCAGTTTATTTAGCCAGGCTTATTGCAATGAAAATGTATATTTTAAGTTACTTTTTTACTGGCATGTACTCGTATATCCCGGCAGTGATGACTCATGTGCTGTTAACTTTATCAACGATAACATAGATAAAATTGAAGATTATCAAATTAAATTCATATCTTCAAATCCCATATTTGCCAAGTCAAAAAAAATTGAGAAGACTTTAGGTGATTACATAAAATACGGAATAAGGCATTCGATTGCTCATATTATCAGGAATAAAAGTGATTCTGTATCTTTAATACTTGAAGATTGGGAACAAATAAGACATATTGCAACAATTGCCCGTATTCTGGAAGGACTTGCGCGTTTTAAAATAAAATCAATTTACAAAGTGTCAGATATTGCAGACATAGAAAAGCTATACAGGTTTGAGCCGGAGACAGAAAGTTATTAAGAAATTTTTAAAATCTAAAATCTGATAGCAATAAATTAGGTTTAGCGGTTTTGTTTTGTACATAACAAACAACTCAGGAGATTATATGCTGAACAAATTGATTTACTTCCCCGTAAATGTACAAGCCCATACCAAAGCTGCCTCTAAAAATGTTGAACAAAAATCTCCTGATATTACTGAAAACAACAATGACCCTTTTAAAAATGTAAGTTTTCATGGACGTGATTTGGTTTCTATGCTTGAAGAAAAACAAGTGGATAAAGATTTAAAAATTATTTTTGAAAAACTTGACGGTCTCGATGGTGATGAATTCGCCCAAACTGCCTATAAAGAACTTGTAAAATATTTAAAACTGGAAGATTGTGCTCCAAAAGAACTTACTTTTCTTGAAAAGGAAGGGCGTCCGATTGCAAGTGATTATAAGTGGTACGAAAACAAAGTTATAGTTTACAGAAACTATTTTGATAAGGCATCAAAAGCTGAAAAACTGGGCTATATTGCACATGAATTAACACATTGCAAACAAACATCAAATATTTTAAAAACGGACGATCCCAATATAATAAAACAATATGCAATTGCGATTGCCATGTCTGATTTTAATGCGGCAATGTCAACAAATCCACAGGCTGCCGCGTCATTGTTAAAAGCAAAACAAATGGGTAAAGAAAAAGAATATATTCAAACAATGATTTATAGACAAGCAGGCGCAACTTATAAAGAATTGATTACAATTTTTTCAGATGTTCTAAAACTTCCAAAACACCCTCTGAATTCCGCAAACGGTCAGAAAGCTCTGTCTGATATAAAAGCCCAATCTCTATACAACGGCGCGACAGAACAAGGCTGGAACAACTGCCCGCTTGAAAAAGAAGCAATGGATTTTGAAAACTTTATAAAAGCCGATTATTGCAAATATACAAAATAAAAAGCCCCCGCACGGAGTCTTTTAAATGGTGGCAGGAAGAACTCTGTTCAAAAGGTGACTAAATGTCACGTTTTGAATAGAAGCAGGCGAAGTGAGATACCTAAAGGTATCTCCGAGCCGTATATAGATTAAGTTCGAATCCGCCCCAACAAAAAAAGACCCCTTACGGAGTCTTTTAAATGGTGGGCAGGGGTGGATTCGAACCACCGTAGTCGTTAGACGGCAGATTTACAGTCTGCTCCCTTTAGCCACTCGGGCACCTACCCTTATTAAATTTGCCTTTGACGGGATTTGAACCCGTGGCCTCTCCCTTACCAAGGGAGTGCGCTACCTCTGCGCCACAAAGGCATCAATTTTAGCAATGTACCAAGGGAGTGCTGCTACCTTCCCCACTCGCCAATACTCAATTGGCTTGCGGGTCCCTGCCACAAAGGCATCAATTTTAGTAATGTACAAGGGAGTGCTGCTACCTTCCTCCATCTCGACTTGACATTTAGTCAACTCTCGACGGAGTCCTTGCCACAAAAGCATCAATTTTAGCAATGTACCAAGGAAGTGCTGCTACCTTCCCCACTCGCCAATACTCAATTGGCTTGCGAGTCCCTGCCACAAAGGCTTGTTTTGCCCGTCAAATTATATTTAATTTTCAAAAAAATTGCCGAAGATAGGAATCGAACCTACAACCTACGGTTTACAAAACCGTTGCTCTACCATTGAGCCACTTCGGCATAACGTGTAATTATCATATTAAGGACATGTCAAAGTGTCAAGTGGTCAATTAGAATTTTTTAATTCTTCATAAATTTCTTTTACAACAGGTTTCCAATCCCAGTGTTCTTTTTGTTTGAAAATTTTGACACTGTCATACCACGGAGTTGTATGAGTATCGCTAAACCAACGCCATTCGCTGGCATACGGCAACAACAAAAATGTTTTTACACCTAATGCACCGGCAAGATTTGCTGCTGCCGTATCAATTGTAATAAACAAATCCAGATTCATTAATTTTGAAGCCGTATCTGCAAAATCTTTTACATTTTTTCCTATATCAATAATTTGAGGATATTCATTAATTTGATTTAATTTATCCTCTTTTACAAAACCGTAAAATTGTGTATCCTCAATATCCAACAGGGGAGCAAGCTCTTTGAGTGCAATCGCTCTGTTAGTATATCCGTCGTAATTTCCCTGCCAGAACAGACCTATTTTTTTCTTATCAGTATTAAAACGCTCATCGTCTGATTTTTCAGCTTTTAAATATCCCTGAGAATAAGGAATATTATCAAAATCCATACCAAGATGATAGTTAAGATACATTATATTGTCACTGTAGTCATAGCTTTCGTCATTATTAAGCACAACATCAATATCAGGAAAGTTGTTTTTAAACAAATTGTACAGTGACATGTGAGTAAGAAATTTTACATGCCAGAATTTGTCTTTTACAAAATTTAAATACCGGCTAAACATTATCTGGTCTCCAAAGCCTGAATCATAATATACAAGCAGCGTTTTATCCTTATGTTCTGCACCGTCCCAGTGATTTTTGTACAATGCTTTGATTTCAGGCTTTTTGAGCATGTAATATTTGTAACCGTTTTTAAAATCTTTTTGCGACAAATAAGACATTCCAAGCGCAAGAAGAGTCTGCTGTGCTGCAGGTTTTAGCTTGAGTGCATCTTTAAGACACTTTAGCGACTCTTGAAAATTCCGTTCCATTCGATATAAAACACCGAGATTGTGTAAGGCTTCATAGTTCTTTTTTATTTTTAAGGATTTTATATACGCTTCTTTTGCTGATTTATAATCGTGTTTTTGTTCAAATAAAAGTCCGATATTATTCCAGCCGATACAATCTTTTGAGTCTAATTTTAAAGATTTTTTATAAAATTTTATTGCATAATCGATTTGATTGGCGTTTTTTGCCATTTGTGCAAAGTTTCTTATAAATTCAACATTATCAGCTTCGTAGTCAATTGCTTTTTCAAAAAGCTGCATTGCTTTTTCAAACATTTTTTGTTTATAAAAAGACAACCCGAGGTTTTGGCAGTATTCCGCGCAGGGAAATCCGACCGCAGCGTATTCAAAATATTTTTGCGCCTCTTGAAAATCTTGTTTTTGCAAATAAATAAGTCCCAAGAGATTTGACACATCAGGTTGTTGAGGATTTTCATTCAAAAATTCAAGATAAATTTTTTGCGCTTCGTCTAACTTACCTTGTGCCTGCAGATTAAGAGCCTGTTGTATGTCCGCCATACCTGTCCTTTTATTGTCTTAACTCTTCATGGTATATGCCCCCGCCGCATATGGTTTCTATAACCTTAAGCAGAAATTCTCTGGGAGCATCCATGTGGTTTATATAAAACTCTTTGTTGCCAAGGTGATTTATTTTTATAATACAGTTTTGACCTCTTTCTGCTGGGATAAACAGAGAAGCAACTTCCTGCTCCAAAACTGCGTGCAGCTGGTCTTCTTCTTTAACATTTTTAATTATTTCATTAAAATTACCTTTAAGAGCGATAATTCTATTGGATATCATTGGCATTTCTACACCGCGGTATAGTGCTTGCGGCTGATTGTTCCATCTTGTTGTAAAACTGATAGTATGCCACAGAATATGCAAAACCAAAACGGATTTTGATTCGTCGCATTCATAGTATATATTGTCAGTAGCTACACCTCTTGCGGCAAAAGATTGTTTGAGATATTCAACAGTAGCCTGCATATTGTCCGTTATTTTTACAAAAGTTTCAGCAGCATTCATTGTAGAGCGCTGGTATTCCAGAAACTGTTTGTACATATGAGTCGAAACAAGATTAATCCTCTCTTGAATGACGGAAGATTTCCTAATCGACGTTTCAAGGTTATCAAAGCTGTTAAAGTTGTTATCCAAATTATCTCTCTTATAATCTAGTGTCATTTATTTTGAAATGGTTCAGTCAGACACTTGTAACAATATTGTATACAAAATTTTACAATACAGGTACACAATTTTTAATTTTTTTTACAATACAATACACTTATACTATTTGTAATGATTTTTTGTCAACATAATAGTACGTATACACTGAATAAATGTTGCTTTTTAATTACCGTTCATATAATATTTTATCGAAAAGCATTTAGAACAAGGGTAGAATGTTATGGCAAATGTTGCTAATTGTAAAAAATGCGGAACGCTTTTTTTACAAACATCTAATAAAAGAGATGTTTGTGACAAATGTTTTGAAGAACAAAATAAATTATTAAGTGAAATAAATACTTTTGTAATAATGTATCCTGAAGAACATATTCCACTGGAAGAAATACTTAAAAAATTCGGTTTAAAAATTGATGAATTCGAGGCATTTTTTGCAGCCGGCAAATTTGTTAAAATAGCACAAAAGGTCACAATGAAATGTGCTAAATGCGGGAATATTGTTCCTATAGCCGGCAAAACCAATATGCTTTGTTCTGCTTGTGCTAAAAAAATACAAAATGAAATCTGATAACTAATGAGAATAGTCGTAGTCGGTTATGATAAAATGTTTTGCAGCCTTATTTTAGGTTCAATGGAGTCTAAAAATAAGGTCGTTGGGGTTTTTCGTCATGAGCGTGTTAAAATACATCCCTTTTGGCTGTTTTTTAAAGATATTTTTGCCCCTGGCAAGGATTATTCTTTGATAAAAAGTTTACATTTGCATGAAATAAAGGCAAGAAGTGTTAATTCCCAATCTTTCAGAAAAGAAATATTAAAACTTAACCCTGACATTATACTTGTCGGCTCTTGGAGTGAAAAATTCAAAAAACCTATCTTTGAATTGCCCAAAATTGGTACAATCAACTGTCATCCTTCACTTTTACCAAAATACAGAGGACCTAATCCCTACATGCGGGTGATTATGAACGGTGAAACAGAAACAGGCGTTACTTTTCATCTTATGGATGAAAATCTGGACACAGGTCCAATACTTATGCAGAAAAGAATCTCTGTTCTACAGGGATTTAACGGTGATACCGGCGAAACTTTGAAAAACAAATGCTGCAGCCTTGCAAAAACCGCAATAGCAGAACTTTTAATAGCTATGAATAATGAAATGATAATACCGACAAATCAAAGTGCTAAAGATGCATCATATTATCCTCAAATTTGTGAAAAAGATATTTTAATAAATTTTTCTAAAACATCGGATGAGATTAGTTGTCTTATCAGGGCATTAACCCCGTGGCAGCCTGCTTATATTGCCCATAAAAGAACATTTTTGCAGGTTAGTAAAGTAAAATTTTTTGAAAACAAAACAAAATACAATAAACCCGGCATGGTTTTGAAAAAAAACAAAAAAACAATATGGGTTATAACAGGTGATAACCGGATTGCAAAATTGAGCGGTATAAAATTATTCGGAAAATTCGGACAAATCTTTACCCCATTTTATATGAAGTTTTGTGTAAAATGCGGAGATATTTGTTGTTAACAGATATTTAAATAATAAAAACACAAATCTGATATTAAACAATAAACTAATTGCAAAACTTGTACACTACTGTAAAATAGTTTTATGGAGCTTATTGTTTATATATTAAAAAGATGTTTACAGGCAATACCGTTGCTGTTTCTTGTGTCTATCATAAGCTTTTTTATCATACGGCTCAGCCCTGTTGACCCGTTGGGCGAACTAAGACTCAATCCTTCTATCTCTCAGGAAACGTTAAAATCCGAACAGCAAAGACTGGGATTGGACAAACCTAAAATCGTACAGTACGGTCTGTGGCTTAAAAGCTTTTTAAAAGGTGATTTAGGGGTCACTGTTACAGGAGAAAAAGTCAGCGTAAAACTCATGGAACGTATACCTAATACGCTATTACTTACGACAGTGGTTATTTTGTTAACATGGCTGGTCGGTATACCGCTCGGGATTTATGCTGCCCTGCACTGGAAAGAACCTATAGACAGGATACTTACTGTAATAACAAGTGTCGGTATGGCAATACCGTCATTTTTCTTTGCGCTTTTGCTTTTGATATTCGCTGTAAAAACCGGCTGGTTTCCGACTGGAGGTATGACAAGCTACAACTTTTCCGCGCTGTCACCTTTGCATAAAGTTTTGAATATTGCTCATCATCTTGTACTGCCTGTGATTGTGCTTTTTACGATTTCTCTTTCCGGTTTGCAAAGACAAATGAGGGGCAACCTGCTCGATGTACTAGGCTCAGATTATGTAAAATTTGCACGTGCAAAGGGGCTTAGCGAAAACAAAGTTGTTTATAAACATGCTTTAAGAAATGCGATTAACCCCATGGTGACACTTTTAGGATTTGAGTTTGCGTCGCTTTTGAGCGGAGCTGCTTTGACTGAATACGTTTTTCAGTATCCGGGGTTAGGGCGTTTGATACTTGAAGCTGTTATGAAATCCGACATAAACCTTGTAATGGCATCGTTGATGATGGGTACAATAATGCTGGTTGCAGGCAATTTAATTGCCGATATTTTACTTAAACTTGTTGACCCGAGAGTGAGTGTGAACTGATGAACAAAAATTCCGTACTTACTCAAATTTTTAAAGATAAATATGCAACAACAGCAGTTGTTGTGCTTTTGATTTTGTATCTCGGGATTTTGTTTGCAGACTTTCTTGCACCTTATTCAAAAGAATTTTCTGACAGACACAGGGCTTATGTCCCCCCGTCAAAGGTGTTTACCATTGATGAAAACGGAAAATTTTCCAGACCATACACCTATAACTATAAAAGATATTTTAATCCCGATGAATTGAAAATTACTTATAAATTGGACAGAAGCAAAAAGTATTATTTAAAATTTTTTGCTAAAGGCGAGCCTTACAAATTTCTGGGTTTAATACCGATGCAACGGCATCTGGTCACGGTTGATAAAGACGGAAGACTGTTTTTGCTCGGAACGGATATAAACGGGCGTGATATTTTTTCTCGTATACTTTTTGGCGGAAGGATATCATTGACCATAGGGTTTCTTGCTTTGTTTATATCTTTTCCTTTAGGTATGCTTTATGGCGGGATTTCGGGATATTTCGGCGGGATTGTGGACAACCTTATGATGAGAGTTTCCGAGGCGATAATGTCTATTCCGAGTTTTTATCTTTTAATTATTCTTGCGGCAATTCTGCCGTCTAATATGACCAGTATACAGAGATTTTCACTGATTGTTGTAATACTTGCTCTTATAGGCTGGGCAGGATTTTCGCGTGTTGTAAGGGGAATGGTTTTATCCATAAAAAATCAGGAATTTGTTCAGGCGGCAGAATCCATAGGCGCGTCAAAATTGAGAATTATAATTAAACACCTGCTGCCGCAAACATTGAGTTATGTAATTGTTGCGATGACTTTATCA
>CASFCQ010000043.1 GCA_949293185.1 uncultured bacterium
GTTTTTTTCTTTGATGAGTTCACATTCCTTGAGTTTTTTAAAATACTGCCAGACAGAGTTTTTGTGTTTAAACCCGAAGGTCTGTGCAATTTTTTCAAAACTCGGAAGAGGCTCTTTTCCGTAGGCTTTTTTGAGGTTTTCAAAAAAGTTTTTTTGTTTTTCACTCAGATTTTCGTTTAACATAATATTATTATAGACAGTTGTCTATAATATGTCAACATTTATTTTTTTATTTCGTAATTTATTTAGTGAGGGCTGGATTTTTGTGGATTTTAATATACAAAGTTTTTTATACGGCACAAAGAAAGTTCGTTAACTATATAAAATCTAATCTAGTGTCGCAGTTGCCGCCTCGAGCCTTCGAGCCGTCACTGCTCACCTTTTCAATGTGACACTCCAAAAATTCGTTCACGTCGCTTTGCTTATCACGAATTTTTCTCGGACAATATTTAAGTTTGGTTAAGAATTCGATAAATAAAGAAATATAGGCTATGATTTAATTGGGAAAGAATGTACTTAAACGAAAAATGAATCTAGGAGCATTAGCAAGTTTTTTAAAGAATAACGATATTATCATGGCAATAGGCATTGTCGTAATTGTTGCTATGATGATTATTCCTCTGCCGCCAATGCTTTTGGATATTCTTTTGACTTTAAATATATCTCTTTCCGTAATAATTTTGCTCGTATGCCTGTTTATAAAAGAGCCTCTGGAGTATTCTTCTTTCCCGATAATACTTCTTGTTGCCACGATTTTTCGTTTGGGCTTAAACGTAAGTTCCACAAGACTCATTTTATTGCACGGCGCGGCGGGTGAAGTTATTAACTCTTTCGGACAATTTGTTGTGGGCGGCAACTACATTGTCGGTTTTATCATTTTCATCCTGCTTGTTGTTATTAACTTTATGGTAATCACAGGCGGTGCAACAAGAGTTGCAGAAGTATCGGCAAGGTTTACATTAGACAGCATGCCGGGCAAACAGCTTTCTATTGATGCAGATTTAAACTCGGGGTTGATTAACGAGGATCAGGCAAAACAAAGACGACGCAAACTGGAAAGAGAAGCTGATTTCTACGGTACAATGGATGGTGCTTCAAAGTTTGTAAAAGGTGATGCAACAGCCGGTATCATTATTACGGTTGTGAACATTTTTGCCGGTATTATCATCGGTCTTTGGCAGATGAAAATGGATATCATGACAGCGTTGAACACATTTACGATTCTTACGGTCGGTGACGGTCTTGTATCACAATTGCCTGCTCTTTTGATTTCTTTCTCAACAGGTTTGATTGTGTCACGAGCAAGCGGTCAGGACGATTCTTTAAGCGATGACATTAAAAAAGAAATGTTCTCAAACCCGATTGTTCTGGCTATTGTATCGGTTCTGTTATTCCTGCTCGGTATGGTTCCTGGTATGCCGACACTGCCATTTATGTGTGTTGCCGTGGGATTAGGCTGGCTTGCATACAGCAAGAATAAGGCTCTGACTGCTAAAAAAGCCGAAGAAGAAAAAGCTAAAGAAGAAGCGCAAAAACAAGACGGCAAGGGCAAAGTCAACAAGAAAAAGAAAAAAGCTACAAGAGAAAGTGTTATGGAGCTTTTGAATGTAGAAACAATAGAGATGGAAATAGGCTACAGGCTAGTTCCGCTTCTTGATGTTGAACAGGGCGGAGATTTGCTTGAGCGCATTGCACAGATAAGACGCCAGACTGCGCTTGATTTGGGTATTGTTTTGCCTTCAATCAGGGTAAGGGATAACTTGCAGCTGCCGCCCAATAATTACCAGATAAAATTAAAAGGTGTGCCTATTGAATCAGGTGAAGTTTACCCTGACAGAAGTCTGGCTATGAACGCCGGCGGTGCAGGTAATGATTTAGGGCTAAACGGCATCAGCGCAATCGAACCGGCTTTCGGACTGCCGGCTTTGTGGCTTGATTCCAAAGATAAAGAAATTGCAGAAAATGCTGGTTACACCGTAGTAAGTCCATCAGCCGTTATTTCGACTCACTTAACCGAGGTTATTAAGAAAAATGCTGCAGAGATAGTTTCCCGTGCGGATATACAGCAGCTTATAGACAACCTGAAAAAAGAAGTTTCCGAAGACTATGTTTCTGATTTAATGAAAGATTTGTCGGTTGCAGAGGTGCAGCAGATAATTGTAAATCTATTAAAAGAACGGGTTTCTGTCAGAGATTTAAAAACTATATTGGAAGTTTTAAGTTTACAATCCCGTGTAAGCAAAAATGCTGATTATCTGACAGAGCAGGTCAGACAGGCGCTTTCCAGAAGTATTTGCAAACAGAATCTTGCCGACACAGGAGAGCTGCTTGCCGTAACGCTTGCACCTGAGGTTGAAAATACTATAGCTCAGGGTGTTGGACCTGACGGCACAAGCCTGACTCTTGACCCTGATTTTACAAGAAGAATGCTCGACAATCTCAACTCCGAACTCGAAAGAGCAATTTCATCTTCAGGAAATCAGCCGGTGCTTTTATGTTCTTCTCCCATAAGACTTCCTTTTAGAAGATTAATAGAAAGAACATATCCACAAATAGCCGTTATGTCGTATAATGAAATAAGCAATAATGTTAAGGCAAAATCAATAGGCGTAATAAGAGTTGCGCCGGCACGGGTTTAAAAAACAAATAAGGATAGATAAGTAATGAAAAAGTTATTAAAAAAGCACCATCAAATATACTTTGTTCCTGAAAACATAGAAGGAGCTTTTAGTGCTGAAATACAAAAAATTACATCAGACAGCATAGAAGCCAGTATATCTGAAAAAGATATTGCATATTACAAACAGGGCGATTTAATTGAATCCTTTGCCGTCGTTGAAGACGGTATGCTGTATTTCAAACCCGTTGTCTCTGAAATCGATACTCAAAATAACATTCTAAAAGTAAATTTTGATAAAAACAAATATGAACTCTTGCAGCGCCGCGAATACACAAGGGTAGACTTTGATAAAGAATTTACTCTCACAAACGGAGACAAAGAATGTGTTTGTCAATGTATTGATATATGCGCAGGAGGGATGAAATTTGTTACAGGCGAAGCTTTGAATACAGCTCAGGATTATAAAATAGAATTTACTCTTGAGTCAACAATACCTATCAGCTGCTATTTTAAGCCGATAAGAGTATTGCCGCAAAAAGGTACAAAACAAAAAAATATTGTATCCGGACGTTTTATTGCTCTTAAAAACATTGATAAAATTGCAATAGTTCAGTTCTGTTTTAAAAAGAATATGGAAAGTACAAATAAATAAATTTATGACGGTTTTTAAAGGTATAAATTACGCAAAAAGATTCAGCGGTATGTTAGCAAGCCTAACAACGTTTCTATGCGCGATTATTATATTTGTAAGATCAGCAGAAATTAATTTAAATGTTCTTTTTTATGCTTTATCAATAATAATTCCTGCCGCCTTAATAACAGGTGTTCTGGGATATTATATAGGTAAAATTCTCGACTCTACAAAAAGAGGCAAAAAACTTAAAAAATATATAAAATAAAATACAGGTTTAGATATGAATAATTCAATGAAAAAATTCAGGACAAAATTAAGTACCCAGTTTGCGGCATTTACCACAATGCTTATAGCTATTACAGTATTTTGTATCGCCTGGTATTCAATCGCTACGGTTAACAATCTTGCTACTCAAATCACTGCACAGTCAAAGGATTTAAACGATTCTATTTCAATAACTCTATTCCAAACACTGGGCGATTTAGTGGACAGAGGAGACAATCTGAGAAGATTAAAAATTTCTGCCCAGGATATGGTTAACAGTAATATTGTTGCAATGGTAGTAGTAAAAGATTCTGCAACTCAAAAAACGCTGTTCGAAACTCATCCCAGCGAAAAACTCAAGGAACTTTTTAAAGAAAACAATATATCCGATAAATCCATAAAAAGAAAAGAAAAACAACCGGAAGAAACAATATATAAACAATCAATTGCAAAAGACGGAAAAATCATTGAACTCGGTTTTTACAACGAGCCTATAACAAAGATTTATCTGGATATGCTGCGTGATAACATGCTGGCAATGGTATTTATTTTTATATTCTTAGGATTTTTCCTTTCCAATTTGATTGCCGGTATTTTGATTAAACCCATAAATATTCTTATAAAAAGTTTGGGCGATTTCGCAAAAGGGAACTTTTCTCACCGTATTGAAGAAACAAACTATCTCGAGATAAACCGTCTTATCCGTTCTTATAACGAAATGGCTGAATCTCTGGAAAAACTCTACCAATCTTTGGAACAACAGGTAAAAGACAGAACCAAAGAGTTGGAAGCCGCTTATTCAGAGTTAAAAAGCACACAGGCCATGATGGTTCATTCGGAAAAAATGAAATCCCTGGGTGAGCTGGTTGCAGGGATTACACACGAAATTAACAACCCTGTCAATTTTATTTACGGAAACCTTATTCACCTTAAAAATTACACGGCTGATTTAATGTCGGTTATTGATACATACACAGAATTTGATTCTGATTTGAGCGAAGAACACAAACAAAAGATAAAAGACCTCAAAGAAGAAATTGATCTGGAATTTTTAAAAGAAGATTTGCCCGAACTTATCCGCAGCTGTCAGGAGGGTACGGAAAGAACAAAGAACATTATTCTTGACTTAAAGAATTTCTCCCGTCTTGAAGAAGCTGTTATCAATAACGTTGATTTGCCTAAGGAAATCGATACTACTTTGAATATTTTGCATAACAAATTTAAAAATAAAATTACCGTACACAAAGAATATCAGGAGAATATGCCTCATGTAGAAGCATACGGCGGTCAATTGAATCAGGTATTTATGAATATACTGGACAATGCTGCTTTTGCTATTCAGGAAAAAGGCGATGTATGGATAAGATTAAAATCTGACGGTAAAAATGCTATAATAGAATTCGAAGATAACGGCTGCGGTATGAATGAAAACACCCGTAAAAAAGTATTTGACCCGTTCTTTACAACAAAAGAAGTCGGTCAGGGAACTGGACTAGGTATGGCAATCAGTTATAAGGTTATAAAAAACCATAAAGGCAACATTGACCTTGTTTCTGAAGAAGGAAAAGGCTCAAAATTCACAATTACCCTGCCTTTAAGAATGGAACACAGTGCATAGTAAAGTATAACTTACAACGGATAGATGGAAAATGGATAAAGACGATAAATACAGAATATTACTCGTGGATGATGAAGAAGATAACCTTGCGTTACTGTACAGAACGCTGAGAGGTCCGTATAATCTTGATAAAACGACATCTCCGCTAAAAGCTTTAGAAATGCTGGATGAAAAAGAATACGAGCTTGTTATTTCGGATCATAAAATGCCGGAGATGGACGGGGTTGAATTTTTAAAAAGAGTACAGCTTAAACATCCTGCTGTTATGAGAATACTTCTGACTGCTTATTCAGACGCCAATATTCTTGTTGATGCAATAAACTATGCAAAAATATACCGCTATATTAAAAAGCCCTATAACCCTGAAGAATTACAGCTGATTGTTTCTGCGGCTTTAGAATATTATCAGTTAAAATATGATAATGACCAGCTGATTAAGGATTTAAAAGAGTTATTTTCAGGCACTATCAAAGCTATTATGGAAGCACTGGATGCAAAAGACTCTTATACCTCCGGCAGAAGCAAAAGAATTACATATTATTCCATTCAAATAGCCAAGCAACTGGGATTAAACAATATAGATGTAGGCAAAATCGAACTTGCGGGCATGCTGCATGATATTGGAATGATAGGTGTTTCTGATGACATTTTGTACAAGATAGATGCCCTCTCTCAGGAAGAATACGATGAAATTAAAAAACATATAACATACAGTGTAAAAATTCTTGAGGATATAAAACAGCTTAAAGATGTCGTAGAAATAATCAAATATCACCACGAAAAATACGACGGCACAGGTTATCCTTACGGTATCAGAGGTGAAGAAATCCCTATTGGCTCAAGAATTATAGCAGTAGCCGATGCTTTTGACAGTATTATTTCTAACAGAATATACAGAAACAAGGTTGAATTAACAGAAGCATTAGGCAAAATTAAAGAAGCATCGGGTACTCAATTTGATCCGGTTGTAGTCAAAGCTTTTGAAGACTGTTTTGATAATATAGTTACTCTGGTAAAAGCGGATAATTCTATAAACACAAATAACTAAACTAATTATTAATCCTTTTGATAATGTTTTTCAATCAGCTTCTTTATATTATAGAGTATAAAGGAGTTATAATGCGAGAAAATCTTTTGAACCGGAAAGATAATAATTTTAAAGCTGCAGAAAAATATGCAATAAAATATTTTAATGACCTGCAAAAACACTTTTTTTTATCTGATATACAAATGATTGGTATAATAAAAACTGCTCTAAACATCTTTAAAAAAAGAGAAAACAAAAAAAAATGGTGGCAATTTTTCTAAAAAAATCATATTATATTAATAGTTTGTTAGTAATATGAAATGAAATAGCTATGTCAGAAGAAAGAAGAACAATAGAAGTCGATACGGAATTTTTGGAAGATTTATACGGGTTGGTGGGAAAAATTCCGCCCGGAGAAAAAAATATTAATCTCGATTTATTAAAAGATTTACTGCTCGATATCAAACGAAAAATGGAACATGTTAAATCCGGAGAAAATGAAGAAAAAACTACAATAACAAATAAACAACAGCCGGCTATTCGTAATTTTACAAATGATGAATACGATGAAAATAAAAAAGCAGTATTAATTGTAGATGATCTAGGTGTAATAACATACCAACTCGGGGTAATGTTCAGAAATCTCGGCTATGATGTTGCAATTGCAAAAGAAATATATGATGCAATTAACAAATTTAAGAAGAGAGAATACAAAATGGTGGTTATGGATTTGTTCATACCTACTGACAGAGAAGGTTTTTTGCTGCTGGATGAACTTGTAAAATTGTCAAAAATGGCTGATAGTTCGACAATCATCGGTGTAATGACAGCCTCTTCCAAAAAAGAACACAGACAGATGTGTTTGAAAAAAGGTGCTGATTTTTATATAGAAAAAGTCGATGACTGGCAAAATGAACTCGTTGAATATTGTGAAAAAGGATAAATAAAAAACCTGCTATAAATGCAGGTTTTTTATATCCCGGCAGTGTAAAATAATACTCCTAATAAAAACTAAACACTAAACGGAAAATATTATATAATATTTTCCTTAATTGCTTTAACCGCAGCCTGAACACGGTCATCCACACAAAGCTTTTGCAAAATACTGCACACATGCGCTTTTGCCGTATGAACTGATACAATCAATTCCTTTGCTATTTCTGTGTTGCTCTTACCTTTAACAAGAAGCCTTAATACTTCAAATTCTCTTTCGGTGAGTTGTGCTCTGGCGTCCGATATATCGGAACTATGTTGCAAAACAGTGCTTTCAGGTTTCGGGAAAAGATTCAGCGCTGCCTGAGCTACTGCAGAATCAAGCCAGCAAGCACCTTTTGCCACATTTCTGATTACAGAAGAAAGCGTTTTGGGATCTATATCTTTCAGACAATAAGCCGACGCCCCTGAACCCAGTGCTGCAAGGACTTCTTCTTCTCTGTCATGGGATGTCAGAATGATGACTTTTGAATCGGGAGAAAGTTCTTTTACTTTTTGTGTAGCCTCAATACCGTTCATTTCAGGCAATCCTAAATCCATTAAAACAACTTGCGGTTTTAGTTTTTGGATAATTTCAAGCCCTTTAATGGCATCCTCTGCTTCTCCGACCACTTTAATATTTTCAAATTCATTAATAGTTGAGCGCAGTCCTACTCTTGTTAATTTGTAATCCTCAACAATAACTACATTAATTAAGCCGGTGTCTTGTTCGTAAGTTGTCGTTAACATGTCAGACCTTTTCCTTTCTTGAATGTCCAATTTAAATTTTTAGGGGTAATAAAATTTAAGCTCATGACATTATTAACGATTAAAAATTTAATAGATATTAACCAACTCGGCGATATTTTGGAAAATATTACTTGAATTTAATATCTGTCCAATCATATAAAAAGAACCTGAAATTATAATCAATGACTTTTTATTCTCGGTTATGAGGTATTCCAGCTCTCTCATATTTATCGGCAGCCCTTTCGGCATATGTTCCTTCAGTGTTTTAAAAGGAACACTGTTTGGATATTCAAAATTGTAAAAATAAATCTCATCTTCCTGCCTGAACAGAGTGGACATAACTTTTTTGTAATCTTTGGTTTTTAAAGATCCGTATATCCAGACCCTTTTTGCGTCAGGAAAATAATAGTCAAGACTCTGCCTTAAAACTCTTGCACCGTCAGGATTGTGAGTTCCGTCTATGAGCAGATTAAATTTGGGAATGTATTGCATACGGCAAACCCAGTTGACTTCTTTAAGTGCTTTTTTTATAGCAGTTTGTGAAATTTCATATCCGGTTTGATTTAAATAATTTACGACTTCAAAAACAAGCTCCAGATTTTCTTTTTGCCACAATCCAAGCAAATTAAATTCGTATTTTGTATTGTTGTACAGGGCATAATTTTTTTGATTTTCAAAAGAAAGTTCAACACTTTTTGTCGGAGTCAAAACCTTGCTGTTTTTTTGCTGTGCAATGTTTTTTACTGTTTCAAAGCCTTGATTACTGCTGCTGATTAGTACAGGATAATTATTTTTTATTATGCCCGCTTTTTCATAAGCAATTTTTTCGATTGTATCTCCCAGCCTGTCAACGTGGTCAAGACTGATTGAAGTAATTATTGATAAAATGTTTTTGCTTATGGCGGAGGTTGCGTCCAATCTTCCGCCAAGACCTGTTTCTATTACACAGATATCTGTTTCTTTATCGGCAAAGTACTTGTACGCTGCAGCTGTTAAAAGTTCAAATTCCGTGAGATAAATTCCGTTTATTTTTGCAAGTATTGCAATTTCTGTAATCAAATCTGCAAAATCATTTTTTGAAATATTTTTTTGATTTATTTTTATTCTCTCAGTGTATTCAAGTATATGAGGGCTTGTGTAAAGACCGGTTTTATATCCAGCACAGGTTAATATTTTAGATAGTATTGCGCAGGTAGAACCTTTCCCGTTTGTGCCGGCTACATGAATAATGTTAAGTTTTTCCTGCGGGTTGCCTAAAAGTTCCAGCACCTTTAATATCCGCTCAAGTCCAAGACAGATGTGGAATTTTTCCTGTGATGTAATTAGATTTATTGCTTTTTCGTAGTTTTCATTTTCCATACTTCACATTTTACGATATAATCGACAATATGGAAACGTTGGAAAAGTTAAGTTTTTACAGTGCGCTGTTTACGGCAAAATTTGTTAATTTCGGGCTTCATTTAATGCAAAGCTCCGGCACATCGCTGCCCGGAGGGGTTGCTTTAAAACTGTCCAAAAACTTTTTATCTTTTTTATCAAAATACTGTGAAAAAAATATAATAACAGTCACCGGAACTAACGGAAAAACAACAACAGCGGGATTATTAGCACATATTTTAAAAACCGCGAAGAATACTGTATTGCACAATGAAAAAGGAGCTAATATGCTCTCCGGCATTGCAAGTTCTCTTGCTGTCAATTACAAACCTTTTTCAAGATTCGATTATGCTGTTTTAGAGTCGGATGAAGCATATTTAACAAAATTGTATGATTACATAAACGCAGACTATCTTCTCGTGACTAATCTTTTCCGTGACCAGTTAGACAGATACGGAGAACTCGATACTACAGCAAAAAAAATACAGAATGCTATAGACAAAAACCCCGAACTGAAAATTTTTATTAACACTGATGACCCGATGTTATATGAGTTGGGAAGCAGCAATAAAAGAATTTTTTACGGATTTGAAAAAATAACATATAAGTCCGCTGTTGTTGATTCTCAAGCTCCGGCAGAGGCTGTCAACTGTTCTTGCGGAAGCAGCTTAACCTATGAACATAGATACTACGCACATATCGGTAAATATAAATGCGAAAATTGCGGCAGAACAAGAATTGAACCTGACTATAAAGGTTCTGTAATTATATATGATGATTTTTCGGAAATTTATATACAACGCAAAAACAAAAATACCGCCAATGAATTAACTAAAGATTTATATTTCAGAGTACCGCTTGTCGGGCTGTATAATGCCTACAATGCCCTCGCCGCAATCAGCTCGGCTCTGGAGCTCGGTATTTCTCCATACATAATTCAGCAGGGCTTACATTCGTATAAATCGGTTTTCGGCAGAGCTGAAAAATTTGAATACAACGGAAGAAATGTTCTTGTGCAGTTAATAAAAAACCCTACAGGCGCTTCTGAGGTTTTAAGAACTATTAATAAAAATACCTGCGCAAAGCTTTTAATCATTATTAATGACAATTATGCTGACGGACGTGACGTTTCATGGCTTTGGGATGCCGACTTTGAGCTTTTAAAAGATTATCCCAATACAATAACAATAAGCGGCATCAGAGCATATGATATGGCTGTAAGAATGAAATATGCAGGCTTTGCCTCTGAAAATATTGAAGTTATCGAAGATATCAAAACAGCTGTTTTCTCTTCAATTGACAGTATAAAAGAGGGTGAACAGCTTTTGATTATGCCTACATATACAGCTCTTTTGGAAATGCAAAAATTTTTGAAAGATAAGAAATAATCAGTAATATATCAGTCCTGTCACGTACGATAATGAAATTAAATATATTGCTGCAATACTTCACCGCCGGCAGCTGTTTCAGCTTCCGGAAGCATAGGTGTTTCCACTTCAAAGATATGAGCCTGAGCAGGTCCGAGATCAATATCTATTGCATCATTTTCTGCTTTCCAGGTGCTGCCTGTACCATATTTAGGAGCTATATCATTTAACTGTTGAGATGCACTTAATCCTGGAACTTCCACTTTTACATGTTGTCTTGAATTTACATCGTGGTTTGCAATGGTTATAAGTGTCTTTCCGTCTTTGCATCTTGCATAAGCAATAACTTCATCAATTTTATTGTTATCAACTTTTAACGGTATATATGAGCCTTTTGTAATCAGTTCACCGTATTTTGGTCTTACACAGTTCATTAAATAGCCAAAATGCTGACCGATTTCAGGATGATTACCGCCCGGTTGTCTTGATTCATTAAAGATATCCAAACGCTGCTTATGTACATAATATTTAATATTGTCTTTTGTCGGGAAAGAATATTCAAAATATTGAATTATATTTTTAAATTTTGATTTATCGCCGGCAAGTTCCGCTACTTTTTTATTTTTATTATCTGTAGCCAGCAATTCTTTTAAGTTTTTATATTCTTTAGCTGTATAAAGTACATCTGTAACAAGAGAGCTAAAGTCATCATTTTTTAAAGCTGCTGCATAAGTAATATTTTTATCAGTCAAGATTTTATTATTTTCACTTTTTGCAAGCAGGAATTTTATTGCCTGTGAGTACTGCGGGTCATTTTCCAAATCCGCAAGTGTTCTGTTTTTATCGGGAGATTTAACTAATTTGGAAATAACAGGTGCACTGTCAATAGATTGCAGCATATATTGAATAGCCACATCGTAAACAGGATTTTTAATCATATTTGCAAATGTTTGGTCTACAAATTCCCCGCCATAGCTGTACAAATATCTGTCGCCGCTTTCAAAACCGGAAAGAATATAAGGGTTTGTCATTGGTAATGTGGTTTGGATAACGTTCGTCATCATGCAATAATCCGGTCCTCCGTGTGACATCGGACTGTCATCATCGTGAGTAGCAAAAGAACCTATCAAAGATTTGCCTTTAGGCAAAATATATTCACCGGTTTGCGCGTCTTTAGAGATATTCAAACTTTCTCTTATAAAATCATGAAAATCTTTTGCCTTCCACATATGGAATATGTGATATTGACCGTAATAAGAATCAAAACCTGCTTTTAATGCTTCAAACGGTCTGTCAGCCGGCATGTTTTTCATAGGAGATGCATCTTCGTTTGTATAACATTCAGCAAGGAATGCAAATTCAGGGTCTTTGCTTCTTGCATAAGATGTCAGCTGATCCCAGAATTCCGGCGGTTTAGCTCTGCCTACATCGGCTCTGATACCGTCAATACCGAGATTTATACACATATCAATAAATTTTTTGTGATAATCCAGCAATGCAGGGTTTAAAATTCTTCTGTCTTCATCCTGCCAGGGGTTAAACATCCTGATATCTTCCCAGCCTTCCGGAGTTTTTGGGTTTCCTTCCGCATCCGTAGCTCTTAAATCAGGTCTTGCTTCATAAAGATCTACAGACATACAGCTCGGCAGGTCAACCATTACTTTTATATTACGTTTATGGCATTCTTTTATGGCATCTTTTGCTTCTTCATAAACATTTTTTGGATTTGTCGGGTCGTCAAGTTTCGGGTCAATAGTAAGATAATCTAAAGGAGCGTAAACAGAACCGGCATTACCTTTTGCGGCAATCTTTCCGGGGGGATTAATAGGCAACAGGTGTAAAGTATTGATTCCGTAGCTCTTTAATTCATCAAGGCGCTCAACCATTGTTGAAAAATAACCGGGTCTTTCATTACCCTGAATAAGACCGTTTTTATCTGTATCTTTTGCAGTAAATGTTCTTGGTACGAGTGCAAAAATAACAGCCTGATTGTTCTGGAACATAGAGCGCAAATTGTTTTTATAATTCAAAGGAGCTTCAGCCTGTTTTGCAGGTGTAATTGATGCAGCTGCCGCAGTTTTACCGGTTGCATTAAGCATAGCCGTTAATAAACTGCCATGAGCAGTATTATATTTATCTGCAATAGGCGTGGATACAGGTTTGTATGCCGGTGCGGAAACAGATGGATTTTGTGAAACATTAACCGCCGGAATCGGTGCAGAAGTTTGCTGCATCATATGAGAAAGTAATGATGCTTTAAAATTTAATCTATGAGTGTTTGGACTGTTTAAACTAATGTTTATCATTATTTACCTGCTCCTTCGGGGGTATTAATATACTCATAATTATATTTATTAAAGTGGTTTTCTTTACCCATTAAGGCTATTGTCAATGCACTTACTGCAAGAGTACCGCCCAATAATCCGTATACCAGCCTCATCCATTTGTTTCTTGCACGTGTTTCCTGAGCTGCACTAATAAAGAAATCCGTAACATTCTTTCCTGATATTTGGGCAATATTTCTGTTTGAGTAATGGAAATCAAGCGCACCTGCCAACTCATTTAATTCATTTTTTATAATTTCTGATTTATCGATATTCTTGCCTTGATAGTCGTAGAATATTCTGTTTAGTAAGTCTTTTGCTCTGTTATAATAACTTTCACCGAAATCCAATCTTTTTTCTTCAATAGCGCCTCTTATCATATCATACTTAAACTCTCTGTTATTGTCAGAAGTTATAAGCTCCCTTATCATATGGTAAAAACCATTCTTTTCGGTTGTGTATCTTGATAACAATTTGTTTTCAATTCTCAGGTATGTTGCACGCATAATCTGATTATTAACATTGCATTTTTTAACAAACTCGGCATCATTAATTGCAGCAGCAGTGTCGCCTGACAATGGACCAAACACTTTATTAGCAATACTGCGGACAAATTCCAGAGAATGTTTCATGCCCTGTCTTGCTCCAGGCAGTTCTGTTTCCATTTTAGTTGTCCAGCTGTTAATATCATTCTTTTGGAGAATAATATCCTTGATATATGCTTCCAATGACTCAAGCTTCTGTTCACGATTCATTTTAACTAACGGATACAAATCGGAATCCGCATTTTTTCGTACAGCACCAAGAGAATTATAATCCAAAATATGTTTTACATCATTTTTGATTTCTTTGAACAAATCAAGAGCTTTTATAGGTCTTACATAAGAATCTATGGTATTTTTAAGTTTTCTCTGGATTTCGTTTATTCTCAATCTGTAATGAGATGCAAGCTCGTTTTTGGTTTCGTAGCCAAAATTTCTGTCGGCAACTGATTCCATTAATTCTTTAATTTTTATAAGAATACCTTTGGTATCAGGTGTGCCTATCAGTTGAATAACTGCC
Source organism: uncultured bacterium (assembly GCA_949293185.1). Classification (GTDB taxonomy): domain Bacteria; phylum Cyanobacteriota; class Vampirovibrionia; order Gastranaerophilales; family Gastranaerophilaceae; genus Limenecus. The sequence goes on from CASFCQ010000043.1 coordinate 14,016, forward strand.
TTTTCTTCTTTTGATATAGCTGTTTTGGCATATTCTGCCATTTCTTTAATAACTTTTTGATATTTTTCAGAATCCTGAACAATTTCGCTAAATTTCTTGCTCAATACCTTACTTGCAGAAGTTGCATCCTGTGTAGCAAGCAGAGCCATTTCACCTTCGCTGAAACCTATTGTTTTAAGATATTTTTTAGGAACTCTTTCCCAGTTAACAGCAGTCATTGATTCCGAAATATTTTGAATAGAAGTTTTTTCAAACTCTTTCAATTTATTTTGCAATTCATTATTAGTAAATGCAAAGTTAAATATCTTTTGCATTTCAGCTTTGTCAACAACAAAACTTCTCTTTGTATCAAAATATGCTTTTAATTTTGCATTGATTGTATCTTTTAATGCTCTGTTAAAGTTATGCAGCGGAGCACGTTGCGGAGTCTTTTTGTCCTTATCCTTCAAGTTGCTGAAAGCAAACGGCTCAAGTGTTTTTTGGGTAATCGCCTGCATTAAACCGTTACGGGAATTAAAACCTAAAGGTTTTGTGATATTTTCAAAAGCAATTTTGCGGCTTTGGTCAACAGACATACCTTCTGTTTGAAGAACACCTGCAAGAATTTCATTTATCTGTGTTTCTGAAAGACCTTTGTAATTCAATAAATTTTCAGGCAGTTTAGCTTTGGCTTCTGCAGATAATTTGTCAAGAAGTTCTTTTACTGACTCTGATGTAATATTTTTTATGGTTTCTTTTAATTCATTATTAACAAATACCTTTGGCTCTGTCATGTCTGCGCCTCTTTTCATAGCAGCGCTGAGTGAGTTTTTATATCCCGAACCAAAGAATTTTGTATCAATAAAATCCTGTAATTTTTGGAACTGTTCCGGAGACAAAACACCGCTTTCAGTTAATAAAGAATCAAATGCCGCCTGATCTTTCGGAGTCACTTTAATTTTTAATGCAGACATGATAGCGTCGACATCCGTGTTATTAGAATTACGCAACGCATCAATTTGTGTTTCCAGAGCTTTTAATTTATTTGCGGCTTTGTTGTAGCGTGTTTTTTCAAGATAGTTTTTCAAAGGTGTTTGCAGCGCATCTGCAGCAATTGATGATACAACAGGAGTCATAATACCTGCTGTCATCATACACAAGGTTTTGCCCTGAACAGCTACCTGTGCGGCTCTGTTCATTGTGGCTTCATTTCTGTTTTTAATATTGCGCGGAACACCCAGTTTATCACCCATTTTATCGAGATAAACATATTCTTTATCGTATTTTTTATAGTATTCTTCAGGACTTAAAGGTTTTCCGTTTAAATCGGCATATCTGTATATATCCATAGGGCGGTATTGATTGTCTTCGTAGACAAATTTTCTCCTGCCTTCTGAATCAATATATTCCTTATTTATATTTACTCCGTATAAAGCTTTAATGGGCGCACCCAGAATATGCGGCCAAATCGCCATAGAGGCAAACCATGTACCCAGCCCTACAAACTCCATGCCTTTTGCGAACGGGAACATTTTAGATGTAGCCAGGACTGCAGCAATCCCCAAAGAACCTGCTCTTATTGAGAGGTCATTAATTTTCCCGACATTATAATCTTTGCCTTCACCTTTAAATGCGGCGTTATAAAAATATTTTGCATAATCTCCGTAAGACTTTATTGTGCTGCCTATGGATTGAAAGAAATTTTCGTGAACCAAATGTGCTTTAGAAGGTGCAGGTCTTACACCTTTAGGGGTATTGTGAGCGTCACTCAAAGGCTTTGCCGGAATATAAGAATATGTTTGTGTTTGAGGAAATTGGTTTTCTATATTCTGGAACGGTCCTTTATAAGCATTATTAGTATTAAGAGTAGCCTGAGGTGCAGTTTGTGCAGACACATTTACACCTGCAGCAGGTGTTTGTTGAGTTTGTGGTCTATAAACAGGTATCGATTGTATTAAATTGCCCATCTATTTTTGCCCCTCTTTAATGTTATTATTTCCGGTTGTTTCCAGCTTATGTCCTTTGGCTGATGTTTTGGTAAGCAGCAAAGTAATTGCTGTTAAGGTAGCTGCTGCTGTAGCAAGGATTACGGACTTGCCTGCAATAGAAGAGCCCTTGCTGTGTCCTTTCCAAAATTCCGTAAAGCTTTTAGCGAAAGGTTTAAGCATATAATCATATACAACAACTTTAGCGTTGTGCAGTCTGTCTTTAGGTGCAACACCTTTGCCAAAAATCCCTTCCGTTACTGTCTTTTTAAAACCTTCTGCAGAAGATTTGTCCCACGCCGGCTGATTTGCCATACCGACCCCAAGGGTTACAAAAAAGGCTGTCAAAGCATATTGCCATGCTCTTGCCATAACAATGGTCTTTTTAATCAGCGGTTTTATTGTTGAATCAATGTTATTGGCATCGCCTTTTATTCCATATTTTTTACCGTATTCTATGTAGTTTTCATTAATTTCTTCCGGAGTTCTGCCTTTTTCGTTATACAAAAGGTCTGTTCTTGTAAAATCTGCACTTTCAAAAGCTGTATGGAATTCTACGTCTTTTTGGAAAGCTCCTGATTTTTTGGAAGATTTTGAAATATATTTTGCATAAGGCTGTTTAAGATCCACGCCTCTGCTTGCTTTTACGGTATTATTAATAATTGATTTTGCAAGTGCAGCACCAACATAATACAAGCCGACCCCGAGTGCCATGTGTTTTGCTACTTTTTGCGCAGCTCCAGCCGAGCGGAAATTGTCTTTTTTTACACCGGCATAAAATAATGCAGCAAGTATAGGACCGCCAATATAGTAAGGGAATTTTGCCGTTTGTAAGAATTCAAAAAATGTGTAATCCGGTGCTCCGCCAAGACCTCTGGGGAAATGAATCAAAGGAATATCAAGCGTTTTTTCTATATTAATTCCTATACGCTTAGCCAGTGTATTTTTTTTGACTAATTCATCCTTATGTATATCATTTTTGTAATAACTTAAACTGTGATTTTCCGCATTGCGTTGCTGTTTGTTATTTTGGGCTTTAAAACTTTGCTCCAAAGAAGAATTTGTCAGGGCAGAAAGAGAGCCCGAAGACACAGCGTAGTTAGCCTGATTGTTTTGAATAGTTGACACAGTAACCATAATTTCCCTTGAATCGCATGTAAGTCCTATTTATACAAGACTTCTAAAAATATTTTTTGCTAGTCATTTTGAAGGATTTTTTCCCCAATTCCTATAATCTAATAATCTAGTCTACCACGGTATTTTCAGAAGAAAATACTTTTTACATTTTGTAATATTTTGTCAAAATGCAGCCACACCCATGCCGGTTACCTCATAAGCCAGAGATTTTCTACAGCTGACGACAAAAATCTATGATTATAACAATTTGAAACATAGGGCGTGTTCAGTTTAAAGCACTAAGGCGTGCCCGCCATCGTAGGGCGGATTTACTAATCCGCCGACTGACAATTAAAATAATACGTCATGCTGAACTTGGTTGACTACTTTTCGAGGCGAGGCGAAGACGAGCCGTAGAAAATGTCCGGTTTTCCGCAGCATCTGTACCAACCTTAACTCAAATCATTAAACTGAGTCCAGTAGGTTGGGCTTTCAGCCCAACACTACAAATTCTTTATTCTCTTCCCACTTTCCATCTTAATCCTGCGGAGAGTGACACACCGTTACGTCCTCCGTTGTGTATCATCGCCTGACAGAAGGCAAGGAATTTGTTATTCACTCGTTTTTGTAATCCTACTCCATATTGTACATACGGTTTTATGCTCATTTCGGGTAATCTTACACTGTCTGCTGTTACTTTTGATTCATCAAGCAGATTCCATATCATGCTTACACCTATATATGGCTGCCAGCCGTTTTTGGTGTTTCCTATGAGTTTTATTCCCGGAGCTAACTGTATTGCGTGCATAGGGTCAGATTCTATTCTTACACCTGCTCCGTTTGTGTAATCAAATGTATTAACG
>CASFCQ010000044.1 GCA_949293185.1 uncultured bacterium
TTAGTCAATTCATTTATCTCCTTTTCTAACACTTACAGTGTACTTTTTACAATAAATATCATAATACTACAAAAATACTAAAATTTTTATTTTTGCCAATTTTAGTAAAAATTCTTAATCTTTCTAAACATAATAGAATATATTTCTATTTTTGTTATTATACAAATAGATGAAACTTAGAGCAAATGCGCTTTTAAGACAAATACAGAAATCAGGTGAAGTATTTATGAGCAAGATTTTAGTTGTTGATGATGATGAAGCAATAAATGAGCTTATAAAAGTCAATTTAGAGATTTTTGGCTATGAGGTCATTACTGCTTTTGACGGTATTCAAGGATTTACTCTTGCAAAACAGGAGCTTCCTGATTTAATTATTCTGGACGTGATGATGCCTGATGTGGACGGTTACACTGTGGCAAAAAGAGTTAGAGAAAACCCTTCCACCAAGGATATTCCCATTCTCATGCTGACCGCACTCAATATGCTTGAGGATAAAGTCAAAGGTTTTGATATCGGCGTGGATGATTACCTTGTAAAGCCTTTTGAAATGGAAGAGCTAAAAGTCCGTGTTCGTGCCCTTTTAAAAAGGGTAAAGGCAATTCCTGAATCTCTTGCAACAAAAGAAATTTTAACAATAGGTGATATAACCCTTCTGCCGGAAACTTACAGTGTAAAAATTAAAGAAAAAACAGCAAAACTAACACCGATAGAATATGATATACTCAATCTTCTGGTGCAAAATCATGATTGTATGGTTTCTTCCGGCAAGCTTTTGCAAGACATCTGGGGCTATGCGCCGGAGGATGATGTTGAAACAATACGTGTACATATAAGACATTTGAGAACAAAAATCAAAAAAATATCTGACGGAAAAGAATATATTGAAACTATTTACGGTGGTGGCTACAGACTTTTGCCGGAAGGCAAACCTGAAAAATAACTGCCGGACTCCCTAAGACTCAAGCCTTCAATTTTCTATGCAATATCTTATATATCTTTTGATTTAAGATATTCGTTCATCTTGTCGTAATCAAATTCATTTTCCCATCTAGCAATGAATATTGTTGCAATGCAGTTACCGACAAGGTTGACCGTTGTTCTTCCCATATCAAGAATCTGGTCTATACCAAGCAATATCGCAACGCCAATAAGCGGATAATTTAAACTCGACAACGTACCTGCAAGAACTACAAGAGCGGCTCTCGGCACACCTGCAACACCTTTGCTGGTGAACATCAGGGCAAACATTATTATCAACTGATGCTGCAAGGACAGGTCAATCCCCACAAGCTGGGTAGCAAACAAAACAGCCATAGATAGGTAGAGAGTACTGCCGTCCAGATTAAATGTATAACCTGTCGGCATAACAAAACCTACAATATTTTTTGGAACACCGAATCTTTCCATCTGCTCCATTGCCTTAGGAAGGGCAGCTTCGGAGCTTGCTGTTGAAAAAGCAAGTAAAGCAGGGTCTTTCAATACTCTTATAAGTCCAGATATTGGGATTTTTACTATTTTGCAAACTAAAATGATTATAAATATTAAAAATAAAATAAGTGCAAAATAAAGTGAGAATACTATTTTTACATAATTTTTAAGAATACCTATTCCGCTGCTGCCGATTGTACTTGCTATTGCTGCAAAAACACCTACAGGCGCAAACCACATAACATATTCCGTAAATTTAAACATAATTTCAGACAGCGAATTCAGTAAATCCATCATGGGTTTTGCTTTCTGACCCACTGCACATATTGCCAATGCAAAAAATAAGCTGAATACAACTATTTGCAAAAGATTGCCTTCTGCCATAGATTTAACAACACTCGAAGGAAATATGTTAACAACAAGATCCCTTAAAGACGAATGGGTGGTATGTCCCATCGCCGTTACAGCATCCATATATGTCGAAGATACGTTGGTGGTTACGTTTTCCAATCCTGCACCGGGCTGTGTAAAATGACCTACACCAAGACCGATTATCAGTGCGGCTATCGTAACTACTTCAAAGTAAACAATGGTTTTGATACCTATTTTGCCGAGACTTTTAATATCACCATGACCAGCAATACCGATAACTAGTGTTGCAAACAGCAAAGGGGCTATAATCATCTTTACCATGTTTAAAAACATCATCGCAAGCGGTGATAATTTTACAGCAAATGCAGGAAATAATATTCCGACGATTATACCAAGAATCAGAGATATTATTATATATCTAGTAAGTTTTATATTTTGCAATAAGTTATCCCTTTTCTGCCATTAATATAACCAGACTCTATATTTATTATATGACAAACATAAAATTTCAAAAATTAATCCGGAGTGGACAGCTCTTGCAATCTTTTTGATTCTTCAAGAAAAGATGTACCTGTAGTTTCAAGCAGATTATTGTTTCTTACATCTTCTCCGAGTGACTCAAATTCTCTGTTATCAATTTCTTTTATAATTCTTATTTGTTCGTTACGTCTTCTTTGTTGTTCCATTTTATCCATTTTTAGGTATAGATTTTGGAAATGGTCGAGATTTTTAAACTGATTTCTTTGCACAACGATCTCAACCCTTCTGTTTTTAGCAAGAACTGAAGCATCAGTTCCTTTTTCAGCAGGTCTTGTATCAGCATACCCGACAGCAGACATAAGATTGGGCATAATTTTAAAACGATCAATTAAAAATCTTACAATAGCAGATGCCCTTGCGGAAGATAATTCCCAGTTAGAAGGATATCTAACACCGGAAATAGGCATGTTATCCGTATGACCTTCTACTTTTATTATGTGCATTGCAAATTTTTCAACAATAAGTTTTCCTACTTTTTCAAGTATTTGTTTAGCAGCAGGCGTAAGTTCCGCCGAACCTGATTTGAACAATAAATCTTTATCGGAAACTACTATTACGAGTCCTCTTTCATCAATTTTAGCGGTAACGCCGCTGAGTTCACCGGATTTATTTAAGTTATCAACTTCTTTTTTTATTTGTTCGTAAGATTCCTGCTCATATTTTTGGCTAATGTACTCCATCATCAAGGAATCAATAACGGAATCCGCTGCATTAGCTTCTACAATAGATTCTCCATGCGACATTACACCGCTACCGCCGTCGAGTATTGATTGTACGGAAAAAGCTTTTCTTATTGATTCTTCTATTTTTTTAAACTCATTAACATTAATTTGTGATAATGCATACAAAACAACAAACGTAGCAAAAAGAAGCGTCATAAAATCCGCATAAGAAACAAGCCAGCGCTCTAAATTTTCGTGTTCTTCCGGTTTCTTTTTTCTTGCCATTATTCTTCTTCTTTCATATGGCTGTCAAGTATGTATGCCTGCAATTTTCTTTCAATCAAAGCAGGAGACTCTCCGGCTTGAATTGAAAGTATGCCTTCTATAATCATTTCCTTTTTCAAAAAGACTTTTTTAAATTTTGTTTTTAATTTTGTGGAAAATGGGATGAGTATCAGGTTAGCACCGCCAACACCGTACACTGTAGCTACGAAAGCAACAGCAATACCAGCACCGAGTTTTGACGGGTCTGACAGGTTCTGCATTACCTGAATCAAACCTAATACAGCACCGATGATACCGATTGTAGGAGAAAAGCCTCCGGCTGACTCCCACACTTTAGCCCCGCTTGCAACTTTGTCCTCAAGAAGTGATACCTGTGTTTCCATCATCTGTCTTACTAGTGCCGGATCTGTTCCGTCGGCAACAGCCTCAAGTCCGAGAACCATAAGGCTGTCAGAGGCGTTTCTTGCTTCTTTTTCCAGAGATATAGCCCCTTCTCTTCTTGCTTTTGTTGCAAATTTTATAATTTCGGCTATTAATTCATCAAAATCAATTTTTTCACCAAAGAAAACATCTTTTAACAGAATAAAAGCTGTTTTTAAATCTTCAACGGAAAAACTTAAAATGACAGCACCGGCAGTACCTCCAAACACAATAAATGCCGCGGTAATTTGAAGCAACTGTCCTATATTACCGCCCTCTAAAGCCTGCCCGATTAAGATACATACTATCCCGAAAAATACGCCTATCAGCGATGTAAAATCCATACTAATCTAATCTCCGAATCTAACATTATTATTTATTATTAAATAATAATAAGCGAAGTTTGTAATCATATATTTATACTAGTCGTATTATTGTTTATTTTTTGCTGAAATTGTTACAGGCGGTGCTTGCAGATAAAGCGGTTTTAGTTTAGCCCAGATATATTCATCGTTTTGGGCTTTTGATATTTTATTCTGTACAATAGTATTTAAATATTTACCTAAATCAGCATTAACTTCTGTATAAACTGTAGTATTAACAGAAGCTTCATTTAAAACATCATGAGAAACAATATCTGATATAACGCATGTATTTGTATAATCTTTATTTAAAAGTTCTTCCTTTGAAGTTAATTTAGGTGCTTGAATTTGTTCACCGTTATCATATATTGCCGTATAGAACTGCTGTTTTCTTGCATCAAGAACAACCAAGGTTTTACTTTGCGAACTATTTATTTTAGATAAAATTTCGAGTGAACTTACCCCGACAAGCGGTATATCAAGCTGCTGCGCCATAACTCTTGCAACAGTTACGCAGGCTCTTATTCCTGTAAAACTTCCCGGACCTACATTAGTCCCTATCACATCAATGTCTTGCATTGTCAGCTTATTAGCTTTAAGTATTGCAACAATTGTCGGTATTAAAAAAGCAGAGTGATATTTTTCATTGTGATTTTCGATTATTTCATCAGCAAGAAACATTCCGTTATCGGATAACGTTACATATGTTTTATCAAGACTTGTGTCAAAAGTAAGAATTTTCACTATTTAAGTCCTTCCAGAGCTGTTATATATTCATCCCCCAGTGCGTAGAAATCAAATTTTCTTTTATTTTCGTCTATATATTCAATTTTAATTTCTATTCTGTCAAAAGGCAGCTCGCAATCCGAAAACTCTGCCCATTCAACCATTGTTAAAACATCGGGTTTTGTGTATTCGGTTAGCTCATCAATGATTGTTTTAACGCCTTCTTTTTCCAATCTGTACAAATCAAAATGATAAACAGGCAAATCTCCTGACAGATATTCGTTAATGATTACAAAACTGGGGCTGGTGACTTTTTCTTTGACGTTAAGATGTTTTGCTACAAGTTTTGTAAATGCAGTTTTACCTGCGCCTATATCCCCGTAAAGACAGACAAATGCTCCGTGTTTTCTAATCGCATTTGAAAATTTCATTGCGAGAATATCTGTTTCTTCCAAGTTATTTACGGTGAATGAAAAAATCTTGTCCATAAACAAAGAATAACATAAAAATATTGAAATATTCTTAATAGTTCTTATATATAAATTATGAAAAATTTAGTGTTTATATTTTTAATATTTATACTCATTACACCATACGCACCTGCAATGGCTGAGAGCATGCTTTTAAAAGCTGGAGTGTCTTTATCCAATCAAGTCCCTAAAGGATTTTTCGGAACTTGGAAGATAAAATCCACAATGACATACAGTAACAACAAAAAAATATTTAATGAAGTTACCACGGATTTTTGGAACTTATCGAAGGAAGGCGACGTCATTACATTGTCAAACCCTGTATCGGGAGCGGAAGCTTCCGTAACCGTTGAGGATGTAAAAGGAAATCAGATAACTTTTACACATGTTACAGAAAATAAAAATGCCAAGATGATTGAAACACCTACTTTAACATTGAATGGTGAAAATTTTCATGGAACTGATAAAATAGTTATAGAAAAATATAAAAATGGGGATAAAGTCAGTACAGATATTGTTATTTACAATATCAGCGCCGAAAAATTAAGCGGCATGGACATATTAGACCTGTTGTATTCAAAAGCAAACAGTTACTGATTTAATTGAGAGAGAGTATAAACAAATGAGTGAGAAAAAAATTTTACAATATGATGTAGTTATATTAGGCGGAGGACCGGCAGGCTTATCTGCTGCGATTTATGCCGCACGCGGAGAAGCTAAAACAGCTGTTATTGATATATCAATGTTTGGCGGGCAGCCGTCAAATTATCTTGAACTGGAAAACTATCCGGCTTTAGGCAAAATCGGCGGATATGACATGATGGAAAAGTTCGAAGAGCATGCCGATATGTTTAATATCGACAAATATCCCATGCAGGAGATTGAAAAAATAGACCTCTTACCTGATACAAAAATTATTGAAACAAAAGAATCTGTTTTTGAAACTAAAACAGTTATTATTGCTACAGGCGCTCAGGCTAAAAAGCTCGGTATCAAAGGTGAAAAAGAGTTTGCAGGTCGCGGTGTAAGTTATTGTGCGGTTTGCGACGGGGCATTTTATAAAGATAAAGTTGTTGCCGTTGTAGGCGGAGGCAATGCGGCTGTTGAAGAGGGCTGCTATTTAACAAAATTTGCGAAAAAGGTCTATATTATCCACAGAAGAGATACGTTAAGAGCAGACAAAATTGTTCAACAGCGTGCTTTTAACAACGACAAAGTTGAATTTATCTATGACACAATACCTGTAGAGATAAGAGGTAATGACTGCGTAGAAGCATTTGTTGTTAAAAACGTAAAAACAAATGAAGAAACAGAACTAAAAGTTGACGGAGTTTTTCCATACATCGGTTTTGCTCCGAATGTTGAATATATCAATGCACAGCTAAAACAGGATGAAGCAGGTTTTATAATAACAGATGAATATATGCAGACATCTGTTAAAGGCGTTTATGCAATAGGAGATGTGAGAAACACCCCTTTAAGACAGGTAATAACAGCTGCAGCAGATGGAGCAATAGCCGGCTGTTTTGCAACAAAATATCTTGACGAAATCAAAGAAAAGACAGTGTCTGTTTAATTTTTAAACATGAATATAAAAAGACCTCTAAATATTTAGAGGTCTTTTTATTTAGTAAGCTCCGGGAATCAGTTTTTCATAATCATCTACTGTTCCGTTATCCATACAGCAAAGAATTATGGCTTTACCCAGCGGATGAAGGTCTGATTTCAGATATAGTTTTAACTCTTCTTTAAAGAAGTCCTCAAGCATTTTTGCCCCTTTATCATATCCTTCTTCTTCAATTTGCGGCTGCTTTGTTACATCGAAGAATTTTTTAGATATAGGAGTACCTTCTATATGGATATTTTCCGGTATATAGCCTCCTAAAGGATGGCGTGCGGGTTTAAGGTTTAACTTTTTGAAAGATGCCTGACCGCGTCTTGCGAGGTATTCTCTGATTACCCATTCCGCCATAAATCCGACTTCCCAAGCGCCTATGTGCTGGTTAGGAATAAGAATATTTCTTGTCCTTGTCGTATTCATAAATTGTTCAAGCAATATATTGGCAAAGTCTACTCTTTTACCTGTAGCAAAGGGCCAGAACGAACCTACGCCTTCACTTTGAAGTTTGAACAAATCCTTTCCGGTGCTTGTAATACTCGGGTTGCCGTAACCTCTGGGTGCAACAAGCCTCCACAACCATGCCAGCGCGGGTGGTAATATATGCAGCATGCCAAATATTCCGTATGACGGTTTTTCTTTTGTACAAGGCGGGGTTCTCAAACCAAAACTTCTGTAATCAATTTCGATAGGACCGTCTTGTATATTTTTGATTTGTTCGCGCGGAATAATGATTCTGGGGTTTGGACATTTTTTGCCAGGAGAATCTTCTTCGTGTTCCCAAATCAGGCATGTTGCATTAGGATGAGCCTCAAGGTTAAAGAATATTAACGGCTCTTTAGGATTTGTTGTAACGAATTCAAGGTTGGGGTCTGTACCGTAGCCTTTGATATGGTCAATTCTGACAAACCATGAACGCTCTGCATCGACAACACACAGTTTACCGTTATCTTTTCTGAAACTCGGATGGCAAAGCGCCATATCATCGGTTACCGGTTGTAATTTACACCCTTGAGGCAATGCAAGGTATTTTTCTTCTCCCGTTACAACGTTTCTGCCTAATAGCAAACGACCGTCTTCTTCTCTGTGTGCATATTCAAGCATCTCGCTTTTACCGCTTCCGGATGCACCTTCGTGAAGTATGCTTATGTCGTTGTCATAAGGTGTAGTAATGTTTACGGTTGAGGCATGCACTGTAACAAAGTCTTCTTTCAATCCTAAAGCCAGCAGAACTCCGTACACGCCTTTTTTAGCACTCGGTCCGGGATACAGGTTATACGAAAATACTTCGTGGATATGATTTTGCTGGTTGTGAACAACAACCTGTTTGCCATCAAAATGTGAATGTCTGAAAGGCGGTGCAACATATATTATAGCTTTGGGTTCAAAGTCTTTTTCCAGCTTGTCATAAGGTATCATTCCCTGAAGATCATAAATGCTCACCGCAAAGAAAGCAGCATTTTTAGGGGCAATCATTAATGCAGGATAGCCGTATTTTGTCCCGCCGGCCATAAAAGGAACAAGGATAAGGTCGTTGCTTCCAAGCCAGTCTAAAGTTTCTTTTCTTAAAGAATCAAAACCTTTGCCGAATCTTTCTTCAAATGTTGTTTTATCTGTTTTTTCAATATTATTAACAACCATACAGTTCGGGTCGCGTCTTCTCATATATGGATCTGGATAGTTAACGGCAATACCGTTTTTGCAGCGTGTAACGTGGGCTTCCACAACACTGCCCATATTTGGAACATCGTATGCGACATCATATGTAACATTTTCTTTAGTGCCAAGAGACAGTTCTATAAGCTCATCACGTTTTTTAGGGATAATAACGTTTTTGCTTCTTTCTAACACATATTGCAGCTCTTCTGCTAAGTGCCATTCTCTCCAGGATTTTTCTTTTGATACTGTTTTTTCCATTATTTGCCTTCTTTTTTATCTGAGCTCTATAAAACTGATTATAAAACAAAATCTGCACAAAATTCAGTTTTGAGTTAGTCTAATGTTTATGCTAACTAATATATAGTATCATATAATATTCGCAGAGGTGAGTAATGAGAACCGAAAAAGAAAAAATGCTTAACGGAGAAATATACTATGCACCTGATGAAGAGCTTGCTGCAGATCGCATAAAAGCAAAGGATATGACATATGATTTTAATCTGCTAAAGCCTTCTAAAAGAGAAGAAAGAGAAAATTTATTAAGAAAAATATTAGGTAAAGCCGGTAAAAATCTCTGGGTAGAATCGCCTTTTCAGTGTGATTACGGTTACAATATAGAAATCGGTGATAATTTTTACGCAAACCATAATTTTTTAGTACTTGATCCCGCAAAAGTAAAAATAGGCGATAATGTGTTTGTCGGTCCTAATGTCGGTATTTACACAGCCTGCCATCCTGTTGAAGCAAAAGGGCGCATGACTTTTAAGGAATGGGCTGAACCGGTAAATATAGGGAATGATGTTTGGATTGGCGGAAGCGTAACAATATTGCCGGGGGTAACAATCGGCAACAATGTAGTCATCGGAGCAGGCAGTGTTGTTATAAAAGATATTCCATCGAATTGTGTTGCTGTTGGTAATCCTTGCAAGCCGATAAAAAGTATTCATTAATTAATGCGTCATTCTAAGGCATTAGCCGAAGAATCTACCTTGCGGTTTGTAAAGCAGAGACGTATTTTTCAAGATGAAGTGTTGCCAAACCGGTATTTTCTACTACTTTATTTCTTCAAATTTTTGATAAAATTCTTCTTTTTCCCTGACAAAAATCAGGTCAGGAAACCCGTCACGTTTGTATAATACCATTGTCTGACCGTCATTTGCATTGGTGCAATTTTTAACATCATCTCTTAGCATTTCGTAGGTGTTTCCGGTTTTCAGGTGTTTAAATTTTTTTGACATTATTTTTATCCTTGTATTGCAGAAAGAACTTCTTCAACATGACCTTTAACTTTTACCTTTTTCCATTCTTTAATGATTTCGCCCTGTTCGTTGATAAGAAAAGTAGAACGGATTATTCCCATATATTTTTTGCCGTACATTGATTTTTCTCCCCACGCGCCAAATGCTTCAGACAATGTATGTTCCGGGTCAGAAAGCAGAAGAAAGTTCAATCCCTGTTTCTCCTTAAAAGAAATATGGCTCTTTATGCTGTCAGGACTGACACCGATAACCTGCGCCTTAGCTGACCACCTGTTTTTATTTTCTTTAAAGTCGCAGGCTTCTTGCGTACAGCCGGATGTGTTATCTTTTGGATAAAAATACAGGATTGTTGTTTTTCCAGCAAAGTCTGATATTTTGTATTCTTTTTCTTTTCCGTTTTCGTCAATCCCGTTAAGTACTATATTTAAATCTTTTATATTCATAGCCGGCTAAACTCCTTAATGTAATAATACACAATGAGTATAACACATACACCTAAAAAAATGTGCTGCGTGAGAGGACGATATTTACCTGTTATACTATTTCAATTTTTTTTTGGATATTTCAATACACTGTTCTAGGTTGTATCTGAATTGACCGTTTTCATTTTTTTCAATAATGAGTGTTCTAAACGGAGAATCATGGTTTAAAACGGCATTAGAATTCTTCATTATATTAACAATATCTTCAGGAGAAAAATGCCGATATGTACTCAATAAGTAATGACTAATTACACCGTCCCTGTAAGACTGTTTTAATCTCAGTAATTCTTTGCACTGTTGTGCACTAAATACAGGTGTCCCGTCTTTATAAACACTCTTTAGAGTTCCCATGCAATCACAATAATAATAAGAATCCAGGTCACTTAAAATATTACAGCATTCTTTTTCATTGAATATTGGCTGCATATTTTTATATCTGGCATTTACTATATTTTTGGCTTTTCTTTTTGATTTATTTATGTAATATGAGATTTTATCTCTTGTTTCATCAGGTAATATTTCACCGTTTTCAAGTACCAGTGCTATACCTTTTTCTGAAGCTTCATTCACTTTTTCAAAAAGTTGTTCCGGCGGAATCCAGCCGACTTTTTGATTCCAATACTCTATTTTTTCTTGTTTAATCTTATTTTCTTCTGCTCTTTTTATTGCAAGTTTTTCTTCTCTTTTGCGTATTGCTATTTCTCGATTTATTTGCTTTTGCTGTTCTATTTTAGCTTTTTCTTCAGCTTCTTTTTGTTTCTTTTCGTTAATCAGGACTTCTTCTTTTTCTCTTTGTTGGACTTTCTCATCGGCTATTTGTTTGCACTTTTCGATATAAAGTTCTTTTATTGTATTGCTCAATTGTTTAGCCTTGTTAGATGCATTTTCATTTAGTTGTTTTGCATTGTCAAATAACTCAGGATTTTCTTCGATAATTTCACCGTCTTTTAACATTAGATTTATAATATCTTTTGCATTTAATTCTTTTATCGCCAAGACTGAGTTAAAAGCATTAGGATACATCTTGGCAAGTTCAATATTATCCATCAATAATGCACAATCTTTACCATTAAATCTCGGATTATTATTAGAGTCTTTTTCGTTAACGATTCTATCAAATTCATCACGGCATTTTTCTATTTTGTCACCTGCATCAAAAAACAGTGCTAAAGATTCTAATGCATTGAATCTGTATGTTTTGTCTTCATTTTTTGCATTGATAATTTTAGAAAATCCCTTTTTATGGAGTTTTATATCTTCTGCATACTGCAAGATGTCGTATTTGTCTTTTTGGGAAAAACGGGATAAAGATACACCTAAAGGATTTTTCAAAAGTCTGCTGTTTTCATTTGCATAAAATTCGTCAATAATAAGCTCGGGTGTTTTTACGTCGTTTTCTGCCATTAAAAATAAATCGCCTGCGGGGTAAAAGCTTTCCGCCTTAACAGGATTTGTCACATTTCTTTGTTTTTTACCTTTAAAAGAAGTTGCTTTGGGGGTTGAAGTATTGTTGTTTGTTGAATAATTGAAGAAAGACAGTTTGTTTATGTACATATTTTCCACCTTAAATTTGTTTTTATATGTGCATAAAGTACCGTAAAAAATATTTTTGCCAGATGCTTGGAAATAAAATTTACAAAAATATATTTTGAAAAAAATTAGAATTTATTGATAGCTATAAGTTCGTTTTCTCATCAAATTTAAAGTACTCAACAAGATACAATATTGAGGCTATCTGGTCAAAAAATGAACGAATAGCTTTGGGATTTGAGAGAGGGAAAAACAGGCTGCCTATTTCAAAAGAGTCTTTCTTAGAGGGTATTGTAAGAATAATTTTGCTGCCCACAAAAGCGCATCTCATTGAATTTGTTTTAAAAGCTTTTCCGACTGATAAAAATCTGTCAACAAAGGCTGTAGTCAAAAGATAGCGCGCCTCTACCTGATCGTATGAAAATGCCTGATAATTTTTGGCAAGTTCAGTAGATTCAAGGTTTACTTTTTCTAAATCCTTTAAATGTCTTAATTCTCTAAGAATAGCTGATTCTACAAACCAGTACCCGAATCCTGCAAAAAAGCCTAACCCAATCAATAATATGTGAAAATCTGGCAGTTTACCTTTGGAAATTGAATAAGCAATATCTCCAAAAAACATAAATGCGCCAAATAATGTCCAAAACAGGAGCATAAAATACATCCAGCCTTTACTCAGAAAAGATAAATCAATCTTTGGTTTAATTAAGGTTGTGCTTTTTATTGTTTTATTTGAATCAAAATACACAAATACACCGCTAAACAATGTTGTCGGAGTATGCTCTTCACTGCTGTTGCCGTGTGTATACCCTTCATCAATAATAGAGGCATCAGATATTTTTAATTGTACATTTTGATAAGTACCGGAGATAACGTCATCTTCTTTTATATGGCTAGCGTGCATAAAAAGTTTGCTGTTATTAATCTGGGCGTCAATAGTTTTTCTTATACCCTGTTCCCAGTTTAGTCCTGTAATTGCAACAATATCTTTATAGTAAGCTTTTTTTACTTTTGATTTATAAATTTGATAAAGAAATTGATATAACGGAAAACCAACCGCAATCTCCATAATCAATGCAAATATGAATAAATCAAGTCTTGAAATACTGCTGACAAGTATGCATATAAAAAATGCAATCATAAGAAAAAATAAGCTCAAACACATAATACGTGTTGATTCAAAAGAATTTACTTTCATTTTTGGATAAACATTATCGTAAAATTCTCTTTGGAATTTGCGGCTGAGTTTTTGTATATCTTTATCTATTGTATTAGTTTTCATAGAATGATTTTATGTATTATCAATTATAGTGTCAAGAAGTACAAATATTATTACGAAACTTACCAGCTTCCGTAATGTATTTTTTGTTTTGCAGTATATTCAACCTGTTGTACAGCAGGTGTTTCATCAGCAGGATAGCCGATACCTATGTAACACGGCATAAGGTAATTATCCGGAGCATTAACAGTCTTTGCTACGTTTAATCCTTCTTCTCCGACAGGAATTCTCATAGAACAGCCCAAACCTTCAGCAGTTGCAGCCAGAAAGATGTTTTCTATAACGCACCAGATAGATGTAATCGGGTTTAGGGAACTTACTGAACTAGGATGCATTACTCCTGAATTGGATTTAAAAAACGGTAAAATAATGTGCGATGCGTTGTAAAGCATTGAATACTGTCTTGGCATTGCTATTGCATACATTTTTTGTTGTGGAGTTCCTTCAACAAGAGTTTGTTTTAAAATTTCAAGCTGTGGTTCAACTCCTTTTTTTATAAATTGAAGAACCTTTTCCTTATCTTTTTTATCCCTTATTATGACAAATTCCCAGTTTCTAAGATGATCATGAGTAGGCGCCTGTAAGCCTGCATTTATAATTTTTTCAAGAATATCCTCAGGTATAATCTGGTTTTTAAAATCACGAATAATTCTTCTTTTGTAAATAGCTTCATATAGTTCCATAAAACAACTCCTGATGTTTGTATTCTTTATATATAACAATAATTAACTGACTGATGCAAACGATTGTTTTAGTCTTTTATCTTTATGAATTTTTTGATAATATAAGTAAAAAGGAAAAATTGATGTCCAGATTAGCAGAGAGAATAGAAAATTTTAACAAAGCTTTTGATTTATTTTGTACAATGCGCAATAACTTTGTCGCTGACCCGCAAAACGACAGCAATAAATTGGCTTTGACTCAAAGTTTTGAAATTTTATTTGAACTTGGCTGGAAAGTGTTAAAAGATTATTTAGCAGTCAAGGCAATTGATGTGTACACACCTAAGGACGCCATAAAATCTGCTTTTGCCGCAAATATCCTTAAAAACGGTCAGGTTTGGATAGATATGGCAAACGATAGAAATGCTAGTTCTCACGAATACAATATGGACAAAGTTAGCAAGATTTTGGAAAATATAAGCACTCTGTACTACGATGAGTTATGCGGATTTAAAGAGCTAATAAAGGATTTCAATGAATAATAATTTTGGTTTGCCTCAAAGAACCCTAGATGAACTTTTAGAGTATTTTAAAAATAAACCGGAAATAAAAAAGGTCATAATATACGGTTCACGAGCAAAAGGCACATATCACAACGGCTCTGATATTGATTTTGCAATTATTTCTGATAATAATGAGAATTTTTACCGCATATCAGGCGAACTGGATGATTTACCTACGCCATACAGGTTTGATGTAATAAATTACAATTCATTGACACAGGAGAATATTAAAAAGAGTATTGATAAAGACGGGATAGTTTTTTATCAAAAAATGCCGTAGCAAACTAGTTTAGTGTACAGAGGTGTATGTAAAAATTTTTGCTATATTGAAATCATAACAAGGATATCCTCTTTGTTTTATTGCATAAGGAGTATATTATGAAATTATCTAAAGTTGGTATACGGGATGGGATTTATGCACCACTTGAAAGCCTTATTGAATTGAATAAGAAAAAAGGAGTTTCCAGAGAAATAATAAAGCGTGATTACGGACAAACAGGTGCGGACATTTTTGACGGTAAAACCAATATTTGTCTGGTTAATGACCCAAATTACCTTAAAGACGATAAATTTATGAATACTCTCAAAGTATTTTTGGGAATAGATAAACGAAAATATAACTACGAAAGCGGTGATTCGCTCAAAAAAATCATGATGAAGTACCTCTTGAATAATGAAACTATCAATGACAGCCAGATTCAAAACAGGTTCGGCAAAAAAGGGTTTGAGGTGCTTGAAGTTTTTAAAGTTATGGGATATGTAAAAAATCTCGGAAATATATGTGAGCGAAATATCAAATTGTAAAAGTATAGCAAAAAAAATATTTACGTTTTTTAATTCATAAAAAGGATTATATAAACGATGTTGTTAAATTTAAGTTATGGGAATATTGACCGTAAAAATATTAATTTTAAAGGCAAAATTATTGATGCACATGTACACTGCGGTCAATGGAATTTTGACAAATTTCCTTGTCAGGATGTTATTAAATTTTTCAGTAAAAAATTTAATAACGGAAAAGATTACGTAGATAGAGTAATTATTTCAAATCTGGATTGTATAAAGAACAATAAAAACAATAAACCGCTCAAAGATGAAATTTCAGGAAATTTATTATTGTTAAATGCATCCATGAAAAATAAAATATTTCTTCCATTCGTTGTATGTCAACCCGGATACGGCTCTGCCGAAAACATTGAACTTTTGCTGAATAAATATTCAAAACTCATCAAAGGATTAAAATTCCATCCTACATGCCTGAATTTAGCTGCTAATGACCGGCAATATATTCCATACATGAGACTGGCTGAAAAATATAACAAGCCCTGTCTTTTCCATAGCGAAGTTTTATCTGATGCCAAAGGCTATATTTTGAGAAACGGGGTTTCTGATCCTGATTTTATTTACGAAACAGCAGCAAAATTTCCTAATGTTCCGGTAATCCTTGGGCACATGGGGCTTGGAGGAGACAAAGCACATGAAGTTGGTATTAACACGCTTCTTAAATCTGTTGATAAGAATGATGCAAAGTTGTATGCAGATCTTTCCTGGGTTGATTGGGATAATCCAGAAAAACCGCACATAATTGACGTAATTGATAAACTTCTCCATTCCTCTAAAGGTGATATGACAGAACGTCTTTTATTCGGTACAGATGCACCTCTCGGAGTTTTTGGAGAAAAGGCGCTGAAACAGCAGGGGGCATATGAAAAAAATATCATAAATATTAAAACAGCCATAAATAAGAATTTTGGCAATGATGCTAATAAAATTATCAGCAGAGTTTTTTATAGGAATAGTAAAAAATTATTAGAAAAGCAAAACATTGATGTGCGTATATAAGTTGGTGATTTTTGTTCTGCAGGCTGGGTATAGATGTTTTGCGTACAGATGCGAGTGAGAGGCAAATAGCTTGTAAAAAAACAGCGGACGACGGGACTCGCAACGGAAATCTTGGCGAGGAACGAGCCATAGAGAGCCGGAGTGCTGGCGGTTTGTGAAACAAACCGAACAGTAAACCGCAGATGTAGCAAACTTGTTTGCGTACAGATGCGAGTGAGAGGCAAGAATATTGCAAAAGAAAACAGCGGACGACGGG
>CASFCQ010000045.1 GCA_949293185.1 uncultured bacterium
TCCGTCCACTCAAAAAATGATAAAATCGGTACGGTAAATTTTCTTTCCTTCATTTAAAAATCTCTAATCGTATTCCATCAGGGCTTCGCCCCGAACCCCCTACGGCTTACAAAGTAAGCAGTGTATATTAGCAAATTTAAATGTTACAATTTTTGTCATCGAATTACGTAACATATACAATCCTGAACTTACAGCTCCTCTTGTCACTGAATACAATGAGGCTTACAATGGAAGCTGCGGCATCGGATTATTTCGCTTTATACAGCGCCATTTCACTGTTAATAATAAAAGTGATTTCATCGCCAGCTCTCAACACTGTGGGTTTTCCATGTTCTCTTATTGTTGTCGGAACAAGCTGCAGTGCGCCTTTTTTCCAATCTCCGGGATAATGCGGCATTTTTTTGTAATATGCAACAGGAGCTAAATCACCGCCGATTGTTGTTGTGCCTTTCCAGTACACATACGCATCAATCGGATACTCGTTTTTAGACGGCGTGATTACTTTATAGATTCTTATCTTCATGGCTGCGTTTATACCTTCAACAGCTTCCAGAACTTCTTCTACTCTTCCGATATATACTGAGTCTTTGGGAATAACGTTTGATGTGCCGATAAAAACATCGGCAGGATTTATAAAGTACTGAATGTCGCCGGCTTTTACCGTTGATGTGGAAATATCACGAAGATTTATTGCTTTCAAAAATGAGCCTTTGGCGATATTTATGGGTTTGTAATTACGCAGGTGCGTATCGCTTATTGCTGCGGGAGCAATATAATTGACACACATTGCGGCTATGAACAGGGTGATTGTAATAATAAAAAATCTTTTCATATTAATTTTATTTTAATTAAATTTGTGGATTTTTCAAATGTTTTTTTATAAAATTAAGGCACGAGTACGATAAAAGAGGAAGTGTATTTTTTATGTTAGATATTAAAATTATCAGAGAAAACCCTGAAAAAGTTAACGAACTTTTGAAAAGAAGAAATCCTGAGCTTAGCATTAATGAGGTTTTGGATATCGATGTTGAGAGAAGAAAAGTTCAAACACAAGCTGATGAGCTGCGTGCAAAAAGAAAATCAGAATCTCAAAAAATAGGATTGATGAAAAAAAACGGGGAAAACACTGATTCTATTCAAGAGGAAGTCCGTCAACTCGGTGATGACATAAAAAATCTTGAAGAAAAGGAAGTTGAATTAAACGAAAAACAAAAAAATCTTCTTTTAAGTATTCCGAACATGCCTGACGAAACAATTCCGATAGGTGCTGATGACAGCGCCAATGTTGTAAGAAAGGTTGTAGGCGAAGTTGTAAAACCCTCTTTTGAGCAAAAAGCGCACTGGGATTTGACAGTAGAAAAAGACCTTGTGGACTTTGAACGCGGCGTAAAAATATCACAATCCCGCTTTTACATCTACAAAGGCAAAGGCGCACGCCTTGAAAGAGCTATTATTAATTTCTTTTTAGATGTGCATACAACAAAACACGGTTATGAAGAAATTCTTCCGCCTGTTTTGGTTAACGGTGCAGCTATGACCGGTACGGGACAGTTGCCTAAGTTTAAAGAAGACATGTACAAATGCGTTGATGAAGATTTATACCTTATTCCGACAGCAGAAGTGCCTGTTACCAATATCTATTGCAATGAAATTTTGTCGGAAGACGACCTGCCTAAATGTATGACGGCTTACACACCCTGCTTTAGAAGAGAAGCAGGTTCTGCCGGTAAAGACACAAGAGGTTTAATCAGAGTTCACCAGTTCAATAAAGTAGAGCTTGTAAAACTCACAACACCGGAACAAGCACCTGAAGAACACGAAAAACTTACCCGCGATGCGGAAGAAATGCTCGAAATGCTTGAACTTCCGTACAGAAGAGTTGAGTTGAGCACAGGCGACATAGGATTTTCCGCAAGAAAATGCTATGACCTTGAGGTTTGGCTTCCTTCTTACAATAACTACAAAGAAATTTCAAGCTGCTCTGTGTTTGGAGATTTTCAGGCAAGAAGAGCAGGGCTCAAATACAGAAGCAAAGAAACCGGCAAAGTTAACTACTGCTACACAATGAACGGTTCAGGACTGGCTGTGGGCAGAACATTCGCCGCTATTGTCGAAAACTTCCAGCAGGAAGACGGAACAATACTTATTCCGAAAGTTCTTCAGCAGTATACAGGTTTTGACAGAATATAATTATGAAAAAAGGTTGTTTTATTACATTTGAGGGCGCGGACGGCTGCGGAAAAACAACACAGTCAAAGCTTGTGCAGGAATATCTTGAAAAATCCGGCTATGAAGTTATATGGACACGCGAGCCGGGTGCAAAGGGATTGGGGCAAAAAATCAGAGAGCTTTTGCTGCACTATGACGGCGATGTTGCGCCAATGTGCGAGGCTTTTTTGTTTCTGGCTGACAGGGCGCAGCATATTGAGCACCTTATAAAGCCTGCCGTAAATGCAGGAAAAATAGTTATTTGCGACAGACATACGGATTCCACAATTGCTTATCAGGGCTACGGCAGGGGCGAGGATATTCAACAGCTGAAATACCTTAACAACCTTGCTACAGGGGACATAAAGCCTGATTTAACATTTGTTTTTGACGTTTCCACAGAGGTTGCACAAAAACGTGTCGGCAGCGAAAAAGACCGCATGGAATCTGCCGGTTTGGAGTTCCATAAAAAGGTAAGGCAGGGTTATTTGGAAATAGCACGTCACGAACCTGAGCGGGTTAAGGTTATTGATGCAAACAATGATATTGATAAGGTGTTTGAAGACACAAAAAAGGTGCTGCAAAGCTTTTTGGATTTGATATAAATGTTAACCTGAACAGCTTTTGCCAACCAAATTCAATATTAAAATTAAATACTTGCGCCGCCGTCTTGCTGCATTTTTTCCATTGCTTTTTTTGCTCCGCTGCTTTCTTTTGCTAACTGAATAACAAATTCCGCAGCTTCTCTGTCGCGTGCAATTGCTTCTTTCAGCCCGATAATCTCTTCAACGGACATTGAATTCACATCTGCATCTGACATTGCGTCTATATGGGATTTTAAAAGCCTGCGGGAGTTTTCATCATATCCGGGCAGTCCTTTTCTAAATCCGAACCACAAATAAAACTGGTGCAAAACAAAATATATATTTAACTCACTATCGTTTATGACAAACATCTCTTTTGTTTTAAAAGAAAATTTCAGCTGCTTTGAAGCCAAAAGCCCTACGCATAAGCTGAGATAAAAAGCTTTCCACCCGCTCAGCGGAGTAATGAATCCCTCTTCTTCTTTTATGCGTTCAAGTATTTTTGCTGCACCGTTTATTTTGTAAACGGGAGTGCCGTGTACTTTTACATAATCCAGAAGCTTTTGCGGATTTACTTCACAGGCTTTGACTATATTTGCAATTTCCGCATAAATATTTTCTATTTGTTTTTGGGTTTCTGAGGTTATTGTCAGTGTTTCTGATGAATTTATGTGTGTTTTTGTTGTTGAATGTGTATAAGTCCGCGGCTTGAGTCTGTCCAGTGTTTGCGCCAGCCTGTCGCGTCTTCGCTGCAGTATGTAGTTTATTATTTTTTGTATAAATTTATTCAAAATATGTCAGCCTTGTAATTTTGAGTCGCAATATTGTCTGTAAAATTATTATATACTAATTTTTGTACAAAATGTTAACGTAATCCGCCTAGAGCACAAACATTACAACAAATGCCCCGAATATCAAAGCCGGTCCGTAAGGAATAACAGTAATACCCGAGCCTTGTTTTATGGAAGCAATCAAATGTCTGCAGCAGTAAAAACCAATGCTTGCCAGAAGCAGCAATACAAACCACTGGAACATTATTGAGTCGAATACATCCAAAATCTCTCCGGTCAGAAACAGCACAACAAGCGTAATGAATAATAACATCCCGAAAAACAGCTTGTATTCTTTGTTTTTGAACCATTTATACATAAACACCGGGATGGACAATCCGCCCCAGACAAAAATGCTCAGGATAAATATTACAATAGCGTTTGAAATTCCGAAAAAAGCGCCGAGCGCCCCCAGAATATAAGCGTCCCCTTCGCCGAAACAATCTCTTTTGGTAATGAGTTTTGTAATAGCCGCAATCCCAGCCATTACTCCAAAACCGGCAATTAACCCCAGCAGAGAATATATAAAGGACTGATAAATAACAATCTTGTGCCCGAACAGCCAAAGCATAAGTTTTGTAGTGTTAACGCCTGCAATATTAAACATATTGTAAACTATCCCCAGCACCATTAATATGTAAGCGTGTACATCCAGTATGACTTTTTCTTTTATATCAGTTACTGTCATTACTATGCACAAAGATGCTGCTGCAAGCAAAAAGAAAAGGTTCAGATTTATTGTTGCAAAAGAGTATTTGTAATAAATTGCAGCAAATATAAGCCCTGTAGCCAGTTCTACGACAGGATACTGCGGGCTGATTTTTTCGCCGCAATAACGGCATTTGCCCCTTAAAAACAAATATGAAAATAACGGAATGTTATCATACCAGGCGAGTTTATGGTTGCAGCTTGTGCAATGAGACGGCGGAAGCACGATGGATTCTCCGCTCAAACCTCTGAGTACAACCACGTTTAAAAAACTTCCGACGCATAAGCCGATAATCAATGCATATAAAACCCAAAACCACTCCATCTTTTTCCCCTGTAATTATATTATGCGCTCTGACGCTCCTGTATCAATTCATACAGCTTGTTTAGTGCTTTTTTTAATTTTCGTGAAACCTGCATCTGTGATATGCCAAGTTTTACCGAGATTTCTTTTTGGCTGAGTCCCTGAAAATATGTCATGTCAACAATACCCTTTAACTCAGGATCAATATATTTTAGACAATCAACCAGCATAAGCCTGTCTTCTTTAAGGCTTTGCATTTCTTCGTAGCTTATATCTGCAATTTTGTCGCCCCAGTTCGTGAAATCATCTTCACACTGCAAATCGAGCTGGTCAAGAGATATTATTGTTTTTCTTCTGTCAGCGTCAATAGCATGTTTTAATTCTGTCACAGGCATTTCCATTTTTTCTGCAATTTCTGAATCGGATGGCTTTTCTCCGCCTTCATCGAGCATCTCTGCAGTGATTTTATTAACACGGTAGCACAATTCCTGTATTACGCGCGGGGCTTTTATCAGGGCTGCTTTGTCTCTGAGATAGTGTCTTATTTCGCCTGTGATAAGGTATGTTGCATATGATTTAAAATTTCTGCTGACAGCAGGATCAAAAGAACGCACAGCTTTGATTAACCCGAGGCTGCCTATTTGCATTATGTCTTCAATAGGGTCGGTGCTTCTTCTCGCAAGTGTTCTGGCAATTCTTTTTACAAGAGGCATACAAGCCATTGTTATCAAATTTTGCAGCTTAACTTTTTGTTGAGAATTTTCAATTTTTAAATATTCTTTGAGCCATTCATTTACCTGATCAAAGTTTACTAAATCTATCAAAAGTCCTGCCTCTCTCTGTTTTCTTAATTTATTATACCATTTTAATAAAAAATTTGCTAAAATAATCTCATGGCAATAAATGAAATTTTAGAAATTAAAAAACAAATTATTAAATACGGCAAAAAACTCGGAGAAAAAAATATGTCTCCGGCTACATCCGGCAATATAAGCGTGAAAACGGGCAATAACATTTTAATAACCGGCTCGGGAACTTGTCTTGCGGATTTATGCGAAGATGATATTGTACTTATTGACAAAAACGCCAATATCGTAGACGGAAATATAAAACCTTCCTCTGAAAAAAATCTGCACAATGCGGTTTATGCCATACGTCCGGATATAAATGCAATCATACACTGCCATGCTCCTTATACCTCTGCATTTGCAGTTTGCAGAATTCCTCTTTCAAAACCGATAATATCAGAAAATGTATTCTATTTCGGCGAGATTCCGGTTGCGGAATATGCATTGCCGGGGTCGGAAAAATTGGTGGAAAACACTGCAAAATTTTTCACAAAACATGACGCTGTTCTGCTCGCAAACCACGGGATTGTGATTGGCGCTAAAGACCTAAAAAATGCTTATTACCTTATGGAAACAGCCGAAACTTATGCTCAGATATATCTTAATTCTATGTTGTTAGGCGGTGCAAAAGAGCTGAATAAAAAAGAAATCGAAGAAATTTATGCATTGCGCAGCGGGTCGAAAAGCTAGTTATGCAGATAACAGGCGGCACTTTAAAATCCAGAAAAATAGATTCTCCAAAGGGTGAAAATGTTCGTCCTACGCTTTCTCAAATCAGAGAAAGTATTTTCAGCACATTATACTCTCTTACTGATTTTGAGGATAAATCTTTTCTTGATGCGTTTGCAGGCTCGGGGATTATGGGATTCGAGGCGTTTTCAAGAGGGTTTAAAAACATAACATTTATAGAAAAAGACAAAAAAACTTTTTATTTAATTAAAGCTAATGCGCAAAAGTTAGCAATAAACGGAACTTTTTATCTCGGTGATACAGTTAAAATTCTAAACAAACTCGATTCCTGTTTTGATGTGATATATGTTGACCCGCCTTATCAAAGCGGTTTGTATGAGGATGTTTTGTCCGCAATAAAGACATGCCGGCTGCTAAAAGTTAACGGAATTTTAATACTGGAACACCCGAAAGATTTAGTAATAAACACAGACGGTTTTTATACAATAAAAGAAAAAATCTATGCGGATAAAAAATTAACGTATCTTGCATTAAATTCTTAATGCCGGTATTTAAGATTTTTTCTAAAGAAAATCCGGATTCTCAGGCTAATAATTAATAATATTTTTTATATTTGGTAAAGAAATGTAAAAACAGTTATAAATTATGCACATTGACTATATAAAAAAAATATACTAAGTGTTAGGATTAATGTAAAAATAAAAATTATGGTAGTCAAAGAAGGGGTAAGAATTTATGATTTGTTGTTGTGAAAACAAAACAGACAAAGACACAAAAAAGATAAAAAAAATCTGCCACAAAGCATTAAAAGAACTCGGGAAAAAGAATTTTGCATTGATAATTCACGGTAACAGCTTCCCTGCAATACCCGGCAAAAATACAGGTTTTGGTACTCCGAACTCTCAAGCCGGCAAAAATCTTATGGATTTTGCATCAGGATTGTTCAATGCAATTCAGCTTGGACCGCAAGGTAAAACCAAAGCATGTGATTCTTCTCCTTACACAGGCACTATCTTTTCAATAAACCCGCTGTTTATTGATTTGGAACAGCTGACAACAAAAGAATGGGGCTGCATTCTTTCCGAGCAGACCTACAACCGTATATGCAGCGAAAATCCAAACAAAGATATAAATAAAACCGCTTACTCTTATATTACAAAAGCTCAGGATGAAGCTTTAAAAGAGGCTTATGCAAACTTTAAACAGTGGAACAACCGCAAACTTAACAAAGAGTTTGAAAAGTTTAAAGAAGAAAACGATTTTTGGCTTTCCAAAGATGCTTTGTATGAAGCTTTTTCTATCGAAAACCAGAACGATTACTGGCCTTTGTGGAACAGTGCAACTGACAGAAATCTCTTTAACCCTAAAACAGAAGATGAAAAAAAAGCTGCATTTTTAAGAGAAAAAGAAATCAGACTCAAATATGCTGATGAAATCAATTACTATGCATTCTGCCAGTTTGTTGCCGCAAAACAAAACGAACAAACAAAAAAATATGCTCTAAAACATGACCTTAAACTTATTGCAGACAGACAGGTTGCATTCTCCGACAGAGATTGCTGGGCATATCAGTCATTATTCTTAGAAGGCTGGATGCTCGGTTGTCCGCCGGATTACTTTTCTAAAGACGGTCAGGCATGGGGCTTCCCTGTTGTTGACCCCAAAAAGATGTTTAACGAAGACGGCTCTTTGGGTGAGGCAGGAAAACTTTTAAAACAGCTTTACAAAAAAATGTTCAAAGAAAACCCCGGCGGTGTGAGAATTGACCACATCGTAGGTTTGATTGACCCGTGGGTTTATAAGGCAGGTAAAAAACCTATGCCGGAACAGGGTGCGGGCAGATTGTATTCTTCTCCGGAACATCCGGAACTCTCGCAATACGCAATTGCAACAATGGATGATTTGAACCTTGAACTCGGCTCTGACAAAGAAAAGAGAGTTAAAAAATTAACTAAAGAACAAATCAAAAAATACGGCGCTATGATAGAAAAAATCGTTATCGCAGCAGCAAAAGAAGAAGGTTTGAACAAAGATTCCATCGTTTGTGAAGACCTCGGCACTTTAACATTCCCTGTCGAATCAGTTATGAAAGAATACGACCTGCAGGGTATGAGATTGACACAGTTTGTTAAACATGACAAACCCGAACACCCCTACAGATGCTGTAACATTGTCCCCAGAAGCTGGGCTATGGTAGGTACACATGATAACGAACCGGTTTCTATGTGGGCAGACAAGATGATTAACACTCACGAAGGCTACCTGAATGTTTTGAACCTTGTGGATGATATGTATTCCGAGCTGCAGGGTAAAGAAAGAGATGACCTGATTGTTAAACTTACTACTGATGCAAAGGCTTTAATGAATGTAAAATTAGCCGAAATTTTTGCATCTAAAGCTGAAAATATTCAGGTGTTCTTTACTGATTTCTTCGGAATAAAAAGCACATACAACACTCCGGGTACATCAGGCGACAAAAACTGGTCTTTAAGACTTCCCGACAACTATGAAGAAGTTTATGCACAAAACATTCACGGTGACGGGCTTGCTCTCAACATGCCGTTGATTTTGAAAATGGCTATCGAAGCAAGAGGCTCTCAGTTCGCTAAAAAACACGAAAGACTATTGAAAGATTTGGAAAAACTCATATAATAATACTTGGATAGCTTTTCGGGTAGAATTTATATGTATAACAACCAATCTGTAGATAATTTAGTAATAACCAATGCCCTCATTGAACAACATATTCATGGGGGCTTTGGTATAGATTTTGCAAAATGCAAGGCTGCGGATTTTGTTGAATTTTCAAAGAAGATTCTGCGTTTTGGCGTGTGCGCGTTTTTTCCGACACTGGCGACTGATTCTGTTGAAAATTTAAAAAATCAGATAAGAGAAATAAAAAAGGCTGTTGACCTTCAAAAAACAGAATCCGAACCAATGGCAAAAATAATGGGCGTGCATCTTGAGGCGTGTTTTTTGAACCCGCTTAAAAAGGGGATACATAACGCTAACCAGCTTCTTGAACCGACTGTGGAAAACTACAAATTACTGGAAGACGAAATCATAAAAATAGTTACACTTGCGCCGGAGCTGGATAAAAACTATTCTCTTTGCAAATATTTAAAAGATAACGGCGTCAGAGTTTCTGCCGGACACTGCATGGGTACAGACTTTTCTCAGGTTCAGCAGGTTACTCACCTGTACAATGCAATGGGAACATTTTCCCATAAAGAACAATCTTCTGTTGTTTCCGCACTGGCTAACGACAGCTTGTACACAGAAATCATTGCGGATTTAAAACATGTACAAAAAGACGTGTTAAAAATCACATTCAGAGCAAAACCGCTCAGCAAAATAATATTGATAAGCGACGCATTGCCTATTACACACAGCAATCTTGATTCAATGGAATTTTGTTCAAAAAAGATCTTCTTAAAAAACGGAAAAGCAGTAGATGCCGACGGCACAATGGCAGGCTCGACAACTTTTGTAACAGATATAATCAAGGGACTTGTAAAAGAAGGTGTACTTGATTTAAGAACAGCAATATCAATGGCGTCGTCAAATATAGATTACTTTGCAGTACCGCCCTGTCAGATATATTGGGATGACAATTTTAGTATTTGTGCAATGAATTACAACGGAGAGTTAATCACGTTTTAATGTAATCCCTATATTACTTATGCAGCTCCTTCACATTTATTCCTGATGATAAATTTTATTATATTAAGAAATATTAAGAAGAGTATATACTAATTTGGCAATTTTTATATGCTTTTTGTTTTTATATATATGTAAGTAAAACAAACGAGGTCAGAGAGACAATGATTAACGCAACTAATCCATTCGCAAACTATACATTAGCAATCGCAGCACAATATAACGAATCAAAACACGGCATTGAAGAAGCTGAAAAAGCTCCGGCTAAAAAAATCTACAGATCATTGGATTCAATGCTCGAAGAATGTGTTTTCTTAGGCGCAACAAGATTCGGTACAAACTTCATCGCATAATCCTTACGGATTTATAAAAGAATTAAAAAACTGATACGGCAAAACTAGACATTTAATAAAACCTGAACTTTCGTTCAGGTCTTTTTATTATATTTCATATAGTCAACTGCCCCCGGTAACTTATTGAACTGATGCAGCAAACAAGTACGATATTGACTATAAAACAAGGACACCCAAGGACTCCGTTCGGAAGGTGCAGGTGGCACGTTACGAATGGAGGAAAGTGCATGGGGTCTACCTCTCAGAAACAATACTTAATTGTTTCTTCGGCAGAGTCATAAACTTAATAAACTATGCGACCTCGCTGCCTCTCATAAATATGCCGCTGGCATATTTACTCGGCAGAGTGTGTCCACTTCTACATAGACATTTAATTTTCATTTCTCAAACGCTGTACAAAGTTTTTTATTCTCGACAGAGCAATTTTCAGGTTATCAAGAGAATAAGCGTAGGAGATTCTCAAATATCCTTCCGCACAATCGCCAAAAGCAGTTCCGGGGACAACCGCAACTTTTTCTTCCATCAAAAGCCTTGTTGCAAACTCTTCTGATGTCATATTGAATTCTTTTATACAAGGGAACACATAAAACGCTCCGTACGGTTCAAAGCATTCCAGCCCCATTTCTTTAAACGCCTCCATTAAAAATCTGCGGCGCTGATTGTAGGAACTGCGCATTTTTGCGACTTCTTCGTCTCCTTTTTTTAATGCCTGAACAGCAGCATACTGGCTGGTTGTCGGGGCACACATTATTGCAAACTGATGAATTTTTGTCATCTGCGCAATTATTGGCGCAGGACCGCAAGCATAACCCAATCGCCATCCTGTCATAGCATAAGCTTTTGAAAACCCGTTTATCAATATAGTGCGTTCTTTCATCCCGTCAAGAGATGCAATAGAGACATGTTTGTCCTTGTAAGTAAGCTCTGAATAGATTTCATCAGACATTACAAGAATATCTTTTTCTTTAACAATTTGTGCAATCTTTTCCAGATTTTCCCGCTCAAGAATTGCACCTGTAGGATTGTTTGGGTATGGCAGTATAAGTACTTTTGTTTTGTCCGTTATTGCATTCAAAAGCTCCTGCGGCTGGAGTTTGAATTCATTTTGCGCCTGCAGGTTTATAATGACTGTTTTTGCTCCGGCAAGGGTTGCACAAGGTTCATAAGAGACATAAGACGGCTGCGGGATAATAACTTCATCCCCCGCATCAATAACAGCTCTCAATCCTATATCAATCGCCTCTGAACCGCCTACAGTAACAACAATCTCGTCATCAGGCGAGTAATCTACGCCCTGCGTTCTTTTTATGTATGCGGAAATCTCTTCTCTTAACGCTTTTAAACCAGCATTAGAGGTGTAAAATGTTTTGCCTTTTTCCAGGGAGTATATGCCCTCATCTCTTATAAACCACGGGGTGTCAAAATCCGGCTCGCCGACACCGAGAGATATCGCGTCTTTCATTTCGCTTACGATATCAAAAAACTTTCTTATACCCGAGGGTTTAATATCAACTACCCTTTGTGAAAGAAAGTTTTTCATGGTGTTATGACCTCGCGTTCATCTTTGGCAGCTTTGTTTATTATCGTGCCGTGGTCTTTGTATTTTTTAAGTATAAAATGTGTTGCCGTGCTCAAAACGCTGTCCAGAGTGGATAATTTATCTGATACAAATGCAGCTATTTCTTTCAGGCTTTTTTCTTCCAGCGTTACTAGCAAATCATATCCGCCTGAGATAAGGTATACTGATTTGACCTCCGGATAGTTATAGATTCTTTCAGCTATTCTGTCGAATCCCTGACCTCTTTGCGGGGTGACTTTAACTTCAATAAGAGCGGATACTTTTTCTATATCTGTTTTTTCCCAATTAATGAGTGTGTGGTAAGCACAAATTATATTTTCTTTTTCGAGTTTTGATATTTCTTCCAGAACCTGTTCTTCTGTTACTCCCAGTAAAACCGCAAGTTCTTTAAAATCTATTCTGCTGTTTTTTTCGAGTATTGAAAGCAGTTCATCTCTCATAAGTTATTCTCCGATTATATGTGTGGTTAAAAATTTTACCGGCACGATACAAGCCTGCAAGATTTATACAAGGTCAAAATCCCCGTGTTTTTTGAGGTGTTCAATAAGCCCGCCGTCATGCAAAAGCTTAATCATAACATCAGGCAGCGGAGCAAATTTTATTTCCGTATTTTGGGTAATATTTTTTACAACACCTGCTTTTAAGTCTATTTCCAGCTCATCGCCTGCGTTAATCTTGTCCGTATCGCATTCAATGAGCAAAAGCCCGATATTAATTGCGTTTCTGTAAAAGATTCTGGCAAAAGATTTTGCAAGAACAGCAGACACTCCTGCTATTTTTATAATTTGCGGTGCGTGTTCTCTTGATGACCCCAGACCAAAGTTGTTGCCGGCTACCACAAAATCCCCTTTTTGCATTCTTGAGGCAAACGTTTCATCAGCGTCTTCGAGAACATGTTTTGCAAACTCGTTTAAATCGGAGCGCAAGTGGAAGAGCCTGCCCGGCGCTATGTGGTCTGTAGAAATATTATCGCCGAATTTAAATGCTTTTCCTTTATATTCCATAGTTTTTCTCCGAATATTTGTAATAAAAATACATTACAAATTATAACATTTTAAGTAATTGGTGGCAAAAAAAATATTGTTTGTTTATTCTATAAATACGTTTAATTATAAGGTAAGAGTAAAATATGCGTATTTCATCAATAAACAATTTTCACATTAATAACAAAAAAACAAACAACAAATATGAACACAAAAAGGCAGCTACAGATTCCATAAACAGCAATGATTTGCATCTGCCTTTTTATAATGATTTTGCATTAAGTTTTAAAGCGCGTTTAAACCGCACTCCGGAAAACTTCTATGACCAGAAGTTCAATATAGACAATATGCCCGCTACCGTCAGAAAATATCTTTTTGAAGATTTTGACGAAAGACATCATATGCCGCCCGCGCAGCTGCAAAGAGAAGCTTTTGAGTATCTAAAAATAGCAGACAGCGTGCAGGACATAAAAGACATGTATCCGGATGAACCGTTATTTGCACATTTAAAAGAGGTAAAAGACACAAAACCTTCGCAGGGTATTCTTTTGCTTTTAAAATGGGACGCACAAACCTCGCAGACACCTCTTTTTAAAGATAGCCGCAATAAAGACCTTACAACATATCTTTTGAAAAAAGTTTATCTGGAAGGCAAAACAATTGAAGAGCTGAACAACGATTTTGATAAAGACGCGACTGATGCCATAAAAAGAGAACTTGGCGTAAAAGATAAACAGTATTTTTCCCAGACAAATATACATACTCTGGGCATAAGATATCCCAAACTGCCTTATTATAACTCTTTTCTTGCGACAAGAAACGACAAGGAATACATTCCTCCGGTAAGAAAACAGTCTGCACCCCCTTCTGACGAAACAAGAGAAAAACTCTCTGCCGCAATGACAAAATGGTGGGCAGGGCTTAATGAAACGGAGCGCAGCGAACAGATTCAAAAAATGCTTAACGGCAAAGAAATGTCCAGCTCGATATTTTCAAAATATCAGGGGCAGATTATGACCATTGCTGCTGCACAAATGGGATTCAGCGAAAAGCTATCGGATATTTTTGCCGAAAAATACGCTGATGAAGATTTTACAATTGATTTCCCTACATTTTCAGAACAGCAAAGAGAAATTATGCTCGAGTTCTGGAATAAAGACCCCGAGTTCAGAACAAAATACTCGCAGGCTTTGCAAGATACTATATCGGAATTTGAAACAGCATACTACAGCGATGATAAGACACAGCTGGAACTGCTTTTGAACAAGGCGCTGGATTTGAAAGCAAAAGTCCTGAACAAAGCAAGAGACAAACACTACTCAAAACGAGAGATGCAAAAGCTTGCCGCACCTGCACAGCCTCAACAGCCGGAAAAAGCACAAGAACCCGAGGTAACAGCCAAAAATGTAAATCAGCTTTTCAGGCAGCAGGAATATGAAGCTATGAAATTTTTTACCGATGATTTCAAAAAAGAAATGATGGAATTTTTGATGAAAAATGTCAGCAGCAAAGAAAAACAACAGCTGGTTATGCTAAATAGAGACAATGCGCAGGAATTATTAAAAATGAATGACGAAGAATTTGCTGCGCTGCAGGAAAAAATGGCTGACAAAACAGAGTATTTAAATGCTGAATTCAATTTGTCGCATACTTTAATTGCTAAGACAAACGATTTTGTATTGAACAAATTGATGTATGAGCTTTCCCGGGACCCCGAAGCATTTATATGCGAACGTGCTGACGCAGTAAACGGTATAAATCTACACAATCTGGAAGAAAAAGTTCTTGCTCAAAAAGCGGCAATGAACAAAGAGATGAAAAATCTTTTAAAAGACCAAAGCAAATTTAAATCAGCATTTTTAGCAAACAGATTGTCGGGCTTAAATCAAAAAAACAAAGCAATTGCTGATTTTATGGGAACTAATTTCCTTAAATTAACAGGAGAAAAAATTGCAGGCGGGTTTAAATATTATTCCGGCATAGACAAAAATATGCTTGCAAATATGCAGGGGAATCTGATTGCACACGGTATGGACGTTAACAAAATAAATAATTTCCTTGTAAAAAATTATGCAACAATCAGCTTTATTACCGACAAAACCAATAACAGTGCAGCACGTGAAGCAGCACTTGAACACTTAATTGTGGATTACACATTGTATGTTTTGTCTTTGCAAAAACAAAACCAGCCCAAATCTGCCAATTTTAACAACTCAGATGCAGAGGTTAAAAGAGATTTATCCCTTGATAAAAACTATGATATAGATTTTACATCTCTGTATTCATTAAAACACGGATTCAAACAGTATCTTCACAAAAGTACGACAAAGTACTGGGTAGCAGCAGCAGAAAATCAATTTTTAAAACATGCTGACGAATACAAACATCTTAATCAAGAAGCAATTGCAACAATTCTCGTTGTAAAGCTTGATAAATTTAAGGCAGCTCTTAAGAATAATACTGCTGCTGACAAAAGAAAAGACAAAAATTTTGCCAATATACTGATGAATATTCTGTATGATGATTTTGCTCTGAAGTTGCCTAAAACGGCAAACGCAAACAACGCAGCTTTAAACTATGTGCTTTATGAACTTACACAAAATCCAAAAGCGCTTACTCTGCAGGCAATCAATGCGGGCGATTTTATAAAAAATCACCATATGGAAAGAAAAATTCAGGAAAGACAAAATCTCATATCACAAAAGTATAACGAATATATAAAACCGCTTTCGCAAGAAGATATAGAAAACTTCTATGAATCTGAGTTCAAACCTGTGTTGTTCGATGTTTTAGACAGCGACAAAGAATATGATGCAACATATAACCCCGAAAATTTTGAAAAAGCTCAAAAATTTATATTCAATGCTTACTACACATCAAAAGATAAAACAACTGCAATGATAAAAAAATTCATAACCGACAACAGCGCCTTCATAAAGCTTATGCAAGAGGATGCAATACCTGAAGAAGAAAAAGAAAACATACTTGAAAAAATGGCTGTTAATTATGTATGTTCTGTTGCAAAAGATATAAACAACCCAGAAGCACTTTCTTAACAGGCATGAATTCTTAAGCAAGAACTTAATTAGCTTTCTTGATATGAAAACACAAAGGCTCTCCTGATAATCAGAGAGCCTTTGTTAAGAAGTTATAAACTTACTTTTTACTTGATGTTTGAATAAGTCCAGGCATCCATATTAGGTGCTTCTTTTTGAGAAGGATCAACCGTCATATCGGAAGCGTTTGTATTCAAACCGCCTTCTTTCGGACTTTCGTGAGCGATTGGTTTATAGATTCTGTTGAAGTATTCTATAACCATTCTGTCTGAGTTAAAGTAAGCTTCAGAAGTTCTGATTGCCTGTCTCATCATTCTAGCCCATTCCATTTTGTTATCATAGTATGTAGGAATGATTTGATTTTCGATGATATCC
>CASFCQ010000046.1 GCA_949293185.1 uncultured bacterium
GGGTTGAAATTAGTTGTTGTAAAAGCGCAGTATCTGAATTTGAAATGAAACTTCCTGCTGAAAATATAAAAATCCCCAGTAATATTACATAATAAATATTATCAATACTCAATTTCAATATAAAAAAACAAATACAAAAAGACCGTCATTAAAACGACAGTCTTTTTTATCATAAAATTATTTATTCCTGAGTTTGTTTTTTGGCATTCTTATCAATACCCATAGTCTCCAGTGATTTGATAAAGTTCTCGGCTGCAGACTTTTGTATCTCAGGCGGAACAACCCTTAAAAGCTCTATTGTTTTAGAGATTACGGGATCTTTGTCATACCATCTGTTGCCATTTATGGGTTTTACCATTTCGTAGAACTTGTCTATAGTTTCTTTAGAAACTTTTTCTTCTATTTTTGCAAGAAAAATCTCTGCCTGCGCCCTTAATTCATCCTGATAATTGCGCAACAGTTCAACAACTTCCATTAAAACCGGATCATGGTCATACCATCTTTTATATTGAGGCATTTATACTTCCTTTATTTGTTACCTCTGCATTATTTACTGTTAAAATATCACTTTCATCATTGTATCTTACTATATTTGCACCCAAATTGGCAAATTTTGTTTCAAAAAGCTCATAGCCTCTGTCTATATGATGAAGTGCTTCAATATCGCTTTCACCTTCTGCCATAAGGGCTGCAATGATAAGAGATGCCCCTGCGCGCAGGTCGCTTGCTTTTACATTTGCACCTGTAAGCTTATCAACTCCTCTGATAAGCGCATGGTTTCTCTCCTGATGGATATCAGCACCCATACGGCGGAGTTCAGGCACTTGCATAAACCTGTTTTCATACAGACTTTCCGTAACAATACTTACACCGTCTGCTGTTGTTAACATAGCCATTGCAATCGCCTGCAAGTCTGTAGGAAATCCGGGATAAGGCTGTGTGACTATATTAACGGGATTTAGTTTTTGGTTGCAGCTGACTTCTATAACTGTAGGCTCTATGAGCTTTATGTTTGCGCCCATTTTTATAAGTTTTGAGTTATAAAATGTTAAATGCGACGGCAAAACATTTCTTATGATACCTTTGCCTTTTGTTGCAATAATAGCTGCCATGTAAGTTCCTGCTTCAATTCTGTCAGGAATCGTTGTATATTCAATAGGATGCAGGTCTTCTTGTTTTACGCCGTTAATAACAATTTCTGATGTACCTGCTCCGGAAACATCTGCCCCCATTGCGTTCAAGAAATTTGCAAGGTCAACAATTTCCGGCTCTTGCGCAGCATTTTGAATTCTTGTTGCACCATCGGCAAGGATAGCCGCAAGCATAAGATTTTCAGTTGCCCCTACTGACGGAATATCAAGATAAATATCCGTACCGGTAAGTTTTTGTGCATTTGCGTGTACATAGCCGTTTTCTATTTTTATTTCAGCTCCGAGAGCCTCAAGCCCTTTAATGTGAAAATCTACTCTTCTTTCACCTATAGCACACCCGCCCGGGAGTGCAACAATAGCTTCTTTACATCTGGAAACAAGAGCACCGAGTATGATGAACGAAGCACGCATTTTGCTAACAAGTTCATATTTTGCTGTAATACTGCTAATATCCGTAGCATCAATTGCCACTGTTTTGGCAATCTTGTCATATTTTGTTTTTACGCCTAATTCTTCAATTACCCGAAGCATTATGTTAACATCGGTAAGCTCGGGTACATTATGAATAACAGTTTCTCCTTTAGAAAGGATAGCAGCTGCCATAAGTTTTAAAACCGAGTTTTTTGCACCGCTTATGGAAACTTCACCCTTTAAAGAATTACCGCCTATTATTTTTAGTTTCTCAACCAAGATATCCCTCCGGGATTATAAATTTATCCGTATAATGTCTTTTCTTCTATCATAATATAACCAACATGAATTGTCGTACATAATTTAATTAATGTAAATTGTCCTGAAAAAATTTAAATATTACCTATTTTTTGCAGGTTGATGTTTTTTATATTCCAATCATATTGCGGCAATTTCTTTTGCCGCTGTTGATTATTATTTTTTCCGGAAGCAGCGGGCTGCGTTGTTTTTGTGTTTGTATTTTTCACTGATTCCGTTTCTTTAGTTTTTTCTGCCGGTGTAAGCGCAGAAGATGCAGCAGGTTTATCCATTACAGGTGTTATTACTTTTGGCTCTGTCTGTTGAACATCCACTGCAGGAATAATCTTTTCTCCTCTAAGTTTTGGCAGATTATTTGAGGAGTTGTCTATATCATCTCTTATTGAGTCAAACAGTCTTGGTTCTTGAGAATTTTTCTGATTTTTAATCAGTGCATTCTGCTCTTCCTGTTGTTTTATTTCGAGTTCCTGACGTTTCTGCTCCAGTAATCTGACATTTTCTATATGTTTTTGTTGTTCTTTTTCAAGACGGCGCTGCTCGCGTTTTGATTTATAGTTTTGTTGTGCTTCATCAATATTTTGTTTTATTACTTCACCATTTACACTCGGATAGTACAGTTTTGTACCTTCGTTAATGAATTTGCTTTTCATTTCTATTGATT
This sequence comes from uncultured bacterium, assembly GCA_949293185.1. Lineage (GTDB taxonomy): Bacteria > Cyanobacteriota > Vampirovibrionia > Gastranaerophilales > Gastranaerophilaceae > Limenecus. The sequence goes on from CASFCQ010000046.1 coordinate 2,542, forward strand.
TTGGTTTTTCCTCGGGAACAGTCCACGGGTTGACCCTTTTATCAACTTCTTTGCTCACATATTGTGACATTGTCATAGAATATTTTTTAATCTTTGACAACTGTGCATATCCCGGTGAAAACTGTGCAAATCCGATATCATAATCCGCAGCTTTTAAATCTCTAAGGTATAAATCCTGCCATATAACAGAATAAGTTTTTTTATCTATAAGAGAAACAAGGGTGCTTAGCTTGTATGTGGGTATAACAGGGTCACCTTCAGCCAGACCTAATTTATTCCACCATGTTGTTTTTAAAAATCTGCTTTGTATATCCATACCGCTCGTAACAAGCAGTATGTAATCCGCATTCATGTTATTTGTAACACGTTTAAGATTTACAAAATCTATATTGTAGTTATTTCTGTATTCCCTGAAAAAAGTCAGATAATAAAGCGGTATGTTCTTTTGTGTAATTTTTGCCATTGTTTCGCCAAGAAGCGGCGCTTTTATACGTCCCGTTTTATTCAACTCGTTTATAATATCCGCAGCGATTAAATCAGCCGCAGCACCGCAGGTCAAATACGTTGTACCGTTTCTTTGCCCCGAGTCGCTTAATACAAGAACAGTAGGAATTTTATGTTCTTCTTCTTTTGCAAAAGAAGGATTTTGCAAAAATGTTGTAAATAATCCGCAAACAACTGATACAAACACAAATAGTTTTATTATTCTATTAAAAATCATACTTATCCCCATTGTCTTAGTATTCATTATCGTTCTTTTCTGGTAATTTTTTATCCCTTAAATACAGTATTTTTACATATTTATGGTTAAAAATTTTTATGGTTGTAGTAAAATATATTTTACGGAAATTAATAACAGGTAATTTGCTTATGTTAGACAATCAGGAACTTTTGAATTTAGCAAAACAAGCTTGCAGCAATGCTTATGCTCCGTATTCAAAATTCAATGTCGGAGCGTGTGCACTTTACGATACCGGAAACTATTATTTAGGCTGTAATGTGGAAAATGCCAGCTACGGTCTTTCTTTATGCGCTGAACGTAATGCAATGTCTAATGCTATAGTAGCAGGTGAAAAGGGAAAGCTTGTTAAAATAGCTGTATATTCAACAAATACAAAAAACTGTATGCCGTGCGGTGCTTGTAGACAGTGGATGGCAGAGTTTAAAAAAGACAAAAACCTGCAGATAATACTTGAAAGTGAAGACTCAAAATGCGCCGTCTTTACTATAGAGGAACTTTTACCATACGGTTTTGAGATGTAATCTTATTAAACAAGTTACTTTGCACAATCTGTTTACGGCTATTGTCCGTCAGATGTTTGTTCTTCTTCGGACTTTATTTCACGTGCATCGACAAAAGGTGTTTCCTTATGCATTTTTATACGGGAAATTCTTCTGCCGTCAATCTCTAAAATTGTGTATGTAATATTTTTATCTTCTATAACATCATTCAATTCAGGTTCTCTTCCCAACAAACCAAATACGTAACCGCCGATTGTCTGGAAATCTTCATTAGGAATATCTAAATCAAAACGTTCGTTAATATCGTCAATATCCATTTTACACGATACATTTAACGTGTTGTCATCTATTCTAACAACTTCCGGAGTTTCAACTTTATCAAATTCGTCATAAATTTCGCCGACAATTTCTTCAAGGATATCCTCAATTGTCACAATGCCGGCAACACCGCCGTGTTCATCAACAACAGCCGCTATCTGATTTTTGGAGGCTATAAAGTCACTGAGCATATCGGAGATAAATTTATTTTCCGGAACGATTAAAAGCTCTCTTGCCAGCAACTCTATTGAAAAATTATCATCCACGTGATTGTTTTTAATAACTTTTAAAACATCTTTTGCATTAATCACACCGATAATATTATCAACATTATCTCTGTAAACAGGTATGCGCGTATGACCGGAATTAATGATTAAATCAGCGAGTTCATTGATGTTTTGCTCAACACTTATCATAGAAATTTCTGTTCTTGGAATCATAATTTCTTTAACTACTGTATTGGCAAACCCAAAGAAGTTAGAAAGCATCTGAGCCTCATGACTGTCAATGGTTTCCAGTTTTTCGCCTTCTTTAATGAGCTTGTGGAATTTTTCTTCCCAGTTGTCTTCTGCGTCATGCGCCTGCAGTTCTATTGTTATATGAGCAATGTTTTTTATAACTTTTCTGATTTTGCGCTCAAGCATATCAGCAATATCATCAGCATCTTTCATCTGTGTTTCGGGATCAACTTCAATAGTCATATTAATAATGACACCCGAAGAACCTAAATCTATTGTTTTTAATTCCACAACATCAGTAACACCGTGTATAGTGGAAGCAACCTGTCTGATTTTTTCCTCTACCTTAGGTTCTGCAGCCTGAACAGTCAAACTGCTTACATTGTTTTTTAGCAGATAAATTGCAAGGAAAAACAAAATCGTACCGATGATAATAGATGCAATAGCATCAGGTACATAAGCAAGGGATTCAGGCATTACAAATTTTGCAAGTGTCAAAGCTATAAAAGCAACTATAACACCGGTAAAAGCCGCTGTATCTTCATACCATACAAATTTTGTTGTAGGACTTTTTATTTTGCCTATGTATTTTATAGAGATAAAAAATTCTTTGATTATATTTTTTTCTTCAATTCCCACTTCATGCAAAACTGCTTTAGATGCACTGATTACAGCCCAGGCTTCAAAACAAATACTGCAGATAAGAGCTACTGCAATGTAAGGGTAATTTTTTAACAATTCGGCAGCTTCTTCCGCATGTATAAGTTTTTCGAACCCGTGATACAAAGCAACAAAAGTACCTCCTAGCATCAATATGGACGCAAACATTGCCCATACATTCGCTTCCAGCCCGTACCCGAACGGATGAACGTTATCAGCGGGTCTTGCACCTCTTTTTATTCCGACTAAAAGGCAGATACTGTTAAAAGAATCAACACCCGAGTGGATTGCTTCTGCCAGCATGGCGGAACTGGATGAAAACAAGAAACAAATAAATTTTACAAGAGCAATGCCTAAATTTGCTATAAGGGCTTTTATTACAGCCATAAATTTTGAATTTTCAGCATCCTCATGCGATATGTTGTTTTCAATTGTTACCGAAATAGTTTCTTTGTTATTTTGTTGTATATCTTCTTGGTTATTTATAGACTCTATGTTTTTACTGTCTGATGACATCTTATATCCTTATTATTTTTAACAGTATATATAATACCGAGAATCAGTGATATATGCAATATGTTTAAGCTTTTTAGTAATTGTTATGAATTGTAAAATATAAATAAGCTTTATAGCAAAAATTATTTTGTTTGTCTTTTCAATAGTTGTATTATTAATAATGTACTGCAAATATTTCAAAAGGGAATATATATGGATATTAAGACCATCAGCACGCTTCCTTTACCTTATACAAATACTATACAAACCTCAGTATCTAAAAAGCCTGCTGATAATCCCCAAACACAAACAGCTGTAAAAAACACGAATACAGCTGCCCCGTCTGCAGACAAACAGCAGCTAAAAACAGAAAATAATAAAACTTCGACAAATTTAAAAAAAGCGCTTCCTTACGCAGCAGGTGTAGTTGTGCTTGCCGGTCTTGGTTTTTATCTTTTAAGAGGCAAGGGCAAAAATGCCGTTGATAAAAATTTGAAAGATAAAGCACAACAAGAACTAAAAGAGGAACTAAAAGAAATCGGCGAAGAAATAAAAGAAGAATTTATGGACAACAAAAAAGTTTCTCAACTTCCTGCTGTGCTTGCTCCTAAAGAAGATTATATATGCTGCGGATTTTCAAACGGAAAACCCATATATGTAAAAAAATCCGAGATTATAAGCGAACAGGTAACACCGGTTATTGACGGATATAAAGAAATAAAAAAATCAATCAATCCTTTAAATAATGACATTATCGCAAAGATAATCAAAAACAAAAATGAAAAATCCGAAGAAATTAACCGGATTATTAAAGAAAATACAAAAGACGGGCATATAGATTTTAATGCAATAAGAAAAGTTGCCCACGACTTTTCAACAGACGAAGCCGGCAGAGGTGCAGACAGATTCCATCAGGCAGCAGAAATTTTGGAACAGTCTTATATAAGAGAGTACATAAAATCTGACGGTTTTGGCAAATACGGAATATACAACCTGTTTGATACAATGAAATCAGATACGGAGCTTATGTCTATATATACACAAATGCCGCTTGAAGAAGCCGTAAACAGGATTAATTACATTTGTTATAACGACCTTCTAAAATGTAATGCAGCCAAAGATATGACTAAAGAAACATTTTTTAATAAAATGTTCGACAGACTTATAGACAAACGCCAATTTAAAAAATATAATGATACCTTTAAAATTGACGGCAATTTTAACGACATAATGCAAACTAATCAGGCATTGAGAAAAAGTGCAGAAGAGGTTATAACCCGAGAAACCCTTTCTAAAGCACAGGGAACTCCTCTTGAAAGATTAACTGAAATCGCAAAAAATGAACCCGATGCTCATAAAGCAGCTTACATCATGGAACGTGCTATTATTAATGACTTTATGAGTAAAAATTCCGGTGAAAAACTTTTTTCTCAATTAGAAAAAGACTTTTTAAACAATGAAACTCTTTTTGAAATATACAAAAAAATGCCGAAAGAACAAGCATTGCAAAGAGTTAACGCATTCAGGAGATTTGAACTTTCACCTCAGATAGTTGACTCTGATAATGAACATTCATTGCATCTTTTAAAAGAAGCCGCAAAAAAGCTGGGAACAACAATTAATTAAAAGAAAAATATTTATGACGTAAAAAATTACATTGAATATACAAATTGTAACTAACTTATATAAATAAAGGGAGATTTATATGGACATCAAATCAATCAGCACATTATCTTTACCGCCTGCAGGCAACCTGGTTGCAGCAACTCAGGCAAAAGTCGCAGCATCTTCAACAGCAACAACTGCTCCTGCTGCACCGGCAACCGCAACTGTTCCGGCTGCTTCCGCTCCGGTACAAACAACTAAAACAGCAGAAACTCAAACCGAAAACAAAGATTCTAACAAAACAAAAACAAACTTTAAAAAAGCAGCACCATATGTTGCAGGTGCTGTGGTGCTTGCCGGTCTCGGGTTCTATCTGTTAAAAGGCAAAGGAAAGAATTTAAATAAAAAAACAGTAAATGAACTGAAAGATGATTTGGCAGATGCAGCATCCAAAGCAAAAGAAGAAATAACAGACGCTTCAAAAACAGCAAAAACAGAAGCAGCTGAAACAGCAGCCAAAACAGAAACAAAAGCCGCAGCTGCAGAAACTCCAAAAACAGAAGCACTCGCTGCTAAAACAGAAAATAAACCGGCTGATGCTCCCAAACAGGAAGCCCAAGCTGCTAAAACAGAAGACAAACCCGCTGACGCTCCTAAACAGGAAACCCAAGCGCCTAAAGCAGAAGACAAACCGGCTGATGCTCCCAAACAGGAAGCCCAAGCTCCTAATGCAGAAGACAAACCGGCTGATGCTCCCAAACAGGAAGCCCAAGCTCCTAATGCAGAAGACAAACCGGCTGATGCCCCCAAACAGGAAACTCAAGCGCCTAAAACAGAAGACAAACCCGCTGCTAAAGCAGAAACAAAGCCGGAGGCAAATGCGCCTAAACAAGAAACAGCTCCGGTAAAAACAGAGGAAAAAACAACATCCGTTCCTGCCAAAAAAAACAAAAAAACAAAAGAAACAAAACAAACAATCGAACTTACAAAAAAAGAAGTTACAGATAAAATCGACAAAATTCAAAAAGACAGTCAGGAAGAACTAAACAGAATTATCGGTGAAAACACAAGAGACGGGCATGTCGATCTCGATAAAATGAGAGAAATTTCAGACGCTTTCTGCGCTGATGCAGAAGGAAGAGGAGAAAAAAGATATCATCAGGCAGCCAATATTCTTGAACAATCTTATGTAAGAGAGGCAATAAAAACAGAAGGCGAAACCAAAACAGGTCTTTCTTATTTATACGACATAGTAATGAATGACTCTAAAATATTCTCCATATACAAAAAAATACCTGTTGAAGAAGCAGCCGTAAGAGTCAACAATCTGCGCAACAATGAACTTGCAAACTGCAAAGTTGTTAACGATATGACTACAGATAAATTTTTCAATGATGTTATGACAAAAATTATAGAAAACAGTCAAAATAAATAAAACTTTCATAGACTTTTGTCACGAATAAAGCCTTTCTGAAAAATAGAAAGGCTTTATTGCATATAATTACAGTTAATTATTTCCACAGCGTAAGTTTTGTGGTTTCATCAGGTTCTCTTACTAAATCTTCCCCGAGAATTTCCTGAATAATAACCTCCGCTGCAAAAACAGATGTTCCTGCAACAAGATGTCCGCCTACACATTTACCTTTTTTGTCAGAAGCAACAATATGCATATGGCAGAAAGGCTTGCCGTCTTTTATCGAAACATTACCGCTGCACGATACAATTTCCAATGACTCGTCATAGGCGTATGTTGTATAAACATACTCTTTGATATCTTGTTCATAAAATCCGTATTTTAAGCTTGAAACAGCACCTATAACCTGAATATAGCCCGCTTTTACATATTCCTGCTGACAAATTTTGTTTAATTCTTCGAGCAAATCCGAGCCGTAATCCAGCTTTGCAACGAATGTTCTTCCTCTTTCATACTGTTTTAAAAACATATTTTTTCCTGTCTTATTTCAAATATCATTTATCTAAAGTGCTTTAAATGCCGTATTTTAATTATCGCTAAAATAATATATAATAAACCACGTTATAACTTTTTTTTAAACTTTTGTAAAGTTTTTAGATAAAGTTATAAAGTTTTGACCCGATTTGGTCGAAATAAAACATGTATTATGGTGTATTTATGGACAATTTTGCATTATTAAAAGAAGATTCCTTTGAAGAGAGTTTAAGCGAAATTCTCCAATTGAATCAAAAAAATGAAAAGCACACGATTTTGTTAGTAGATGATGAAGTGAACAACCTGCAGCTGCTGCGAAGAACACTCCGCCATGACTATAACATTATCACTGCTTCAAACGGCAAGGAAGCCCTTGAAATAGTAGAAGGCAAGGGTGATGAAATTGCCCTGATAGTAAGCGACCAAAAAATGCCTGAAATGGAAGGCACAGAGTTTTTAAAACGTGTTGCCGGCGAGTATCCTGATATCGTCAAAATTCTTTTAACAGGTCACCTGGATGTTGATGCAATTGTGGATTCTATTAACGATTGTCATTTATACCAGTATATTGTAAAACCCTTCGACCCGGAAGAACTTAAAATGACAATAGATTCCGGTATAAGAAAGTTTGATCTTGTTAATAATAAAACCGTTATACTAAAAGACTTAAGAGAACTCTTTTATAAAACAATAAAACTTATTGCATCGGCACTCGACGCAAAAGACCCGTACACACACGGTCATTCACTGCGTGTAACAATGTATTCTTTGATTCTGGCTAAAAATCTCAACCTTGATGATACAACTCTTGAAGAGATTGAAACAGCAGGCTTGCTGCATGATATAGGAAAAATCGGAATCCCTCAAAAAATTCTCTGCAAGCCGGACAAACTCACGGATGAAGAATATGAACTCATGAAATCTCACCCTGCACGTGCAGAAAAAATGCTTATGGGCATTAAAAAGCTTACAGTTGTATCAAACTGGCTGCGATGCCACCATGAAAGGTGGGACGGCAAAGGCTATCCTTACGGATTAAAAGGAGAAGAAATTCCTATTTCCGGTCGTATTATTGCACTTGCCGATACTTACGACGCTATGACATCCACACGCTCATATCGCAAGGCTCTCTCTCACGAAACAGCAATTGAAGAAATAAAAAAATGTGCAGGCACACAGTTTGATCCTGTTCTTGCCGAACTTTTTATAAAATGCTCGGATGAAATCAAAGCGGCAAAAGAAGACCCGGAAACTTATTACCCGAAATACAGCTATCTGCAAAAACAGATTTATGAAACAAAGTAATTTTCAAGCAATTTTTTACTTACAAAAGTTTTTATTAAACTAAGTAAGTTTTAAAGTATAGGAAATTGCATGGAAGTAAGAAACAACTTACAAAGTTATTCTGTCAACAACGCTATTCAAAAAAAACTATCTAAAAACTCTTTAAAATTTTCCACTAATAACAGTTTAAATAAAGATATTGTTGATATTTCAAAAAAAGATGATAAAAAGAATACTTTAAATAAAAGTGTAATTATCACATCCGGACTGGCAATTTTTAGTACAGCTTTATGCGCTGCCACAAAAGGCAAGTTAAACATCTTTAAAAATGCGGCTAAATCTACAGAATTTATCAACGCAAAATCTGTTAAAGATGCCGTTAATTACGGCAAGAAAAGTTTGAAAATACAACGTTATGAAAATTCAGATTTAGCAAATCTTGATATGATAAACACTCTTAATGAAATGCTGCATAAAGAAAAAAGCCTCACCGGCGAAATCCCTCAAGTTATACGTTTTTTAAAAAGAGGTGAATTACCGGTTACAGCACCAATGGGGTATCACCTAGACCCTAAAACAAATAAAAAAATTCTGGCTGTTAACACAGATACATTTAATCGTTTTAACGAAGTTATTAAAGATGCTTTTGTCGAAAGAGGCAAAGGAACTGGTTTATCAAATTTTATTGCTTTAAAAGACGGAAAATATGTTTTGTCTGATTTAAGTTTAAAATCAAATGCTATGGACAAATTTATAGAAAAATTGAATACCGTCAATCCTAATTCTTCGTTCAAGGACAAAATGGAATTGTATCAAGGTATTGCCAATGCAAAAAGTATAGCAAATGCTAAAAAGCTCGGGTTAAAGGATTGCAAAATGCAGGATTTTTCCTATGATGATATATTTATTCACGAAATGGGGCACATGCATCATCAATCAATATACCCGAAATATGAAGAAGCAGGCGCTCAGATGACACAACTAAGAAAAGATTTTACATATGATACAGAAAAACGACAGATACCCTACAGAGTATCAAGTTATGCTGCGTCTTCTCCTTTGGAATTTGTTGCGGAAGTATACACAGGTTTGCGAAAAGGACAGCACTTTGATAATGAGGTTATGTCGTTGTATAGAAAGTATAACGGTCCTTTAGTTTAATACACAAAAAGACCTTTCAAATGAAAGGTCTTTTTGTAAATATATTTATTTTATAACGAAGCTCTTTCTCTTGCAGCTTTGTTTTGCTGCCTTTTTTCTTCAATACGTTCAATACGTCTGTTGCGTTTGTATCCGTAGCCGGCATAAATGCTTACCCCTATCAGCAGCCACAGAGGGAACAAAATTGCATGTTTACCCATGCTGATTACAGCTACACACATCAAACTTCCGCAAAGAAGTATACCCAAAGACGGGAATAAAGGAGAGAAAGGAACTTTGAACGGTCTTTCTCTGTCCGGGTCTGTTTTTCTCAGAATCAAAACACTTATACAAACCATGATAAATGCTGTGAATACGCTGAATATACAAAGCTGTGCAGCGAGATTCAAATCTAAGAACAAACATCCTATCATCATTGCACCGCCGACAAGCCATGTTATAACATGAGGTGTTTTATAAACAGGGTGAACTTTTTTCAATATTGTAGGGAAGAAGTTATCTCTTGCCATTGCAAAAAGTATTCTTGTAGCAGCAAGCTGCATTACCAACAATACTGATGTCAAACCTGTCAAAGCGCCTATTGAAATAAATCCGGCAATCCAGTTCTGGCCTGTTTTTTGTATAGCGTGTGCTATAGGAGCGTTAATGTTAATTTGATTCCACGGTACAACACCTGTTAAAACAAGTGCTACAAAAATATATACAAGTGTGCAAGCAAGCAACGTACCTATAATACCAATAGGCACATCTCTTTGCGGATTTTTGGTTTCTTCCGCAGCTGTAGAAATAGCATCAAAACCTGTATAAGCAAAGAATATAGTAAACGCGCTTATCAAAACACTGCCAACACCGTTAGGCATAAAAGGTGTCCAGTTTGCGGGTTTTACGTAAAACGCGCCGACCCCGATAAACAATGCTATAACAAGAAGTTTTATAGCAACCATGATACTTGCCATATTCTTTGATTCGGAAATACCTTTTACAAGAATATATGTAACAAGTGCAATAATACATATTGCGGGGATATTTATACAAATAGGAAGAAATCCGAACAGATGAGGAATATGATCGGCAGGATTCATACCCATTTTTAAATAAGCAGCTTTAGCAGAACCGTAGTCGCTAATCAGCCACAAAGGCGGATACATAATATGATGAACAATCCCCTGCAGTGCTGCCGGCAAATGAGTTGTATAAGCTTCAAAACCTCTTAAAAACTGAAACAAATAACCGGTCCAGCTGCAGGCAACGGCAATATTACCGATAGTATATTGAAGCATCAATACCCAGCCTACCATCCAGGCTGCAAGCTCGCCCATTGTAGCAAATGTATACGTATATACACCGCCTGATACGGGAATCATTGCAGCAAATTCCGCATAACACAATGCTGAAAATATGCACGCAATAGCAGCAATAATCATAGAAATAACGAGTGCCGGACCTGCCCCCGGATGAGAAGCAGTACCAACAACCGCTGTACCTACCATAGAGAAAATACCCGCGCCGATTACAGCACCTATACCGAGTATAATCAAATCAATCCACGTTAACGTTTTATTCAAGCCGGTTTCTTTTGTATCAGCTATCATATCGTCAGGATTTTTGGTCTTCAACAACTTAGAGATAAAGTGTTCAACCAGTTTCGGTTCAGTAACATCTTGTTGGCTCATGTAAATATCCTTATATTATATGTTAATCGTTGTTTTTTTAAGTAAGGGGAAACCTAATTTTTCTCTTTGTTCAACGTACAATTTGGCTACCATAGCAGCCATTCTTCTGACTCTGTTAATAAAATTGATTCTCTCATCTTTGCTGATTACTCCTCTTGCATCAAGAAGGTTAAATGTATGAGAACATTTTAAAACGTAATCATAAGCAGGCAATACAAGCTCGTTTTCCACACAATTTTCAACTTCCTGCTGATATAAATCAAAAAGTTTAAAAAGTGTTTGTGCATTAGAAACTTCAAAGTTGTATTTAGACTGTTCAATTTCATTTTGCAAATAAATTTCACCGTACTTCAATTCGTTATTCCACATAACATCGTAAACGGAATTTACGTTTTGAAGATACATTGCTATACGTTCAAGACCGTATGTCAATTCAAGCGCAACCGGTTTAATTTCCAAACCGCCTACCTGCTGAAAGTATGTAAACTGTGTAATTTCCATACCGTCTAACCAAACTTCCCAGCCTACACCTGCAGCACCGAGAGTAGGAGATTCCCAGTTGTCTTCAACAAATCTTACATCGTGCTGTGACAGGTCAATGCCCATTGCTTCCAAACTTTTTAAATAAAGTTCCTGAGCGTTGTCCGGAGATGGTTTTAAAATAACCTGATATTGAAAATAATGACCGAGTCTGTTAGGGTTTTCGCCGTAACGTGCGTCAGTCGGTCTTCTGCAGGGTTCTACCATTGCAGTATTCCACGGTTCAGGCCCCAATGAACGCAAAAACGTTGCCGGGTTCATTGTGCTTGCACCTTTTTCAATATCATAAGGCTGTTGAATTATACATCCATAGTCTGACCAAAATTTTGATAAATTTAAAATTAATTCTTGGAAGGTTAAAGCCATTCTCTTTTATTCCAGTACTCTTACAAATTTTATTTAAATATATGCTTTACCTTTGTTGAGTAGGGTTTTCACACACATTTTATCTTTAAGTTCTACTATTATAATATAATCGGTCGTATTTTACAAACTATTGTAATGATTACACTTAAAATTGTTACATGTGTAATTACAAAATAAAAAATTTCATAATAATCTGCAAATTTTTTTATTTTTATGGAATGAATATGACCGAAGAATCTTTATTATTTAATATAAATAGACTAATCACTTTTTATTAGGCGGAAATTTTTTGTTTGCTATTATATATCCTGTACGGTTCAAATCACTTTCTGAAAAATCAAAATCGCCAGCTCCTACAGATGTATTTTCTGTCATACCATAACCGCAAGGGAATAAACCTTTGCCCTTATACAAATAAAAGGCAAAAACATCAATACCGGATTTATTAGGTCCTTTAAATCCGTTCACGTCTACAACAAATCTTCCCATATACAGTTTTGCATCATCTCCAGTATAACAGTATCCCTTATGAACAGAAAAAGCTGATTTATTAAAACTGTAAAGCATTCCGTCCGCCGTTACAAGTCTGTATTCTCCTCTTCAGCCAAGAGAATAATTCGCATCATTTTTACCGTTTCTTTGTTTAACATAATAATTATACCAGCACCCGTTTTTAGTACTGCCGCAATTTTCAACAACATTCATCTGGGCAACTAAACCCTTCCAAAATTCATCAGGGTCATTCCATTTTGTTCCGAATCCGACAGGTCCAAAATCCACTTTCATTCGTTCTATTGCCTGATTCAATACTGAGTATGATTTTAAACAACCTGACACCAGATGATTATATTGGATATTCTGATTTAATGACGGCAGCGTCAGCGCCGCTATTACTCCTATTATTGTCAATGTTACCAGTACTTCTGCCATTGTAAATGCAATTATTTTTTTCATTTTTACGCCCGTTTTCTTTTTTACTGCTTTTTTATAATTAAAGCAGTTTTAAAAAAAACGGGCATAACCGACAGTCACTTATCTTATCTTATAGAAAAGATTATCCTGACTGTGTTTTCAGGTCAAGAGCCTGTGATTAATATTTTGTTACATTATTTATTAATTAAAGAAGATTATGAAAGACGAACCGGTGACATACTGAGGATTTATCAAAAAAATCTAAAGTGTTATTGCCATCATGTTTTGTCTATAGTCGTTAAACAAATAGATTCTTGCTTGAGTCGTAGGCAAGCCAGAGGCGAGCCGTACGAATCAGGATACTCGCAGAGTACGCTTGCGCCTCAGAATTGTATATGTTCCATAATTCGATGACAAAAATAATTCTTTCTTAACATAAATAATATAAAAATTTTGTGCAAAAGCAATAATAAACAAAACTGCGTGAGCAGTGTAAGCGGCTCTGCCGCAGGATTACGATTAAACACTGTTAGTTTTTAGAGTGAATTTTGACAGACCGTAACGTAGTGGAGTGGATGCAAAATTTATTCTAAAAATTTACAGTGTTTTTTAATTAGCGTTCTTTTCTCTTTCTTTGGTTCGTTTCTTTCTCTTTTGGTCGCA
>CASFCQ010000047.1 GCA_949293185.1 uncultured bacterium
AATCTCTTTTTATTCTCTCAAGTGATAAATCTTTTTCTCTCAGTCTCTTTATCTCTCGTATATATATAAAGTATTTACTTCTTAAATAATTGCCTTTTTTGTTCAATTTTAATTAATATTTCTTAATATTTGCATATAAGCCTTGTTAATACTACAATCCGGATATGAATATTAATGATGAATTTGATACTATATCTGCTATTGCTACTCCGCTTGGAACAGGCGGGGTGGGGATTATACGAATATCAGGAAATGACGCTTTTAAAATAGCATTGAATATGTTCTCCGCAAAATCATTGGAAGCCGGAAAAATATCACACGGCTGGGTAGTTGAAAACGGGCACAAGATTGACGAAGTGGTTGTATTGCCGTTCAAAAATCCCAACAGTTATACAGGTGAGGATGTAGTGGAATTTCAGTGCCATGGCGGTCCTAAAGTTGTAAAAAAAATTCTTGATTTAACAATACAAAACGGTGCCAGACTGGCTCAAAGAGGTGAATTTACCAAACGTGCTTTTTTAAACAAAAAACTGGATTTATCACAGGCTGAGGCTGTTCTTGACTTAATACACGCTAAAACTTCTAATTTTGCTCAAAAAAGTGCTAATAATCTGTCGGGAGCTTTAACAAGAGAGATTAGCTCTATAAAATCCTCACTTTTTAGTCTTTATTCCAGAATCATTGCTGCTGTAGATTTTCCCGAGGATGTCGTTGAGCCGGAGTATTCCTACCTTAAAGAAGAAATTGAAAAATATATAACTCAAATAAATAAGATACTAAAAAATGCTGATGCGTCTAATATTATGCGTCAGGGAATCAAAATAGCTATAGCGGGATGCCCCAATGCGGGTAAGTCATCTTTGTTTAATGCTTTATTAAATCTTGAACGTGCAATAGTCACGGAAATTCCCGGTACAACAAGAGATATAATACAGGAATCTATTGATATTGACGGTATTCCTGCAACTTTGATTGATACTGCCGGAATAAGGGATGATGCTGAAGTTGATAAAGTTGAGGCTATAGGGATTGAGTATACAAAAAACTGTGTTGAAAATGCTGATTTGATTCTGTTTTTATTTGACTGGAGCAAAGGTTTTGATGAAAATGACGCTTTGATTTATGAAATGATAGAAAATAAGCCTCATATCAAAATTGCCTCCAAAGCTGATTTAGCGGAAGTTCCCAATCCTGAAGCTTTAAATATTTCTTCTAAAACAGGTTACAACATTGATGAACTGAAACAAAAAATAAAAGAAGCTGTTGTTGATAAAGATGCGATGGAAACTGAATTCGTTACAAATCAACGTCAGCAGGAATGTTTGTTCAGGGCAAAAAATGCTTTATCCAACGCGCTTATTGCCGTTAATAACGGGGAAATTCAGGATTTGATTTCGATAGATATAAAATCAGCTCTTCTTGCCTTAGATGAAGTGACGGGCGAAGTTATTACAGACGAAATTTTGGAAAATATATTCGAGCATTTTTGTATAGGTAAATAGAGTTTTATTTAACTATATTTGAGCGTATCAAGTTCTGCTTTTACTTTTTCTAAATCTCTTTTCATAAGCCATCTGGGAGAATTAGGCTCTGTAGAATGCTGCCTGAGAAGATACGACGGGTGTGATATTGCCATAACTTCGATATCATCAAAAATATTAAGCCATTTACCCCGGATTTCCGAAATTTTTAAATCATCATCAACAAATGACTGCAGTGCTGTTGTTCCGCACAAGAGTATAATTTGTGGTTTTACTATGGAAATTTGCCCGAAAAGATAAACCTGACAGGCTCTTCTTTCTTCATTAGTAGGCACTCTGTTTTGAGGCGGTTTGCATTTTATTGTATTGCATATATAAAAATCTTTATCTCTGTCAAGACCGGCTTCTGCCAGAAATGTATTCAAAAGCTGACCTGCTCTGCCTGCAAAAGGTTTTCCTGCCGCATCTTCATCAGAACCAGGAGCGTCGCCTATAAGCATAATCGGAGCGTCAGCTCTGCCGTCTGAAAATACTGTACAGCTTCTTGTTTTGCAAAGCTCGCAAGCCTTGCACTGGCTGCATATATTCTGCAGCTCAACAAGAGCCTTCTGTTTTTCATCGCTGTTTTTACAAACGACTCTGCTTAGAAGATGCTTCATATAAACCCTTTAATAGACTATATTAATATTATAGCACAGCTCCGCAGCATTTTTTATATTTTTTCCCGCTGCCGCAGGGGCAAGGGTCGTTTCTTCCTACTGTTGCACCTATTGTTTTTTGAATCTCTTTTGCTTTTGTTTCTTCCGGTGAAGGAATAAATCCCATTAAGTCGGCAAAGGCTTTAGAAGAGTATAGAACACTTGTAGGCGAATAAATTTTGTCTTTGAGATAATCTATCTTGTATTTTTCCAAATATCCGTTGAGAGTCATCTCAGAGCCGTATAAATCATTTAATATGTCTATAAAGTTAGGATACTTTGCAGCAAGACGTTTTACGAGGCTTGCCGGGATTTTATCATTCTCCATAAAACTTTTAATACATTCTTCCCAACCTTGGATTTCTTTATAGTTTTCCGTTTCAAAAATATGACAAAGTGTTCCGTAGAATGGAACAATAAACATACCCAGCTCTTTGTCAAAAATTACACCAACATCATAGCAGGAACTGTGGCTGGAAAATCCCGCAATTGATGATTCGATATAAGTATCATAGCTGCTGTTAAACTCGGGAACTTTAAAGTATGCGTAATTTTCAACAGGTTTTATGAGTTCTTTTATTTGCTCAGGTGTTTTGTCTGTCGCATCAAAGTAGTAATCGTTGAAGTCGCTTATAAGCTGGTCAACATATTTGTTTGTTGTAACTATTTCGTCTGTACCGAAGCACTCTGTAAATTTTTCAGTAAATCTTGCGATTTCTTTTTCTATTTCATTGAGTTTTTCCGGATTGTCTTTGTATAAGTTTTCCGGCTGTTCAATTATTTTGGCAACCGCATATCTTAAAACCCTGTCTTTTTCCAGAGATGAGTATGTTTCTCTGATTTCTATAATGTAGTATTCGTTTTCGAAAGGAAATATTCTTGCAAGTATATAGTTGCCTTTAAAAATACCTTTCAGGTGACTCATTTTTACTAATGGAAGTGCAAAATATTTTTTTTCATTAACCAGACTCAAAAGGTCAAAACCGTTTTTGTGCACTTTTATAACTTCGAATAGAGCATCTATTGAAAGCTTCAGGGCTTCTACAACTTCTTTTGTGCTTTTGTCTATATCAGGATTATCCTTTAAATACATAGAAAATACAGTGTCAGCCCCTCTGTGAAATGCTCGCTCAAACACATAAGTAACAAGTATAGAACTTATTTGAGATGCAGGTGCATTGAAAGCTCCGATTGTTTTTAAATATTCGTCAAAGTCTTCTTTAATTTCCGGATTTGTCTGTGCATATTGAAATACTTTGCTTAATGTATCGCTTATTGATGAAATTTTATCTATAACTGACATTGTATATAGCTCCCCTATTGTTTATTTAATTTCAGAAGCGCGCTGTGGCGTGCTGTTTTCCCATTTTCTCTTCTGTATGAAAAGAATACATCAATCGAATCATAAGTACAATATTCGCACTTGTCAATTCTCTTGACTCCTAGTTCTTTAAGCTGATAATAATTGACTGTTTTTAAGTCAAGATTATATTTATCGTTTAATGCATCATATGAATAATAATCGTTGTATTTGCTGCTTAAAGTTGCATTCACTGCATCAATTACATCTTGAGAAACCTGATAATTTTTCATTGATATAGCAGGTCCGATTATCGCTGTAATATACTCAGGTCTGCTTAAAAAATTCTTTTGCATAAAATCAATAGTTTTGGGAACAATTGAAGCAGCAGTTCCTCTCCAGCCGGCATGAGCAATAGCTCCGACATTGTTTTGTTCATCGTAAAGTATCACAGGTGTACAATCTGCAAAGTTAAGTGCTATAGCTATACTTGTGTCTTTTACAACCAGAGCATCCGTATCGGGGTATTGTTCTCCTTTTTGTGCAAGTCTTACATTTGCAGAATGTGTTTGCACAGGGAAAATTATGTCTTCGCCGGAGATTTTAAGATATTCTGCAATGCTTTTTAGGTTTTTACGGCATGCCGGTAAAAGCTCCGGCAAATCTCTGGGTGTCAGTACGGATTCGCGTGTTGTGAAAAAATGTTCCGCTTTAGTAAGCAGATTGGATTTTAGTATTTTTTTGTTATTAATTGTTTCGAACTCAAACATTGCTATTATTTCTCAAAAGTATTAAACAGCCTGTCACCTGCGTCTCCTAAGCCGGGCACAATATAGCCTCTTTCGTTCAGGCATTCGTCTATTTGTGCTGTAATAATTTTTAGCTCTGGAAAATCCCTGCATAGCAGATTCAGACCTTCGGGACAGCTTAGTATAGAAACAAACACCATATTTTCTATTAAAATGCCTTTTTTTAAAAACAGGGAAATAGCTGCGTGGCTTGAATTTCCTGTTGCTATCATCGGGTCAAGAATAAAAACTTTAACTTTTTGCGGATTTTCGTACAAAACAGGTGTTTTGTCGTAATACCATACAGGTTCAAGTGTTGTTTCATCCCTGTACATACCGACGTGTTGAATGCTTGCATCCGGAATAATTGCGCTGGCTACATCTGATATAGCCAGTCCTGCTCTTAATATCGGTGCAAAAATAATTTTATAGCCGTTATCGAGTTTCTGTACATCGCATTCTTTTATAGGGGTTTCTATGCGGTAACTTTTTAGAGGAAGTTCTTTGGTTGCTTCAAGAATCAAAATTGTTGCAAGCCTTTTCATTGAGTTTTTAAATCCGTCAGAACTCACATTTTTATCTCTTATCACACCCAGATTATGTTCACATAGCGGATGTTTTACTACAATCACATTATTCGATATTGCGTTTTTCATTTTTGCTCCGTTTTTTTAGTAAAGCTGATTCCTTATTTTGAACGATATCAAGTATGTTATGAATTTGTTCCAGTGCAATTGGGTCTTTTATAAAGTTTACAACAGTATCTGTATTTTTAGGTGTCATCATACTCATAAAATTTGTTGTCATAGTTATGATATCTGTGGCGATTTGATTTTGATATACATAAAAATCCTGAAGACGCTTGGGTTCTGTTGTTGAAATATAGTTTTTAGCAAGAGAACCTTCTTTAGGAACATACAGTTCCAGGGATTTTGAACCGCCCATACCTGTGAATTCAACTGTTGCGGCAAGTTTTTTAGGCATAATCATATCTTTATCGGTGATTATAAATGTGATGAAAACATCATCGTCAACAATTGATATATCTGATACATATCCAACCTGATACCCCTGTATTTTTACAGGCGAACCTTTAATGAGACCGTCAACATCGTTAAAGAATACGTAATAGGTGTGTTTTTCCCGTATGTTTTTATTATATACATACAAGCTTATGAATGCTGTTAAAAATATTAACAACGCCCATATCAGTAGTTCTGTAATCCATAAAAGATGTTTTTTCATGTTTACAATTATACTCTATTTTAAATTTTAAAAAAACTTATTAATAAATTCCGCAAGCTCAAGGTATCTGTTGTTAGTAAGTTCTTTGCAAAATACCAGATATGCGTACGGTGCAATTTGAGTCACTTTATTTGTATCAACAAATAATGCTTCTACAAATCTTGCAAAGAGTTCGCTGGGTCTTTTATAATAGTTGTTTAGTCTGTTAATGCGTGAACTTACGCGTTTTAACATTCTTTGTTTAGATTTTAGCAAAATATAATTTATTATATCTTTTTCGAATTGGGGAAAATCTGTGCCCAAAGTCGAAATAGAATAATCCTTTGTGCCACCGAAAAATGCGTTCTTTACTTTTACTCTGTCGTATTTTAAAAGATATTTTGCATCAGTTTTACGTATTATTTTTTCAAACTTTTTATAGGGTTCTGAACGCTTGAAATCAGGATGTTGGATTTTTAGTTGCTGTGATATATCTTTTATTTCCGACATAATAGCCGTTCTTTTAGACTGCAGCAGTTTGTAACCTTTGTTTTTATCAAAGCATTTTGTCACAGCCAAAAGTTCAAGCTCAAGCCTGGGAATATCAGCGTCAGGAAATAATTTTTCCAGCTGCCCGTGGTTTTTGGTTATATTTGTATCAATTTTGGAGTGTATATAGTGCGTAAACTCGTGGATTAGCACTTCAATCTTTCTGGCGGCAGCAATGTTAGCTGATATATCAATTCTGTTTTGCAAAAAAAATCCCTGATGCCCGCGTGCTTTTGTTGTTGTATTAACTGTTACCCCAAGAGAACGCACATATTCAACCATTTTGTTAAAAACAGTTTCATAGTCAATATTTAGCGCGGCATCATCTGTTTTCATGATGTACCTTTGACAATCCATGCCTGATATTCTTCGCTGCCCTGCACAATTGGAAGAGCAATAATTTCAGGTAATGTATTCTCGTGAAGTTCCTTTATTTTTTCTTCAACATCTTTAAATTTGTCTTCCTGCGTTTTTATCATTAATAAAAGTTCAGAGTCTGTCTGGGTTATATCTTCCCATTTATAAACAGATGTAACTGACGGAATAATATTTACGCACGCTGCAAGATTGTCTTCAACAAGAGTCGTAGCAATAAGATTTGCATTAAACTCATTAGGCACTGTACAGTATATTACACAATTTTTCACTATAATCTCCTTTAAAACTACAATAATATTTTACAACATTTTTTCAGGATTCAAAATATAATTTGGGTCAAATACTCTTTTTATTTGAATCATTAAATTTAGCGTAGTTTTATCAAGTGCTAGCGGTAAAAAATTCGCCTTCTGGCAGCCTATTCCATGTTCTCCTGACAGAGTCCCGCCCAGTGAAACCGAGAGTTTGAAAAGCTCTTCTTTTGCCTTTTCAAAGTTTCTTTTCTGGGTTTTATCTCTCAAATCCAGTGCAAAATTAGGGTGAATATTGCCGTCTCCTATATGCCCCATAACCATTGTTATAAGGTTGTATTTTTTACTTATATCAAGAATACCCTTTGAAAGTTGTGCAATCTTTGAACGAGGCACAACAACATCCTCCGTGATAACGTTTGGTGCAAGTTGAGCGCACGCACCGAAAGCAGAGCGTCTTGCCGTCCATATTTTTTGCTTTTGTATTTCATCCTGCGCGCAGTCAATTTGCTGTGCACCGTATTCTTTACATATTTGTATAATTTTTTCCTGCTGAACAGAAACGGATGCAGCATTACCGTCAATTTCTATGAGCAAAACAGCTTCTTTATCGCACAACAGTCCGTTTGGATAAAAATGTTCAATTGTTTGAACTGTTTTTTTATCAATAAGGTCAATAACAGAAGGTGTCATATGGTTGTTTATTATGCCGCTTACAGCGTCTACCGCGTTTTCTATTGTATCAAAGTACGCAAGCATAACATTTGATGTTTCCGGTGCTGGTATTAGTCTTAACGTAGCCTCTGTTACTATGCCAAGTGTACCTTCTGATCCGACAATAAGTTGTGTTAAATTATAACCCGTAACATTTTTTACGGTCGGAGAACCTGTTTTTATTATTGTGCCGTCAGCAAGCACGACTTCAAGGTCTAACACATAGTCCTTAAAAGTTCCGTATTTAAATGCTCTTGGACCTCCAGAGCATAGTGCTATTCCGCCACCTACTGTTGAAACTGCAAGGTTAGAGGGGTCAGGAGGAAAAAACAAACCTATGCCTTTTACTGACCTTTGCAAATCTCCTACAACTACACCCGGTTGAACTCTGCATGTTAAGTCCTGATTATTTATCTCCAAAATTTTGTTCATTTTTGAAAAATGAAGGATTATGCCGCCTTTTACCGGATTGCATCCTCCTGCGTGGTTTGAGCCTGCGCCTCTTGCTATTACCGGTATTCTTTTTTTGTTGGCAATTTTTAAGATATCGCTTACCTGTCCTGTAGTTTCGGGTAGCACAACCACTCTGGGGTATTTTTTATTAAAAGGGATATGTGCGCAGTCAAAAGAGTAGGCATATATTCCTTCCAAATCTGTTATTATGTTATCTTTTCCGACTATTTTTGTGAGGGCAGAAATAATACCGTCATCAAAGTGTGTAAATGTAATATTATCCTTTGTTTGCATAAGTTAATTATAATTCAGACCGGAAATAAATAAAATAATTTATTAAGCTTTTTAATCTTAAAAATTATTTTAATATAAAGATTAATTAACTTTATTTTGCTCCTGTACAGCATTATTAGCAATAAAATTTGTATTCATAATCTTTTTGTAAATCTAATTTGAGAATGAGGAGAGAATTATGCGTAAATTTGTTGTTACTTTGTTAGCAGGATTAGTTATTACAGGGCACGTATATTGTCCTGCTTATTGCGGCATACTGGATGTAAACAGGTATGATGAGGATGCGACAATCACGGAAATTTACGAAAAATCCTCACCTTCCATTGTTTTAATAGAAGCTGATTTACCTGACGGAGTGTCTACCGGTACAGGATGTGTAATTGATTCCCGCGGGTATATTTTAACCAGTTCTCATGTGATTACGGGCGCTCCCTCTGTTCAGGTAACAATCTCAACCGGAGAGGTGTTTAAAGGCGACATAGTATCGGTAATGGGGAAGGACAATGATCTTGCAATAATTAAAATTAATGCCAAAAAGACATTACCTGTTATTTCGCTCGGTGATTCCGAAAAAGTAAAGGTGGGTCAGCGTGTACTTGCTATAGGAAATCCATTCGGGTTTAGCAATACGTTAACCACAGGTATAGTTTCCCGCATTGACTACAAAAAAAATAAAATACAAACCGATGCTGCGATAAACCCTGGGAATTCTGGCGGTCCTATAATAAATATCCATGGTGAAGTTATAGGTATAAGCCAATCAATTTATAATCCGGATAATAATATATCAAATATCGGCATAGGGTTCGCTGTGCCGATAAATGAAGCTAAAAATTTTATAAAACTGGCGATGTCTAATGCAAAAATTTCTAAATCGGATAATTAATTGCATTAGTATTTGAATGAACGCTCAATATTTTTTTGAAGCATTTGTTCACAAGATGAGTACTCTGTTTCAATCATTTGCAAAGTTTGTTTGTAATGTTCCATTTTCATATCGAGTTGTTTTTCCATTACGTTTAAACGTTCTTTGCGGGCTTCAAGCTTTTTAACAAGAGGATCATCAGCATCTAAATCGCTGCCGACGTTAAGAAGGTCAGTGCATGTTTTGGACAAATTCATCTTAGCTTCGGCAATCAAGTGTATCTTGTACTCAAGATCAAGCCTGTAAGCATTCAAATACATTAATCTAAGTTGTGCAGTAGCCATGCCCATAATAGGACCACCCTTGTCTAGTTAGTAATTATCTTTGCAGGTTGATTTTGTTTCCTCTGAGGAAAACGTGTTCGTTGTTTTCTGCAATCAGCTGCTCCATCTGGTTCAATTTGTACATCTGGTAGTTTACTCTGTACTTTGCCATTTTTAATTTTCGGTTCATAGTAAGGTAATCTTTTACCATTGCTGTAATTTGAGCGAGAAAAATTTGCAGCGGATTGTGCCTTCTCAGATAAGACATCAAGTAACCAAAGAAGTTAACTATTTTTTGCAAGTTTGTCATTAAAGCTGCTTGAAACAATGTTTACTCCTTGTCCACTTGGACACCTACATAACAATAAAAACAGAACAACAAATATTATTGCTTCATATCTTGAAATATTTAATATTTCTTAATATATAAAATTAATATTTGTGCTTACTGCAGCCTTTAGAAGTGCTAAACAGTTTTTATGTTCTGCTTTATCTATCGGCAAATCTTTTGTTTTCTTTAATAAATCTGAGTGATTAAAAAAGATATTGTAATAAAAAGTTACAATATTTTTAAACAGAACAGATAATGCCAGTATATTAACATCTGCCATTGTTTGTTTGTGTGTCATACAACCCCTAAAATTACATATTTTGAACTTGTTTGCTGTTACCTTCTATATCATCTTTCAGCATCTTTTTAACTATATCGCCCTGCGTATCGAGCATTTTTACAACAGTTTCGATATTTCTGACTTTGTTGGAAAGTATTGTATCAGCGTTAGATAATATACTGCCGGAAATATTTTGGTATGCTGCAAGACCTGCCGATGATGTTCCTTGTAACAAGTTTCCTAATACGGTTGCTCCAAGACCGAAACCTCCCATATAAGGAGCCATAGCTTGAACTACCCCTGCAAAACCTGAAACTATACCGGCTGTCGGCAATACCCAGCTAGTCCCCGGGACACCAAATCCCGAAGCAACGCCTGCACCGTATGCTGCAGCATTAAGACCGACTGAACCGCCAATGCTGCTTGCTGAATACAAGCTTGAAGCACCGCCAGTAACAGTACCGCCGCTATAGCTTGTATCCATCCCAAATCCCCAGGCAACAGGTGCTGCTCCGCTTGGAAATCCAGGATAGTTACCAAGGTCTGTAATACCAAACGAAGCACTACCGCTGTCGAGTATTGAGTTACCTCCGCTAATAGGAGTCCAATAGGATGTACCCGGAATATTCATTGTGGTATTGCCGCCCATAATAGGCATGAAGGCACTTGGTGAAATTAATCTTGCGATTTGCCATAAAAAGCTTCCGGCTGTACCAAAACCGCCTCCGTCAAGAGCTGAACCGCTTACCGTTAAATCTCTTAAACGGTCGTATGTTTCGAACAGTTCCGCCTTAGCGTCCGAGCTTGCTTTTCCGAATTTATTTGCTATTACAAGATATCCGTCATTTTTATAAGACATAGTGCCCTCACATAATTCTAACTATCTAATTATTGAAATGTCTTAAATACATTTTCAACGTTTTTATCAATAACTTTCTTAACAGAATCTAATTCAGTCTGCAGCGCTTCCTGTTCGGTATCCAATTGTTTTAATTTCAATTCCAGAGTTCTGTCTGTTTCCTGAAGTTCTTCTGTCTTAGCATTGATATCAGCAACTTCTTTTTCATATTTAACTTTATCAATGTTATATTGATCCATTGCATCGTTGTATGCCTGTTCATCGTATTCTTGTGCTACAGAAAGGTCATAGTAGTACTCATAGCCGTCTTCATCTGTCCAGCCTATAGAGTTATACAGCCCTGATGAAGATGTACCCATAGTTGCATTTGAAATTGTCTTTGTTTTTTCCTGTTCAACTGACATGCTGCTTAACAAATCTACTGTCTGACTTCCGGCTGTAGTCGGATCAAAGCCTGTTTTAGTCGCATTAATATAATATGTAGAATTGTTACTTGAATTTGTAAACATATAATACTGGTCGGTTGTTTCATTTGTATATGTCAAATTAGGATTTTTATTTAGTTCATCAAGCATAGTTTGAGGCAGGTCGGTAATGCTGTTTGAAAGCTCATAGTTATTACCGTTGCTCAAATATATTCTGTTTCCGCTGGATGAGCTGTTTACATAAACTGTCTGATTGCTGGAAACATTGTATTGCGGTACTTCTTCTTTGTACTTAGCAATAACAGTATAAGTTTGAGGGTCAGTCCCTTCGTTTGGTGTAACTGAGCTTACAGTAACTTTCCCGTCGGTTGTAGTCGGATCATTATATTGATAAACATCTGTATAATAATCAGATTGTGTCGGCGGTACTGGTGAATCTAACGACATAAGTCTGCGGAATAATCCAGCACTCTCGTTAGCCAGCGCTGTTCTTTGCTGGTTTACCTGCTGACCTTCATACTCAATATTAATTTTTCTTGCTGTAATACCCAGGTATCTTGCCTGTGATGCTGCCATGCCCATATAGTCTTGTCTCCGTTCTTAACTTACTAACCATTAAATTTTAATTATCTTTCTTGAATTGTCATATTTTACGCATTATATATTAAGTTTTATTTCTTTAATTATAAATGTTTATATAACAATTTTTAAAGTCTCTTAAAAGAAAAATCCTCTGTTTGAAGTACTCTCAATTTAAAATAATGACCGGCTTTCTAATTTTCAAGCAGACTATTAAAAAGCCGGTTAAAAATTGGAGTATTATGCAAATGTTTTGAATGTTTCTTCTATGTTTTTATCAATTACCTTTTTAACTGCATCCATTTCTGTTTGAATTGCCTGTTGTTCAGTGTCTAACTGGTCTAAGTGCAATTCAAGGGTTTTATCTTGTTGTTGAATAACTTCAGTTTGTGCGTTGATTTGTGCGATAGTTTGTTCATAGATAGCTTTTTCTGCATTGTATGTTTCCATTGCTGCGTCATAAGCTTCATCATCTTGTGTAGTTTGTTGAGTCAAACTGCAAGTTATTTTATCGCCATTTTCATTAGTGAATGTTACGGAAGAATATCTTCCTGTTCCGTCACCAGCTGATTCAAGAACCGCATCATTGTATGTTTTGTATTCTGTTTTTGCAATGCTTTCTGCTGAATACATAGACAATGTTGTTCCTCTTGCCATTAATTCTTCAAAAGTTTCATCTGCACTTGTTGCAGGGATGTAGTATTCAACCTTACCGTCCGTAAATTTGAAGAAATAAGTGTCTTCTGTAATATTATCAACATTATTTTCATCTGCTTCCTGGAATTTTGATGTTAAAGCAGAGTATTTTTGAGGTTCAATCAATGTATGTGAAGAGTTGTGACCAATTTGGATAGTATAAGTATCGTCTTCACCTTTAGCAATTGTATATCTGTCAGAACCTGTACCTGAATTAACTATTTCAGTTCTGTTAGATAAAACATCTGTTGTAGATTTGTATGTAGAAATAGTATAACTGTAAACACCGTTTTCGTCAGGAGTAGGGTTTTTATGTATACTGTCAATTGTGTATTTTTGGCTTGTTGAATTGTCAGTAAATACATATTCTGTTTTGGTGTAGTCAGTAGCAGCAGGAGGGGTCGGCACATTAAGTGACAACATCTGGTTGAATAAGCCGGCGCTCTGGTTAGCCAGTGCTGTTCTTTCCTGGTTTACCTGTTGACCTTCGTATTCAACGTTTGTCTTTCTTGCTGTTAAGCCGAGGTATCTGGCTTGTGATGCTGCCATTCCCATTGCTAATACTCCTTATGATTTTTTAATTTGCATATCTGTTTTTATAATCGGCATACCTTTGCTAAAACTTTAGTAATTTGATTTTAAATGTTACAAAAAGTTTACAATCGGGTTATAATTGCTTTCATACTAACCATTAGAGACTTTAATGATTTTTTACCTAAAGTCAAAATTTGCGCAAAAAAAGGCAGGAATTGAATATTCCTGCCTGCTGATTTGATATATACAGATTTATTAGTTTTTGTCTCTGTTAATAATTTTATCATTGTCTTTCCAGGCAAATTTTGAACGGAGCTCTTTACCGACTTTTTCAATCAGGTGGTCTTCTCCGGCTTGTTCAAGTTCACGGAACTTTTTCATGCCTGATTCATACTCGGCAATCCATTCTTTAGCAAATTTGCCGTCTTGAATTTCTTTAAGAACTTTTTTCATTTCTTCTTTAACAGCAGGTGTAATAATTCTCGGTCCGATTGTTAAGTCGCCCCATTCTGCAGTATTGGAGATAGAGTATCTCATATCAGAAATACCGCCCTGGTTTACAAGGTCAACAATCAGTTTCATTTCATGCAGACATTCAAAATATGCCATATAGGGTGAATAGCCTGCTTCAACAAGAACTTCAAAACCGGCTGTAATCAATGCAGACAAGCCGCCGCAAAGAACAGCCTGTTCACCAAAGAGGTCAGTTTCTGTTTCTTCTTTGAATGATGTTTCGTAAATACCTGCTCTGCCAGCACCTATTGCTGATGCGTAAGCAAGAGCAACTTCTTTTGAATCACCTGCTGGGTCTTGATATACTGCTATCAATGATGGAACACCTTTGCCGGCTTGATATTCGCTTCTTACAGTGTGACCTGGGCCTTTGGGAGCAACCATTAAAACATTAATATCTTTATCCGGTACAATTCTTTTAAAGTGAATATTAAAGCCGTGTGCAAACATTAAATACTGTCCGGGTCTCATATTAGGCTTGATTTGTTCTTCATAAACTTTAGCCTGAACTTCATCAGGTATAAGAATTTGAATTAAGTCAGCCCATTTTACTGCATCTTCTATGCTCATAACCTTCAATCCTTCAGCCTGAGCTTTTTTAGCGGAAGCACCGCCTAATCTTGCGCCGATTACAACATCTACGCCGCTGTCCTTGAGGTTTGTTGACTGACCGTAGCCCTGTGAGCCATAGCCGATAACAGCAACTTTTTTATTGAGAATTTTGCTTTTATCAATATCAGCATCCATGTAAACTTTCAATTCGTGAGTCATTCTTCTCTCCTTTTAACGTAATACTCATTTAGTTTTAATTATTCTAGCACATTATTGATTTTACGCGCTAAATTATTGCGATATATTTATTAAAAATTTTTCATAAATATGCAGGAATTTACTGGACAAAAATTTATTTTTATGTATTACTATATAGTGTAGTATTAACATTTTTTATCGGTAACAAAGATGAGAATCAGAAAATACCAAAAGCGACAGTTTTATACAAACTAGAAGTCTTCGCAACATTTTGAAAAGATTGCGGTTTTTCCGCATGAGCATAGAGCAGAATTTGTGGAGTCTTCTGATAAATTCGGAAGGCTTTTTTGTCTCTAAATTTTCAGAATAAATTTGTTACAAATTATAAAAATAGTTAATTTTAATAGCACAAATAAAATTTTACTGACATTAAAAATATAAAATCTAAGGAGAAATATAAATGTTTAATAATCGACGATATACACAATCAAGAGCAAAAACTCAAATTGTATTAGTTATGAACTTGGTATGGGGTCTATAGTACTTATACCCCGGTGTATAAAGGAATTTTAAATGTTAATTAATAAACTTACTTCAGCATATGGCGATCACTCAAATTTACTCCCCTTATTTACAAAAGATGTCGTAAACAGCACAGGGATGACTGCTTTTTCTTACGACGCAGGCGGAAAAATAGAAGCAA
>CASFCQ010000048.1 GCA_949293185.1 uncultured bacterium
AGACCTTAACATAGGTCCTGCAAGAGGTGCATTCGCAGGCACTATGCAGTGGCTGGTTAATCTGGCGCAGGGGATGTCGGATATTCCGTTGTCACTCGACACAACTAACGCTGATGAGATAGAACGAGGACTGGCGCTGGCAAAACATCCCGAAAATTGGATAATTAACAGCACCAGTGCTGACTCCGCAAGGCTGGAGCGTGTGACTGACATTGCAGCAAAATACGGCTGCTCTGTGATTGCTCTTACAATGAACAGTGAACTGGGCATACCTAAAGAAGCCGACAAAAGACTTGAGCTTGCTTTTGAAATATGCGAAACAGCGCAGTCAAAGGGTATGGATAATGATAAACTCTACTTTGACCCGTTGATTTTGCCTGTGTGTGTTGATCAGACTCAGGCAGCAGAAGCACTAAACACAATAAGAATGCTCAAAGAAAGCTTTGAACCGCAGGTTAATACGACTATAGGGCTTTCCAATGTTTCTAACGGCTGTCCCAAAGAGTTAAGACCATTGATTAACAGGGTGTTTATGACACTTGCTGCCGGCTGCGGGCTTGACAGTGCTATTGTTGATTCTTTTGACAGCGAGCTTTTGAGATTAAACCAAGTTTTGGAAACACAGACTCCGCAAACTTCATACGATGAAACTTATCTTGCTCTTTATAACATGATGCAAAACTTTGAGGAGCTTGAATCTGTTGAATACAGTACCGAAGATTCCGAACAGGTTAAAATCATAAAAACAGCACAGATACTGTTAAACAAAAAAGTTTACACAAACAGCTATCTGGAAATCTAGTTTAATTTCAGGCAGTCAACTGCCCCCACCGCGACAATCAGAACTACGCATTGATTGCAATCATTCTGTCTATTGATTTTAATGCTTTATTGGCTGTTTCTTTGTCAACATCAATCTCGTAGGTGTTGTTTTGCAGCGAGGTTAAAATGTCTTCAAGACGAATCAGTTTCATCGTTTCGCAGATTGCTTTTTCGTTAATTAATACAAATTTTTTATCGGGGCAGTCGCGTTCAAGCCTTTCCACCACACCTTTTTCAGTAACTATGATGAATTCTTTTGCATCGCTTTGTTTAACAGCCTTGATAATAGCAGTTGTTGAACCGGTAAAATCTGCTTTTTGGGCAACAGCAGCCGGACACTCCGGATGTACCATAACTTTTGCCTGCGGATAAAGAGCTTTTTTAGTTTCTATATCCTCAACGGTTATTGCGTGGTGCACCGGACAATATCCCGGATATGTGATAACTTTTACACCTTCCAGCTGTGATTCTACATAAGCTCCAAGATGCTGGTCAGGCACGAACAAAACCTCTTTTGCGTTAAGCGATTTTACAACATTAACGGCATTAGCGCTTGTGCAGCAGATGTCAGATTCCGCCTTTACTGCTGCTGTCGAGTTAACATAACAAACAACAGGAAGATTCGGGTGTTTGGCTTTGAACTCTCTTAGCTGTGCAGCATTAATTTTGTCAGCCATTGCGCAGCCTGCGGACAAGTCGGGCAGCAAGACTGTTTTGTCCGGTGAAAGAATCTTTGCTGTTTCTGCCATAAAGTACACGCCTGCAAATACGATAATATCAGCGTCAGTGTTCGCTGCCTGACGGCTCAGATACAGTGAATCTCCCGAAAAATCAGCAATTTCGTCTATTTCAAGATTCTGATACGTGTGAGCCAGAACAATTGCATTTTTTTCTTTTTTCAATATGTTGATTTTTTGTATTAACTCTCTTTTATCCATTTTAAATACCTTAAGTGTTTCTAAGCCGTGTATTATATTTTAAACCAAAAAAGATTATCTTGCCTGTTTTAATATTTCAATAAGACCGTTCATTAAGAATTCGCAGGACATAGCCGCAAGTAAAATCCCGACTATTCTGTTGATAACACTGACACCTGTTTTGCCCAGCATCTGGCTTACTTTTGATGAAAATTTTAAGATGAGCCATACAACGATAAGGTTTACAGCCAGAGCAGCTATAATCAAAGAGCGTTCCAGCGGCATCCCTTGCGCATTTTTCATGCAGATTGTAAGCATTGTAATCGTAGCAGGACCTGACAAAAGAGGGATTGCCAGAGGAAAGACCGATATGTCGGCTCTTTTCATGGATTCTTTGCGTTCTTCTTTGTTCTCGTTATTCATTGCCGGTTCTGGATTTCCCAGCACAAGATCTATTGCCATAATCAAAAGCAGTATACCGCCAGCTATCTTAAGCGCTGTCAGGCTTATACCGAGCAAATCCAGTACGACCGAACCCGTGTAGGCAAAAAATATCAAAATAAAAAATGCTATTACAATAGCTTTGTTCATCATAATATTGCGCCACTTAGCCTTTGAGTTGGCAGTCAGTGCAATAAATACCGGCGCAAGCCCTATTCCGTCAAGGGTTACAAACAGTTTTGAAAAATAGCCTAAAAAAGAATGTATGTGTTCTAGCATTTAAAACCTTTCGTATCTTTTTAATTATTATACTAAAAACATTTTTATTTCCTATAGTCAGTCTGAGAGAGGTCACTCTCCAGCAATTTTAACATTTCTTAATATTAGGGATTATTACTGTCAATTTTGGGCAAGATATGTATTTTATTTATATAGAGAGTATATATTCAATTGATTCAGAGGAGTGAATTAAACAGAATGGTCGCAGATTTTAGTAAGTTAAAAATGTCGTTACCTGATTTAGACAAAATTGCACCTCGTGATGCAACTTATGTAAAAACTAACTTTATTACAGAGGAACAACTGCAAGTATTGTTAAGAGCAGCAAATCAGCGTATGTCTGAAGTTAATTTAGCAAAATCAACTGAAAACAAGCAGTACACGGCTGTTGCCAATATGATAAAAAATGACCCTGCCGCACCGAAAAATCTCAATGTGGATAATATGACAGAAATGATTATGAACGCTTCTGCCGAAACAGGGGTTGACCCTATTATCATAGCAAGCATTGCCAAGCAGGAAACCCACTACACCCAGAATGTAGGTACAGGCAACGGCAGCGGGATTATGCAGCTTACAACAATATCAATAAAAGATATGTATTTGCGTCCCAATATTTATGACGCAAAAATGAAACAGCTTATAAAAAAATACGGCAGCTGGCAAAAAGTAGCAGCCGCAAAGAAAAAAGACCCGTCACTGGATCTGGGTAACTTTGGTAACCTCCTTTACAAATACGGTTCTGTTGAAAACCTCAGAGCTGCAATGCGTAAAGATCCGCAGCTTAATTTAAAACTCGGCGCTTATCTGTTTAAAGCAAAACTAAACGCAGCCGGCGGAGATGTCCACAGAGCACTTGTTAACTACAACGGCAGCTCGCACAAAATGGCTTATGCAAAATCCGTTATGGGGATTATTCAAGACGGAAGAAGCTCAAGTTCAAAATTTGAAGGTATAGTTGCTTAAACAATATAAAAAAGACCGGTTATTAGCCGGTCTTTTTACTATTTGTTTATCGGTTTAAACTTACCCGAGTTAAGATAGTTTATTACATCCTGCGACAGGTCTGTGCCGCCTGTGAAAATAACTCTGTAATCGAGTACAACATCGATTTTTTTGTCGGCTGCAACAGCTTTTGTTGCCTGCAGGATATTATTTTCAACTTCCTGTGCTCTTTTTAGCTTAAGCTTTTCAAATTCTTCACTTTTAGCTTTGAAATCCTTTTGCACCTGATCTTCAAAGTTCTTTTTGTTGATAGGAGAATCTATGTTTTTGTATTGTTTTTCCTTATCCATTAAAAATTGCTGGAGTTCAAGATATTTTGTATCAATTTCTTTGTATGCATTTTTTGCAAACTCATAGTTAGATTCTACATTTTTGTAGTTCACATATCCTATTGTCTGAGCCTGTGCCTGAGTGTCAATAGCAGCAAAAGTAAACAAGGCTGCAGCAGCAATAAATATAGCTTTAATCTTTTTCATAATAAGCTCCCCATAATCGGTTTGTACTGTATCGTCTTAATTTCATGATTTTAACAATAATTAAATGTAAAGACAAGTGAAAAAAAATAATATTGATATATAATTAATAATTATCAGAAAAATATAATTTTCACATGAATATAATAACAAAAAGAATTTTGTTATCCGTACTGATAACGGTGCTGATTGCGGAATTCATATTTATAACAGTATTACCGGCAGTAGTGAACAACCGTTTGTCAAACGGCTGTGTTCAGGCATTGCTCAAGGAAAAAACAGGACTAAATCTCGCTTTTGACAGTATTAAAATAAAGACCTACCCTGATTTATCTTTACAAGTTGAAGGCAGCAATGTTCATCTAAAAGATTCTTCCCAAAAAGAGGTTTTAAAAACATCAGATTTCGATGTTACGATGCGTCTTATACCTCTTTTATTCAATGATTTGTCTATAAAATCATTGAATGCGCAAAACTTTGCGCTAAACTTTTCAAGACACAAAGATAATAAAATTTATCTGGGCAGCTATGCACTCAACTTAAAATTAAACTCAAAACAGAAGTTCCAGCCTGATATAGACTCGCTTGAAGTTGCAGATGCGGATATCACGTTTGATGATACATTAATCAACCAGAAGACAAACCTCAAGATAAAATCCGCTGATTTTTTGTATAAGAAAAACAAACGTTTTAACCTTGTACTGGATGCAGGAATTTTTGTTAACGGCAAAAAACAAACTGACATTGCTGCCGACATTGCCTCTGAGCTTCCTCTGGAAAAGAGTCTGGGAAAAGGTAAAACAAAATTTTTTCTCCAGATAGATTCGCTTAACCTTGCAGATTATTCAAGATATCTTTCTTACTTTATGCAGCAGGAGGTTAAATCAGCATCCGGCATTTTGAATGCTGTGATAAAAAGCAGCGGCTGCGGGCTGAATACAACATTAAGCCTGAAAAATTTCAGCATTGAAATGAAAAATCCGCTGGATTCAATTCGCTCAAAATCCGAGCTGCACTTAATTTCTCATACTAAATTTGAACAAAAAAATCTTATACTTGAAAAAACAAAGATTTATGCTGATGACTGGGCTGTTGAGCTTAGCGGAAAAGTAAAAAACTATATGTCTAAAAACCCGCAGCCGGATATTCATACAGAGGTGAATAACGCCTCCGTAAACTCTATGTACTGGCTTGTTCCTACTTTTAAGGAAGATGTGACTTTTGTTATACAAAAGTTCAAAAGATACGGAGCATGGGGAAAAGCTCAGGGCAGCATCGACATAAAAGGCAGCCTTAAAAAGCCGCTTTTATACGGAGAACTCAACCTGAGCGATGTTTATATAGTAAAAGACAACCCTGTTGTTCCGCATTGCAAAATTTACACAAAGCTTCTCGGCGACAAGCTTTATATAAAAACAAGAGTTTTCGCAGGTCACGGCGAATATGTTGACATAGAGGGGACAGCCGTTATAGGGCTTTATGCACCAGGTGATTTTCGGGTTGTTTCGTCCAAAAATGTCGACCTTGGCACTGCAGAGTATATGCTAGTTCCCATACATGAGATTGTTGGTTTTGATGTCGGACCTGTACCTTATATGAAAATTCAGGGCAAAGGGAACATTGATTTACGCACAAAAGGTACAGTGTTAGACGGTTTTGCATACGGGCAATTTAACTTCCGCAACACAACAGCCACTTTGCAGGGACTCAATACAAAGCTGGAAAATGCACAGGGTGTGCTTGATTTTAAAGGCAAAGACCTGCATTTTTATACCCAAAAGGCTTTTGTAAAGACTTATCCGCTAAAAATAGACGGAAAAGCTAACCTTAACGGGCACATAGATTTTGATGTAATTTCAAATTCAATTGAACTCTCAGAGCTTTTGAATATTTTAAGAACAAGCTCTATACTCAAAAACAAAAAAGCTATGGCCGCACCTATTGAAAAAGCAGCCGGAAGAGTCAAAACAACAATTAAAATAAAAGGAATTGTAAAAGATTTTGGCGATGTTTTAAAGAAAGCCGATTTGCTTGACATTTCAGGAGTATTGCAGCTTTCGGATTCAACAGGAACAATCAGACACATACCTGTAGGCGCGCGTAAGCTAAAAGGGAAAATAGATTTTAAAGGGTCAGGCTGGAATGTTGATTTGAACGGACTGGTAGGAAGCGCCGCCATAAAAATAAAAGGCGGCTGCACTGACGGCAAAACATCGCTCGCTGTTAATGCACCGGCGCTAAAAACAGATGAGATAATAAAATCTTTTATTGACTCGCAAAACCAAAAACTTACCAAAAGCAGCAGCAAAATACCAAATCTGCCTGCAACAAATTCATACATGAGTCTTTCCGCTCACTACAACAGTTCATCAGAGCAATTGAATCCAAACGGACTCAGCGCAGAGGGGAGCTTGCGCCCCTATAAAACTTCCGGCAAAAACAATGATTTTATTATATCTTCAGGCAGTTTTAAAATACATAACGGAGACCTTTCTCTCAAGCATTTTAATGCAAAATTATTCAACTCAAAAATAGCTGCCGACGGACAGGTTAAAAATTTATTTTCCAAAGATTATCAAATAAGCGGCAAACTTAACATACAAAATTTTGATATTTCTGCATTTAATACCATAAAAAACATGCCTGTACTGCCGGAATATATCCGCAGCCTGCTTAAAGCTTATGACAACTATCAAGGCAGAGCCGATGCGCAAATTTCTTGCAGCAATAATAATCTTGACGGGAAGATAAAATTAAACAATATAAAATTCAACCACAGCTACTTTAAAACCCCTGTATCAGTAGAACGAGGCGATATCCTTCTTGAGGGTACAAAGATTACACTGCACTCGATTATAGCGCAGATTGACGATACTCCGGTATTTTTGAATATGTCTGTAAAAGATTTGGACAAAACAATGAAGCTTGGCGGATATTTTACAACAAAACTAACCGAACAGTTTGTCAACAAGTATATTAATACCCTGCTGACCTATCCGCTAAAACCCAGAGGAGATATTACAATAACCACAGACATAGGCGGGAATATAAATAATATAAAGCTAAAACCGAAAATAAAATTTGCACCCGGTGCAGATATATATTATATGGGAGCAAGTCTGGGCGACGAACTTGAGCCGCGAGAACTTAATGCAGACATAACGATAAAAGACGGAGATATTTTTAACATCCACGATTTTGTGTACAAAAGGTTCGCTACATCACAAAATAACAAAAAAGCTCCGATTACTGTATTCAAAGCAAACGGTACTATAAAACAGACACACAACGGTTTTATAGCTGACAATTTAAATATACAGTCGCTCCACAATGCCAATGTAAAACTATTCAATATTCTGTTTAAAAAATCCGTGCTAAAAAACGGAACTTTCAACTGCAAATTAAATATTAACGGTAATTTTGAAAGTCCTACCCTGCTCGGTACAATTAATATGACCAACCTTGATATGCCTTTGTATGACACTGTTTTAAAATCAGTTGAAGCTAAATTCCAGGGAAAATCACTGTATGCAAAAGTAAACGGCGAGGCTTTGGGCTCTGATTTCAAGCTTGATTTGATAGGAGGCAACAAATTAACACGACCGTACATTATAGACAAGCTTGAGCTTCACTCAAAACACGTTAATATAGACAATTTTATTGATTCTCTTACAAAAATTCCAACGCCTGATACAACGGCAAGACTTGTTGATTCTGATTCCGGCAGCAGCAACATCAGCACAATAATTCCAGCATTTAATATATCGGACATACAAATCAAAAACGGAAAAATGACAGCTGATGAAATAGTTATCAGTGATTTGAGCGCAACAAATTACTCCGCGGAATTCACGCTGGACGACAACATGATGCTTAAAGCCGATAAAATTTACTTTGATGTTACTACAGGACAAATGGTCGGAACTGCGGACTATGATTTTTCAAACGGAAAAATAAAAACCAATATGTCCGCACTCAACGTAGATTCCAATAAAGTTGCGTCCTCGTTGTTCGGATTCAAAGACCAGATATTCGGCTCTTCCAACGGGAATATTGCAGTAACCACACACGGTTCAAGTGTAGAAGAACGTTTAAAAAATATGTTTGGCTATGTGTATTTTGAAGTAGCTGACGGAAAAATGCCCAAACTCGGCTCTGTTGAATATCTGCTTAAAGCGGGAAATGTCTTAAAAAGCGGAATCACAGGCGCAAATCTTAACAACCTTATTGATCTTATTGCCCCTATAAAAACAGGTCATTTTGATACAATAAAAGGCAGCTTTACTCTTAAAAACGGTATTGCACAAAATATGGAAATATACTCTAAAGGCAGCAACCTTAATCTTTACATTAACGGTGAGTTCGACGTATTACAAAACTACGCGGATATGAGAGTATTCGGCAGACTGACCAAAAGAGCAACCAATATTTTAGGACCTATCGGAAACCTGTCGTTTAATTCCCTTTTGAACGCAATCCCCGGAATAAAACTCGGTAAAGATGAGAAAAAAGGTTTTATAAACGACTTGAACAAAATCCCGGGAGTAGAACTGGATAGCGAGCAATATCGCATATTTACGGTAAAAATAGACGGAAAAATTAACGAAAACAAATTCGTTAAAAATTTCAGATGGATGGAATAAATTTTTGTAATATTATAAATTTATGCAGGAAAAAAAGAATTTAACAGCAAAAAAGAAATGCCCCGAAATAAAAATTAAAAACATGGGTGTTGATATAGATAAAAACGAATACAGAGAAATTGTTCTCTCCAATTCCGCACGCCCCGAAGATTCTTTTTACAACAGATACAGATAACGGGCACGCCGCGTGTGTGAAACGCACCCGGTGCCAAGGGGAATAAGGTTAGCAAAATGGCAAATTTTTAGAATAAACATTTGAAATGAAGTGCAAAACCTTGTGAACGTCAACAATCCAAGACAAGGTAAAAGTGCCGAATAACAGTTGATTTGTTGAACAGAAGCAGGGATAAAGACTATTATTCAAAATCTAAATCTTTAATAATTTCAATATCTTTTGCACTGCCCCAGTCTTTTTCGTATAAGCCTTGTTTTAGAAATTTATGAAAAGATGAATACTGCCAGTCTTTTACGTTGTTAACAAGTCCGTGTTTAACAGGATTGTAGTGAATGTAATTAATTTGATTGTTTAATTCTTCTTCATCTGTAATAGTATGTTCAAAAAATCTTCTTTGAAATAAACCTTTTTCACCTTTATTAACATAACCGTAGGTTGGGGTTTCTACCCCAACATTATAATTTTTAGAGAAGTAATATTTTATTGATGTAACAATTTTGGGATATTCTTCAATATTTTTAGGGTTTAGTATTGCATGTATATGGTCAGGCAAAACACAAATTGCAATAATTTTAAAGCTAAAGAATTGTTTTGCATTTTTAAATGCGTTTCTTAGTAATTCAATGTTATCAATAAATATGTTTTTTCTATTGTAGGAAACAATAATTAAATGTAGATAACTGTTCTGAATAAAAGCACGTTTGTAATTCATTTTCATATTTTATTACGAAAATTTTTGTTGGGGTAGAAACCCCAACCTACTTTAGAAAATCCGCATCGGTGAGTTGTAGGTTGGGCTTTCAGCCCAACAATAAAATTGACGAAAAAAATTTACCCCGGATTGGACTCGAACCAACGACGCACAGCTTAGGACGCTATCGCTCTATCCAACTGAGCTACCGAGGCAAATTTAGTTGTTTAGCCCCGCTGGGTTGGATAGAGCTGCCGCTTTTAATTTTAACTCGCAAGCTGCGCTCGCTCCGGCTTACCGAGGCAAATTTAGTTGTTTAGCCCCGCTGGGTTGGATAGAGCTGCCGCTTTTAATTTTAACTCGCAAGCTGCGCTCGTCCCAATCTCTATCGCAAGCTACGCTTGCTTAGCCGAGGCAAATTTAGTTTATGAAACGTCTTACTGTCCGCAGGTTGGGCATACTTGCCCAACAAAAACAAACATAAACATTTCAACATAAATCTATAATAATATAAAAATATTTTTCCGGCACAATAGTGTATAATAGACAGGTAAAAAAACATCTGAGGTATATATAATGAAAGCTCTTATCCGGGAAGATTTACACAAAATAAAACTTGTAGAAAAACCAGCCCCCCAAATTATTGACTCGCGCGACGCTATAGTTAAAGTTACTCTGTCATCAATCTGCACAAGCGACCTGCATATAATAAACGGAGCTGTGCCAAACGCAATAAAAGGCACAACCCTCGGACATGAGTTTGTCGGAGAAATTGTAGAACTCGGTTCTGCCGTAAAAAACCTCTCCGTAGGCGACAGAGTCAGCGCAAACTGTGAAACCTTCTGCGGCGAATGCTATTTTTGCAAACACGGTTTTATAAACAACTGTACAAACGGAGGCTGGAAACTCGGCTGCAGCATAGACGGCTGTCAGGCAGAATATGTACGTGTTCCGTTCGCTGATACAGGGCTTACAAAAATCCCGGATTCCCTATCATACGAAAATGCTTTATTTGTCGGAGATATACTTTCCAGCGGCTATTTTGGTGCAGAGCTGTGCGAAATTAAACAGGGCGACACCGTGGCAGTTATAGGCTGCGGACCGGTCGGTATTTGCACAATGCAATGCGCCAGAGCAATGGGTGCTAAAAAAATTATAGGAATAGATATAAATACCTCAAGGCTTGAGCTTGTAAAAAACAACGGATATGCTGACATTACAATAAACCCGGACTCACAAAATGTTTTGTCTGCAGTAAAAGAAGCAACAGACAGCCGCGGCGCTGACTGTGTTGTAGAAGCTGCCGGCGGCAAAGATACATTCCGGACAGCGTGGCAAATAGCACGTCCAAACGCAGTCGTTGCAATAGTCGCTATGTATGAAGAAAATCAGATTCTTCCTCTTCCTCAAATGTATGGAAAAAATTTAATTTTCAAAACCGGCGGCGTAGACGCAACTCACTGCGCAAAACTTTTAAAAATGATAGAAAATAAAGAGATTTCAACAGACATATTGATATCAAAATATTTTGACTTTAAAGACATAGAAAAAGCTTACAGCTACTTTGCCGACAAAAACAATAACTGCCTTAAAATAGCGCTAAAATACGATTAGACTTTCAGATAGCCGTCTGTTGGGTTAAGTTTAGCAATTTTGTAATATACATTAAAATTAATAAACAATCGATATTGTTATTATGACAACATTATGCTAATATAACTATGTCATTATGAGTGTATTTTTATATATTGTATTCCTAAACAGGAGGATAAAATAATGAACCCGTTTCTGCAAGTATTTTTAAAAAACATTTCTAAAAAAGCAATAGCGCTCTCAATGCTTTTGCTTATGGGAACTCAGGCGTTTGCGGCCGGTTCGCCCAACTATCCGTATATAATTGCGGAAGAACACATGTTCAAAGAGAAAAAAGCAGCCACAGACCTTGTTTACATTACAAAAGACAACAATATCATTACGCAGGGCAATGTTTTTCAAATAGCTTTTGACTGCAAACTCTGGTCAGAAAAGGCTAAAGCAGGTGAAAGAGTAAATTTTGTAGCTCCGGAAGCCATATATACAAGAGAAGGAACACTTCTTATCCCTGCTAATTCAAAAGTTGTTGCAACAATAATAAAAATAGAAAAACCAAAATGGTTTAACAAAAACGCAAGGGTATATCTCAATTTTGAATGCATAGTATTCCCGGACGGTTCAGCTATGGCTATGTCTGCAAAACCGTTTACAAAAGACGGCTCACTTAAAGAAGGTCCCTGGATGACCGCAGCCAAAATAGCAGGTTCAACAGTAGGGCTGGGTGCAGTAGGTGCAGGTGCAGGTGTCGGCTTTGCCTTCATTCCGAACCCCGCAAAACTGGGAACAGGCTTTGCAATAGGTATACCGGTAGGCTGCACTGTGGGTCTTATCACCGGTCTTGTTACTCCGGGGCTTAAGTACCACGCTAAAGCCGGAGAAGTTGTCAAAATTATTCTCTGCAAAGACTTGTGCCTCAAAAAAGTACAGGCAAAATAATTTTAAATATTGTTAATGATTAGAAAAAGCGGTTTTAAATAAAAACCGCTTTTTCTATGCCCTGTGATAACAGCCGGTCGATTTCTGATAACAATACAACAATATAAAGTATTTTGATTTTATTCATTGCTGATGTAAAATTAAAATAATCAGATTAGGGAGGTTTACCAATGGAATTAGATGTTATAAGAAAAGTTGACCCTGATGTTGCACAGGCAATAGAAAAAGAGCTGCACAGACAGCAAAACACAATCGAGCTTATCGCAAGCGAAAACTTTACTTCACCTGCAGTAATGGCGGCATGCGGTTCTGTTTTAACAAACAAATACGCAGAAGGTAAACCTCACAAAAGATTCTATAACGGATGCGAAAACGTTGACGTGATAGAAGAACTTGCGCAAAAAAGAGCGTGCGAACTTTTTAAAATGGATCACGCAAACGTCCAGCCACACAGCGGTGCTCAGGCTAACATGGCAGTGT
Organism: uncultured bacterium; assembly: GCA_949293185.1. GTDB lineage: Bacteria > Cyanobacteriota > Vampirovibrionia > Gastranaerophilales > Gastranaerophilaceae > Limenecus. The sequence goes on from CASFCQ010000048.1 coordinate 12,456, forward strand.
TTATGTATGCATTAAAAATCGGCGATACCGTTCTGGGTATGGATTTGTCCAACGGCGGACACCTCAGCCACGGTTCACCTGTTAATTTTTCCGGCATAAACTATAACATTGTAAGCTACGGCGTTAACGACAACGGCGAAATTGACTACGATGAAGTCCAAAAACTTGCAACAGAACACAAACCCAAACTTATCATTGCAGGAGCGAGCAACTACTCTAAAATTATTGACTTTAAAAGATTCAGAGAGATTGCAGACTCTGTAGGTGCATATCTGATGGCTGATATTGCTCATATTGCGGCTCTGGTAGCAGGCGGTGTTCACCCGTCACCTGCAGGATATGCTCATTTTGTTACGACAACAACACACAAAACTCTAAGAGGTCCGAGAGGCGGTATTATTATGTGTGATGCCGAGCACGCAGCAGGTATCGACAAAGCCGTATTCCCCGGCATGCAAGGCGGTCCGCTGGAACATATTATTGCAGGCAAGGCAATTGCTCTTAAGGAAGCTCTTGAACCTTCATTTAAAGAATATGCAGCGCAGATTGTTAAAAATGCAAAAGCGCTGGCTAACGGCTTGATGGATGAAGGTATGGACATTGTGGGCGGCTGCACAGAAAACCACCTTATGACTCTTGATTTAAGAAAATTCAACAAAACAGGAAAAGACATAGCTAACGTGCTTGAGACGGTCGGCATTACGGCAAACAAAAACACTGTGCCCAACGACCCGCAGAGTCCGTTTGTTACTAGCGGTGTAAGACTCGGTGCTGCAGCTGTAACAACAAGAGGATTTAAAGAAGAAGATATGGTTGAAGTCGCAAAAATCATTGCCTCTGCAGTCACAGCCTCTGACAATGAAATTGCGCTGCAAAACCTCAGAGAACGTTCTTTAAAACTATGTAAAAAATACCCGTTATATGAAGGGATGAGAGTGTAATGTTTTCACTAAAACTTACTGACGCACATATTCTCGGAATGATAATGGCATATTTGCTGGGCTTTTTTATAATGCCTTATGTCATCTGGTTTGCAAAGAAAAATAACCTCATAGACCAGCCCAATGAAAGAAAAATCCACCACGGTCCAATTGCAAGGCTCGGGGGGATTGCAATATGGGCAAGCTCTATGTTGTCATTCCTTTTGCTTGTTATTTTAAGCTATTATCCTTACGGAAAGCTTTTATCAGGGATACTGCTGGGCGGTTCTTTGATGTTCTTGCTCGGGTTGATAGACGATATTTACGGTTTAAAAGCAAAATTCAAGCTTATGATACAAATCGCTATTGCGTCTATAGTTTTTTTGCTGGGTATCAGTGTAAGTACTATTTACAACCCGTTTGGAGAACCGATACAGCTCGGGCTGATTGTGTCTTATATAGTTACGGTACTGTGGATAGTAGGCATATCTAACGCGTTAAACTTTATTGACGGGGTTGACGGTCTTGCAGGGTCTATTGTGACAATAAGCTCCGTTACTCTGGGCTTAATAGCAGTTGCGATGACGCCATCCAACGGAATCAGCGCATTGATTGCATTTATACTTGCAGGTTCAATGCTTGCGTTTTTAACATACAACTTTCATCCGGCAAAGATATTCATGGGCGATTCCGGCTCATTGTTTGCGGGCTTTTTGCTTGCGACTTTGTCCATAACTGGAGTTATGAAGTCTCCTGAGTTAACAATGTTCGTACCGTTCTTTATACTTGCAGTGCCGATTATTGATATAACATTTTCTTCTTTAAGAAGAATAGCCAAGGGGGTATCTCCTTTTACGCCGGATGCGGAACATTTGCACCACAAACTTTTACACAGAGGATTTTCTCAAAACCAGACGGTGCTGATTTTGTCTTCTGTTGCGGTTATATCAGGAGCAATAGCGAGTTTTATCGTCGGTACTTCTTTAAAATTCTTTATTTATGCAATTTTAATTTCTGTTATAATGCTGTTGTTAAGCTTTTTAGCCAGCAAGAACAAAGATTAGGATATGGGTAAGGCAAAAAAAAGAAATTTTCAAAGTTGTGTAAACGGTGCTGCAATAGGGGCACTGCCGTCTTGCTGCACGAGAGAAGACGCAGTAAAGTTTGTCATAAAAAATATTAAAGCAAATAATCTGGGCGCGGAAACAAAAGATGTAATAAGCCTTTTTGGGATAACGGCAGAGGAACTTGCCGAGGCAGGGGCAGCTTATGAAGATTTGCTGGCACTAAGGGCTGTATTGATATAAACCTGTGAGTTTTTAAATTTTATACGGAACATTGTCTCCTTGGGTTTTCACCCTCAGGATGACGCACAATTTTATTGTTCTTTCCGTCATTCTTGTATATGTTACGTAATTCGATGACAAAATAATTCTTTCTTAACATAAAAAATAAATAATAAATAAATTAAAACTGCGTAAGCAGTATAAGCGGCTTTGCCGCAGGAATACGATTAAACACTGTTAGTTTTTAGAGTGAATTTTGACAGACCGTAACGTAGTGAAGTGGATGCAAAATTTATTCTA
>CASFCQ010000049.1 GCA_949293185.1 uncultured bacterium
ATGCAAAAAGAAAAAACGAACCAAAAAAGAAAAACACGCTATGTCAAAAGAGATTTTAAAATTCAGAAACGAAAATTTCCGTCCACTCATAAAATGATATTATCGGTACGGTAAATTTTCATTCCTTCATTTAAAAATCTCTAATCGTATTCCATCAGGGCTTCGCCCCGAACCCCATACGGCTTACAGTGTAAGCCGTGTATATGAGGAGTGAAAAGGTTACAATTTTTGTCATTGATTTATATAACATATACAATTTTGAGAAAACTAGGTACACAAAGAATCAGCGTGTAAATCCATTGCAGATTTTTAGCTTATAAATCAGAATAAGTATGATTTTAATGTTGGATAAGTAATTTAACAGACGAACTAAAACAGTACGTGCTGACACTTGCGTAAGCTTAAAACTTTTTCTTTTGAAAAATTATTTCATAGCCTATTGAATCGAGAATTTCTTCAACATCCTTGAATCTGATAATCTCTCTGTTTAACTGCTTGGAAAGAGTGTTAGGCAAAATATCCTTATTATATTTTTCTTTTAACAAAACCGACAGTTCGTTAATTTTTATCCCTTCCAAAGCCAGTATTGATTTTATTCTGTTTTTAACCGACATGATATCCCCTCTAAATTATATTTTAATGAAATATTGTCCTTTATTGTACATTTTTGGCACTTAGTTGACATATAATCACAATGGATATACAATTTATGAAAATAAATCCAATATAGGACACCTAGTCCGATAAATAAAAATAATTCTTTACAAAGAGCTGATAATGATAAAAAGAAACAAAAAAATAAAACGCAATTTTTCAAATTCCGTATACGAAATATGGAAAATCGCAAGTCTCACAAAAATACTAAAAGCAACGCTTGAATATGACAACAATATTAACAAACTCGATACTGTTTATCTTGTTTGCACAATTGAGGATTTAATAAAAAAACAAAAATACAAACTCTCAAATATCAAAAAAGACCTGTTCGGGTTATAAAATCCTGATTTTGAATAAAAAACTGATGTCTTGAATAAAAAAATAAATTGTTTATAATAAAAGTATAGGGAAACGGTCTAAATGCCGCTAACATTTAAACCGTTTATTCGCTCCCTATATGAATATCAACAAAACTTTAAGAAGCGCATCTAGCACCACTAGAGCGCTTTTTATTATTTGTCGCTTCATATAATCACCTCCTCTCTGTCCTTTGTCTTCGCCTGCATGTGACAGTGGAGGTTATGGAGCTTACCCTTTATTTCACTACAATATTAACAAGCCTTCCGGGGACAACAATAGTTTTTACTATAGTTTTTCCTTCCGTTGCCTGTTTAACCTTTTCGCTTTCAAGGGCGTGTTTTTCAAGCTCCTCTTTTGTAGATTCGGAATCGACTTCTATCTTGTCTTTAACTTTGCCGTTAACCTGTACAACAAGCGTAATTGCAGAAGTTTTGGCTAATTTTTCTTCAAATTCCGGCCATTGGGTTTCGTGTATAGAACCCTTGCCGCCGATTTGATGATAAATTTCCTCAGTCAAATGTACTGTTGTCGGTGCCATGAGTTTAAGCAAAGTGACAAGAGCAAAGCTCAAAACATTTTTGTCTTCGTCAGAATATTGAGTTTTCTTTGCAGTGTAGTCATAGATTGCGTTAACAAACTCACGGTATTTTGAAATAACGGTGTTAAACTGAAACTCGTTAGAAATATCCTGAGTAATGCCTTTTATCGCAATGTGAGTTGTGCGCACAAGGTCGTTGTTTTCTTTTGTAAGTGTAGAAACATCATCAGGTAATTTGTAATCAAGCATTAAATTATCCTGATTTGTTGCGTACAGTCTCCAGACTCTGTTCAAGAATTTGTAGCAGCCTTCAACGCCCGCGTCAGACCAGTCAAAATCTCTTGCCGGCGGTGAATCGGAAAGTATAAACAATCTCGCTGTATCAGCGCCGTAGTTTTCAAAGATTTCATCGGGGTCAACCGTGTTGCCTTTTGACTTAGACATTTTAGAACCGTCTTTTAGCACCATACCCTGAGTCAAAAGATTTTTAAACGGCTCGTCAAAATCAACAAGCCCCAAATCTTTCAAGGCTTTGGTAAAGAATCTTGAATACAACAGGTGCAAAATAGCATGCTCAATGCCGCCTACGTACTGGTCAACCGGCAGCCATTTGTTAACAAGTTCTTTGTCAAACGGCGCATTTGCGTTTTTAGCGTCCGCATATCTTAGATAATACCAGCTTGAGCAGATAAATGTATCCATGGTATCGGTTTCACGGATTGCTTTTCCGCCGCAGCAGGGGCATGTTGTTTCAAGGAAGGTTTTTGAAGTCAAAATCGGAGACTTGCCTTTTACGCTGAAATCCACATCTTCAGGCAATCTTACGGGAAGCTGGTCTTCCGGAACGGGCTGTGCGCCGCATTTTTCGCAATAAACAATCGGAATCGGAGCACCCCAGTATCTTTGTCTTGAAATCAACCAGTCACGCAGTCTGTACTGGGTTTTGAACTCGCCGAACCCGCCGTCTACAGCTTTTTGAGTGATAGCTTTTTTGGCTTCTTCATTATTCATGCCGTTAAATTCGTTCGAATTTATCAAAACACCCGGTTCTGTATAAGCTGCATCTTTGCAGTCAGAAGGATTTTCAGGGTTTTGAATAACAACCTTAACAGGCAGGTTATATTTTTTAGCAAAATCAAAATCTCTTTCGTCATGCGCAGGAACTGCCATAACAGCACCCGTACCGTATTCAACAAGAGCGTAATCCGCTGTCCAAAGCGGGAATTCCTCGCCGGTATAAGGATTTATACAGTGAGTGCCCAGTGGAACACCTGTTTTTACACGTTCCGTAGAGAGTCTTTCTATTTCCGTCATTTTACGTGCATTGACTCTGTAAGCCTCAACAGCGTCTTTATTTTCAGGTGTTGTTAATTTTTCTATATCGTGGTATTCAGGCGCAACAACGAGGTATGTAATACCGTGGACGGTATCGGGTCTTGTTGTATAAACAGGAACTTCCAGCCCGTCGATTTCTTTAACTTTGAATTTTAAAATTGCCCCCTGAGATTTGCCAATCCAGTTTTTCTGCATAATTTTAACGCTGTCAGGCCAGCCTTCGAGCTTATCAATATCCTGCAAAAGCTGTTCCGCGTAGTCTGTAATTTTTAAGAACCATTGAGAAAGATATTTTTTCTCAACCACGCTGTCGCATCTCCAGCATTTTCCGTCTATAACCTGTTCGTTAGCCAGAACCGTAGCGCATTCATCGCACCAGTTAACCGCTGCTTCTTTTTTATAAGCAAGACCTTTTTTATAAAGCTGCAAAAACAGCCACTGAGTCCATTTGTAATAATCAGGTTTGCAGGTTGCGACTTCTCTGTCCCAATCATACATCAGACCGAGTTTTTTCAATTGCATTTTCATATACGAAATATTTTCATCAGTCCATTTTTCAGGGCTTTCACCGTGCTGTATTGCTGCGTTTTCGGCCGGCAGACCAAAACTGTCCCAGCCTATCGGATGCAAGACATTAAAGCCATGCATTTTTTTAAATCTTGCAATAACATCCGTGATTGTGTAATTTCTGACATGACCCATGTGAAGTTTGCCTGACGGATACGGGAACATAGACAGTGCGTAATATTTCGGTTTGTCACTATCATCGTATGTTTTTCCGAATTTATTATCTTCCCATACCTTTTGCCAGTTTTTTTCTATCTCCTGAGGAAAATATTGATCTTTTATCACTTTTTAACCACCTATAATTAATTAACCTGTGCCTCAATTATAGTTAAAAAATAAAATATTTCATATAGTCAACTAAAGGGACTTATATAGCAAATTCCGCTGAGAACTTTCAAAACTGCGTCATATTGAACGTTAGCAAGGACTTAGCTCAAAAGTTGACTGAATGTCAAGCCTAAATGGACGGGAAGACGACACTAGATTAAAAAAGATTCTTGCTTGAAATAAGAGTCTCTCATACAAGATTATAGTGACCTTCTCGGTTTTTTAAACTGTTTAATAAAATCAGAAGCTTTTTTCAAAATACTGTCATCTTCAAGCGCTTCTTCCGGTACAAACACATCATTTTCATCACTGGATTGGAAAACATCTATTTCGTCTTCTTTATTTTTTTGCTTTTTATTCCGGCGTTGAAAATAGCCCAGATTTCCGCCACCGCCGTTGTTAAACATACTCTGGGCTTCTTGTATACCGTGTATAGGGCTTGGTCCGTTGATACCAAAAGACATTTTTTTCTCATTTTCTTTTCTTAGTAACACAGCTGAAGTATATTCTTCTATTTATATTATATACTATTTTTGTAGCAATTAAAACCCCATGTACAAATGGTTTTTGAACAGCCGGCATCGGATTACAAAAATATACAGAAACTTTTTTATAAAACAAATGTCTACTATATTAAATCACTATAATTCCTGTTGAGAATTGCTCCTTGTTTCCGATACCACAAAATTAGTGCTTTATGATATTATATTTTATAAAAAGTCGGGAAAAATTCTTTATATAGAAAACACGAGGTATATGTTTTGAAAAATATTTTAAAAAAATACTGGCTTACTGCGCTTACATTAATAATGGTGATTGTTGCAGGAACACTGACAAACTCTTCAGGGGTTTTTGCTTCTTCACCCCAGCAGCTGTACGATCAGGTTTGGAAACTTATTAACTCAAAATATGTTGATCATACTAACAACCAGCAGGACTGGAAACGCTGGAAATGCAAATATGATAAAGTTATAAAAACCGATGAAGATGCATACGTGGCAATACAAACCATGCTGGCAAGCTTGAACGATCCTTATACAAAATTTCTTGACCCTAAAGAATTTGAAGAAGAAACAAGCTCTATTAAAGGTTCTTTAAAAGGTATCGGTGTTCAGATAGGTCTTAGAGACGGAAAACTTCTTATCATTGCGCCTATCGAAGACACTCCGGGCGAAAAAGCAGGATTGCTCGCAGAAGACGAAATCCTTGAAATTGACGGAAAGTCAACAAAAGGTATCACTATAGACAAAGCTGCCGACAGAATCAGAGGTGAAGAAGGAACTTACGTAACACTTTTGATTAAAAGAAAAAATCAGCCAAACAAAGAATATAAAATTCAGCGTGCAGAAATTGAAATCAAATCTGTTTCCACCAAAGTTCCGGAAAAAGCAAAACTTGATAACAGCGTTGGTTATATCAGACTCAGCTCTTTTATAAGCAAAAATGCAACAACAGAGTTTGAAAATGCTTTGAACTATTATAAAGACAAAAAAGGCTATATTATTGACCTGCGTTCAAATCCCGGCGGATTACTTAGCAATGCAATTTTAATTTCGGATATGTTTTTAGACGGGGGTATCATTGTCAGCACTGTTGACAGAGACGGCTATAAAGAAACAACCAGAGCAACAAGAAAATATATCACAGACAAACCTATTGTTATCCTGATCAACAAGGGCAGCGCTTCGGCTAGCGAGATTTTCTCAGGTGCAATGAAAGACAACAAACGTGCCCTGCTTGTCGGGGAAAACACTTTCGGCAAAGGGCTTGTGCAAGAAGTTAACAAACTCATGGGCGGCTCGGGTGCAAATATTACAATCCAAAAATACTTAACACCTAACGGAACAGATATCAACAAAAAAGGTATTGCTCCGGATGTTACAGTTGAACTGACCGAAGAAGACATAAAAACCAAAAACGATGTACAGCTGCAAAAAGCCAACGAACTTCTTGTTCAAATGATTAAAAATCAAACGGTTTGTACTAAATAACAATTTAACCGATAAAAAATACCTTTGAAAGACTCAAAGGTATTTTTTATTATGGTTAAATATTGTTTAATGAATCATTGACGGCAAATTTAAACAGAATGCAATTGCCAGCGTCCAGAATATCGCAATAATAAAATACAAAACAGCCATACGCATATTTTTTCTGTATGGTTCATTTATATTATTTTTAAAGGCGTCTTCAATAAACTTGTTACGGTAATCAATATCAATTTTACCTTTTAAACAATTAATTACATCAACAGCACTGTCAAAAACCTCAATCAAAACTTTAGTGTTATCATCTTTGGTTTTTATTGTCATAATCGTTCTGACAGATCTGCCTGCAGAACCGTCGACAATTACTTTTGTAATGTCTTTGAATTGTACAATTTTGGATTTTCCGTCCCAGTAGACAAATTTTAATGAATCATCACCTGTTGAAATAAATCTTGGCAAAGTTTTATCGGTCATTCTGACAGTGGAAACTACCACCATACTAACCAGAAAAATTAATATGCCGAATCCGGGAAGAGCTGCTTTTATATATAATGCAGCAGCACCGGTAATTGTAAAAAGAGCGCTGAACATCAAAACAAATACAATGATGCTCTGTCTGTTATCCCTTAATAAACATGCTTTTAAATTTTGCATTATTTAAAAAATTCCTTCAATTTTTCAATTTTTTCTCTTGAATCCGACTCAAAATAAATCCTTAATAAAGGTTCTGTACCGCTGGGGCGTATAAGCACCCATGTTCTGTCATCATCAAGATAATATTTCACACCGTCCTTGTCGTCTTTATCTTTAACAGCAAATCCGGCAATTTTATCGAGTTCGCTGTATTTGTTCATCAAAATCTCGAGCTGTTTGTTGTCCAGAAGTTTTATGTCAACACGCTCATTAATAAAAGTACAACCTGCAATTTGTCTTAAGTCTTCCTGCAGCTCCCACAGCGATTTGTTTTCATAAGCAAGCATTTCTAATACGAGCAAGTCAGCAAGTATACCGTCTTTTTCCGGAATATGACCTTTTATGCTCAATCCGCCTGATTCTTCACCGCCGATTATGACATCATACTCACGCATTGCTGCGCCCACCCATTTAAAACCTACAGGAGTTTCGATAACTTCCACATTGTAATAATCAGCAATTATATCAAGCATTCTGCTTGCTCCGACTGTTTTAACCAGCCAGCCTGAATAATTTTTATTATTAATTAAATGACCTAAAAGCAGCGCAATAATTTCATTAGGTGTAACAAATTCAGCTTTTTCATTGATTACGCCAAACCTGTCGCCGTCACCGTCATTGCTGAGTCCTATAGCATTTGTTCTGTGAGAAATTAAGTCTATCAGTTCGCACAAATATTTTGCCTTGGGCTCGGGCATACCGCCGCCAAAATTCGGATCATGATGCATATGCAAAGTTTCGCAGCTTATGCCGTTACGTTTTAAAAGTTCATCAAAATACCCTATACTTGCACTGTATAAGCCGTCATAAACAATCTCACCATCATCATCTTCACGTGTAAAATATTCTTTTATTTTTTCAAAATTAATAATCGATTCAATATGTTTAAAATAAGGTTCTTTAAAAGATTCATATTTAATTTCGGGTTTTTGTAAGGATTTAAACACAATGGAATCAATATTTTTTATGTTTTCCATTATTGCATTGGTAATTTTTGTAGTTGCCGGTCCTGCATAATCAGGTATGTATTTTATTCCCAGATACTCCGGCGGATTGTGCGAAGCAGTAAACATCAATGCATCTGCGTTTCTGTACTTTGCATTAAACGCCAGAACAGGTGTCGGTACAACTTCTTGTGAAACAGTAACGTTAAAACCTGCCTGAGATAGTATTTCTGCGCTATAATGTGCAAATTCTTTTGCCATGTTTCTCGGGTCATAACCGATAATAATCTGTTTGTTTATGCCGTCTTGTTCAAGAATATATTGCGCAACAGCTTTTGTAACAATCTCAACATTTTCGCGATTAAAATCTTTGCCTACAATCGCTCTCCACCCGTCAGTACCAAATTTAATGTTTGTATCCATACCTTTTCCCGTAGTCCTATATTGTTTAGTTTGCACAATTTGTCAATTTAAAGACAATTTTGTACAATATTAATAAATGATATTTTACCAGATAAACGGCGTACGGCAAAATGATTGAGATAAATGAAGAAATTAAAGAACTTTTGTTTTTAGGTCCGGCGGGCACATACAGTGAAATTGCCAAAAATCAATTTTTAACAATGCTTGCTCAAAAAAATCTTGAACAAATTCCGTTTGCAACCGTCAAAAAAATTATCGAATATGTGGATAAAAATCCTCATACTGCGGGGATAATTCCCATAGAAAATTCTATCGAAGGTATGGTCAGAGAGACTCTGGATAACCTGTTAAATCTTAAAGACAACAGTGTACGGATTTGTGCGGAAACAGTTATTCCCATTCATCACTGTCTGGTTTCCAAAGCAAAAGATATAAAAAAAATAAAAAAAATAATATCGCATCCGCAGGCGCTTGCCCAATGCCAGAATTTTATAAGCAAACATTTTGATTCCAACATTGAACAAATAGAAAAAGCCTCAACCAGCAAAGCCGCACAGGAACTGGTCAACCTCGATGAATCATATGCTGCAATCGCCAACAAAAGGACAGCTGAACTATTTAAGCTTAATGTACTGGCAAAAAACATCAACGACGAGCCTGATAACAAAACTCGTTTTGTAATGATTTCCCGCTGCACCACTACTGCAACCGACAGTGACAAAACAAGTATTGCTTTTGCTACAAAAAATCAGCCCGGAGCGCTGGTCAAAGTTTTGAATGTTTTTGACGCGCTTAACATAAATCTTTCATACATTGATTCCAGACCGTCGAAAAAGAATCTCGGAGAATATGTATTTTTTGTGGATTTTGAAGGTCATATAACTGACGAACCGTCACAAAAGGTGCTTGATTTAATCAGGCTAAACACAAATTACATAAAAATTCTCGGAACATACAGAAAATTTTAATCACAACTTGATTAAAGAATTTTTTATTAAATTTTTAAAATTATCATCAATAGAATTTAAATCCACAACATCTACCTCATAGGGAAAAGTTGAGTCCTCAAACTCCGCCAATATTTTACCCAGTACAGATACGGGCAGCTTTTTACCATTCAAATCAACAGCAATATCTACGTCCGAATATTCTCTAAAATCACCTTTAGCCCGAGAACCGAAAATATAAAATCTTGCGTCATCCTGAACGAATGTGAAGGATCTTACCAGTCTGGTGGTTCACGCCCAGCCCGTCAGATTCCAAATACACATAATCATCGTACACCGCAACGATTGACGCTTCAGAATAACAATTGTTTTAGATTCTTCGCTACGCTCAGAATTATATATGTTATGTAATTCAGTGACAGAAATAATTAATAATAAATAAACTAAAACTGCGTAAGCAGTGTAAGCGGCTCTGCCGCAGGATTACGATTAAACACTGTTAGTTTTTAGAGTAAATTTTGACAGACCGTAGCGTAGTGGCGGATTTTGTGCGGGCGCGTATCGTAGAGAGCGCCCATGTGAGGACGGACGTTACTCCGTCCGAACGCCAATAATCTAAGACAGTGGATGCAAAATTTATTCTAAAAATTTACAGTGTTTTTTGATTAGCGTTCTTTTCTCTTTTCTTGCTTGAGATGTAGGCGAGGTACGAGCCGTACATATCAGGATGCCCTTTAGGGTATGGTTCGTTTCTTTCTCTTTTGGTCGCAAAAAAGAGAAAGAAATGAACAAATAAAAAGACTAAACCTATAATTTATGTTTTCTAAACAATTGATTTCTATTAACAAATATTTTTTCTAAACAATTGATTTCTATTAACAAATATTTTTTTCTTTACGTTCATTTTCTTATTTATTCTTATACTGCACGCAGATACTGCGTATCTGGCTTAGCCCTCTCATAAAAGCAACATTTAGTTGCTTTTATTCGGCAGAGTCTCCATTCAAAACTTGACATTTAGTCAACTTTTGAACGGAGTCCTTAGGCAAAGAAAGAAAACGAACCAAAAGAAAGAAACCGGCGCTTATCAAAAGAAACAGTAAAGTGTTTTATCAAAGATTTTGCCACGACAAGCTGTGGTCGCTGTGGTCAAAATCTTCTCAAAACACAACTGTTTCTAATAAACTTCCATCAGGGCTTCGCCCCGAACCCCCTACGGCTTACATAGTAAGCCGTATATATTAGAAGATTTAAATGTAACAATCTTTGTCATCGAATTACGTAACATATACAAGGATGACGGATTTTCTTAGCCGTAGGGCACTTCATACCAATCCGCCGCTTTTATTTTTAAATTCTTGCCTGAGTCATAGGCAAAATCTTTCTCATACAAAATAGCAAATTATTTTTTGACATGTTTTATCCTCTATATGAAAATACCTTCATTATCTGTCAATTCAATACAAAATAATCCCCTTGCAAAAGTTCTGTGGAAAAATCTTGGACAAACAGACTCACGCAAAATATTTGAACCTTTTAGCGTAAACAAAGGCGCTATCGGGGATGTTTTTGTAAAAATTTCAAAATATCAAACTGGCGAACAAAATCTTTTTATAGAAGTCAAAAATCCGTTCGGCAAAGAATTGGGACATGAACTTTTATCAATGGATAAAGATAAATCAAAAAATATATTTGGATTTGACATAAAAGTTGCAGATGAATACAGAAGAAAAAGTTTCCGTATAGGCGAGCTTTTACGGCTTGCGAGTATTATGGAAATGCTGGAAAATAAAAGCTCTCACATAAAAATATGCTCTAAAGATACTGCAGTATATTTTCATGGAAAGTATAAGTTTGAACCCGATATTACATCTTTTGATGAACGCAATAAAGTACTCCAATCCATTATTAATGACAAATCTGCTAACTTTCAAAACCTTAATCAAAGAGCCGCAAAATTACTGCAAGAAGCACTGGCAACAACTGACAATCCCGCAAATCAAAGAGATTTGTGCGTCAGAACAAATAAACTCACAAAAGAATATATTGAAAAAGCTCTTTTAGACGAAAAACCGGAAAAAAAACATCCGTTTTCATACGGGTTCTATATGATTTTAAAAAGTGATACAGTAAAGCATTTTAAAGACTATTTTAATCAAATGTTCCAAAGACAGGGTATAGACTACAAAATACAATAGTTGTTTTTATTCGGTGTGCATTTTTTTTACACAGAATAAATGCTATAATTGTTATACAAAAAATATAAATATATAGAGGGTTTATCATGAAAATAATGTTTGTATCAGCCGAAGTTGCACCTTTTTCTAAAGTTGGCGGACTGGCTGATGTAGTAGGCAGTTTGCCTAAAGTTCTTGAAAAAATGGGGCACGAAGTAGCGATATTTACACCTCTGCACGGGTGTATAGACCAGCAAAAATACAACATTCAGGATGTTCCCAACTCTAAACTGACAATAGATTACAGTTATGGTCAGTATTATTTTAATTTGAAAATGGCAAAACTCCCCGATACAAATATAAATGTATTCTTTTTGGATAACAGCAAATATTTTGCACCTTTTCATGAAGTTTACCCGAGATACATAGATACAAGGTATGAACATGAAAGATTTATTGCCTTTTCCCATGCGTCAATTGAGTATGCAAGACTGCTGAATTTCAAACCCGATGTAATACATTCCAATGACTGGCACACGGCAATGATTCCTGTTTATATGAAAGTAAATTACAAAGACGACCCGTTCTTTAAAAATACAAAAAACTTTTTCTCTATACACAATATTGCATATCAGGGTCAATGGTTTGATGATTTATTGTACTTTGCACAAATCGACCACAAAGATGTCTGGAACTGCTGGGGGCTTGAGCATTTTGGCATGCTTAACTGGATGAAAGGCGCAATAAACTACAGCGATAAAATTATAGTCGTTTCCCCTAATTATGCAAAAGAAATTATGACATACGAAGGCGGACACGGTCTTGATTGGACACTGAACCACAATTCACACAAACTGCTCGGCATTTTAAACGGCGTTGATTACAGTGTTTATAACCCTGAAACCGACAAATTTATAGCCAAAAATTATGATGCAGCCCATGTTCAATACAAAGAAGACAATAAAAAAGCTGTACTTGAACAGTTCGGCTTGCCTTATGAAAAGAACAAACCATTGATTGCGATTGTATCAAGACTTGTTGAACAAAAGGGTTTTGACCTGTTCGGACCTGTGTGCGAAGAATTAAAAGGGCTTGATGCACAGTTCATAATACTCGGTACAGGTGCAAAACATTATGAAGATATGTTCAGCTATCTGAGCAATACAAGCTCCAATATCAGAGCAAAAATTGAATTCAGCGTACAGCTGGGCAATCTTATGTATGCAGGCGCTGATATGTTTTTAATGCCGTCAGCCTTTGAGCCATGCGGACTGAGTCAGCTTATTGCACTAAAATACGGAACAATTCCTATAGTAAGAGCAACCGGAGGACTCGACGATACGATTATCGGATATCCTCTTGAAAACGGCGACGGATTTAAGTTCTGGAATTACAGCCCGTATTCAATGATGGATTGTATAAGATATGCCATAGATATATTTAAAGACAAAAAGGATTGGGCGCATCTTATTCAAAACGCAATGAAAGCAGATTTCAGCTGGGATAAAAGTGCTCAAAAATATGTTGATGCCTATAAAGAAGCCTGCGGAATATCTTAAAATTTTTATTGTCTTAACAATTTTAAAAAGAGAATCTCCGTGTATACACTGCTGTCATACCGGCAGGTTTATGCTATAATATCACCGGAGAGATTATATTATGTCACTTAAAGCAAGAATAGAAGCGGTATTATTCATCACTGCACAGGCTCTGGAAGTCAAAGACATTGCAGAAATATTAAAAGAAGACGAAGCTGTTGTGGAAGAAGCTTTGCTGGATTTGATTATGGATTATTCCGCACGCGAAGGCGCGCTCGAAATTGATGATGAAAACGGCTATATTCTCCAGGTTAAAGAAGAGTACATGGATATAGTTGAACAGCTCTGCCCTGTCGAGCTAAAGCCCGCTGTATTAAAAACACTCACGATTATTGCTTTAAAAGAACCTATAAGACAATCTTATTTAAAAGAATTGCGCTCAAATGCCTATGAGCACGTGCAGGAGCTTTTAAAAATGGGGCTGATTTCCAGACACAGAGATAAAAACGGTCGTTCGTTCAATTTGAAAACAACCCCAAAATTTAGGGAGTATTTCAAATTAAAAGGCGATGCCAAAACCCTTGCCAAAATTATCGACCTTGAAAAACAAGCACGCGACAACGGTGACGAGGATTTTGAAGAACATCTCGACCTGTCCGAGTTCGTTGAAGAAAATTAAATCTTAACTTTTTGTATCAAGCTTTTTTGGCGGAACATTTAAAAACTGCTGCAAATGTGCACCTTTTAGTTTGTCCTCAACTTCCATCTCCTGTTTGGACAAAAGTTCTCTTGCAACATAAGCATTGTACTGTTGAGCGGTAACGGGAATCCGCGGCATAACATCAACTACAGTTGAATATCTGCGTTCTACCATCTTATTTTCATCTTCATTATAAGAATATTTTGAATTTTCTTTTTTGATTTTTTCTATATCAGCATCTGTTTCATCTAAAAAAGGATAGTAGGTTTTTGTTATAACTTCATCATAAGTTCCGCAATCAGTTTCCATACCGTAATCGTATCTTATATTATTGTCTGTTCTTGTTTCTTCCTTACCCCACAAACCGGAAAAATTAGGACATTTTGGTGCATAATTTTGTGCACATGTAACTGCACCTATTCTCATACTAACCTCCTTATCTCTTAATAAACACAATAATATTATATGACTTTAAGAAGCACAATTAAAGCGTTTTGACCTGCAAACTTAATTAAAATTAATGTTAAATCTTAAAAGCCGGTTTTCTGCTTATTTCGGAAAATGCAATCGCAGGTTTTGAGTATCTTTCATCTTCCTGAATGCGTTTGTAATAGTCTTTTACAAGCACTATCTGATTTTTTACATTTTCAAATCCGTTTTCCCTGAGGTATTTTTCAACTTTTGCACCACTTGTCTGGTATTTTTTGTTACGCACAAAAAAGTTGAATTTTTTCTTCCGCATAAAAATCTGGCTGAGAGAAAAATTTATTACATCCGGAAGATAATTGTCAAAAGCACTGACTAAATCAATGTTGAGTATAAAATTTTCGTTGTCGCTTGTTTGGATGGAAAAATAACCTTTAATGGAATGTGTGGAATTATCCTCCAGAACATATCTAAAAAAAGAAGTTTTGTACAAACCTGTAAACATAACATTCTCAAACTCGCCCGGCGTTTTAGCCAGAGAGTATCTAAAATGCGGAAAGATAAGTTCATTAAAAATTCCGGCTGCCGCAGATGCATCCGAATTTTTAAAAGGTCTGAAAAATCCCTTATCTAAAGACGGCCCGTTAACTTTGATTTCTTCCATCTTCCACAACTGTTCCGAAGCACAAACCCTGAAACCGCAGCCCTTTGAAAATAATTCCAAAAGTTCTTCATGGTCTTCATCAACTTTTACCATAAAAGTGTTTGCACCCATAGCACCATACTTTGCAATAGCAAAACTTACCAGCTGGCGACCGACATCATAACCGTTTTCGTCAAGAAAAAGCTTGCTGATTCTCCAGCTCTGGGGATTTTTTTCCTGCGGTTTAAGAGTAACAAGACCGCAAAGTTTGTTATTCTCCATCGCAACATAAGAATCTGATGCAAATTTCAAGCTCAAAGGCAAAATTCTGTTTATTAAATTAAACGGAAAAGGAACATAAGACTTATACCCGAAGGCAACATCCGCACCGCTCAGGTTCGATATCATTGAAATCATTTTTTTTAGTTTTGGAATGTCCCGTAATGCTAAGCTTCTAATCTTTGCCATAACTTTAATATATCATTTTTTTTAAAAGTAATAAAGTGTCTGACCCTGCTTACAAGCATATTGATTTAGCAGCATCAAACTATATAAAAATAACAAAAAAAATTATTTACATGTATTATATATTTGTTATGTTAACAATTTATCCTCTAATAAGTAATAATCAGCAACAATATAAAAGCAATAAAAATCTTAACTTTGGCTATAGACTGCCCCAAAAAGCAGTCAGTGATATGAGGGATATTTCTCATCTTACATGTGCTTCTTGCGGCAGGGAGATGCTTAAGCCCGAGGTCATGAATAAATTTATGAAATCTTTTATGGCAAGTTCTGTAAGAGCACTGGAAAACAGTGTTTTGAACAGATTTAAAGACAGCTGGGCGTTTAATTTTGTCAAAGAACTTTCTAAAAATGCCCCTAAAAAAACAATTGACGAACTGGTTAAATCGGAGTCTGCGCAAAAACAACTGCAAAATGTTGACGCACATAAAAAAATAATGCTCGGCGAGTTTATGTCTGTTGCGGATAAAATTACACTCAAAGCTCCGCGGGTTATGCAAAAACTTTCAAAATATTATGACCATTTCTGTAAAGAGGACAAAGAAATTCTGGATTTAATGGAGGTTTACGCAGCGCAATACCCCAAAAACACATTTGCCGAAATTTTCCAAAAACCGGAAGTCGCACAGCACCATACAGAATTGTTCCAAACATATAAACAACAGGCTATGGAGCAGAAAATAGATGTCTTTAAAAGATTAAAAGAGTTTTCTAAAAAACTTCCTGCCCAGGATGTAAAAAAATTGCAGGTCACAAATAACGAAGCCCTAAAAGTACTAAATAACGCCTATTACAAACCACATATAAAACAGGCATGCGTCGAGGATATTTATAATAACTTTCTTAAAAACTGCGAAACAAAACGAATAAGAAAAAAAATCTTTGACATAATAAAAGATATTCCGTACGAATCCCCGGCTGCAGATGAATTTATTGCTATGTGTGCACAAAATAAAACATCCGATAAAGATATAGTATCAAAGTTTGCACAGGAAATGAGCGCAACCTTTGAACACGTTAAGGCAAAAAGCCAAAAGGGCGAAGATACTATTGAAAACGGCATAGTGCTTTGCAAAAAATGCAACACGGAACGCTCCAATATTCCCTACAGGATATATTTAAAAATTCATCCCGAAATGAAAAAAAATATTCAAAAACAAATTAATAAAATAATCACTTTTATAAACCACAAAAAACTTTTGGGATACGACAATTATCCTGTTGATATTAAAAAGACCCTGCTTAACGAAACTGATAACCTAATCAAAATAAAAATAAAAAGATATCTAAAATACAGAGAACAGCAGGTTTTAAAAAGGCTTGAATTTGCACGTGCATCGTACGGCAAAGATAAGGAAACAGCCAATAATGCAATACAAAAACTAAATACCATAGAAGCCGTGATGCATAACCTGCTTGAAGAAATCAAACAACTCAAAAAAGACAAACACAGAGTCAATGATGTTTTAACAAAAGCTGAACAGTCTTGTGAACATTACAAAAACGTTATAGAAAAAAATCAATTAATGTTTGACGAAATCAACAAACTGATTGCCGATGATACGCTGATAAATCAAACAGTTAAACCTAAAAAGATTTAACTGTCCGATAATTATTTAAATTTACACACTTCAAAACTTATACAGTACCTGTGCTCCAGCTGTGAAGATAAGCTTCCTGCTCCGGTGTAAGAGTGTCAATTTTTATTCCCATTGAGTCGAGTTTAATCTTAGCAATCTCAACATCAACCTCGTGAGGAAGTGTATACATTTTGTTTTCAAGTTTACCCTGATTTTTAACAATGTATTCAATGCCGAGAGCCTGATTTGCAAAGCTCATATCCATAACTGAAGCAGGATGTCCTTCTGCCGCAACAAGGTTAACAAGTCTGCCTTCAGCAAGAACATATATTGATTTTCCATTTTTCAATTTGTATTCTTCCAGAGAAGGTCTGATTTGTCTGATTTCTGTTGTTTCTTTTTTCAGACCGTTTACGTTAACTTCAACATCAAAGTGACCGGCGTTGCAGACAAAAGCGCCGTCTTTCATAGTCAACATGTGATGAACGTCAACGACATTTTTGTCACCTGTGATAGAAAGGAAGATATCTCCGACCTTTGCCGCTTCTGCTATAGGCATTACGCTGTATCCTTCCATAGCAGCTTCCAAAGCTTTTAGCGGGTCAACTTCCGTAACAATTACGTTAGCACCAAGCCCCTTTGCTCTCATAGCCGCACCTTTTCCGCACCAGCCATAACCGCATACTACAAAAGTTTTGCCGGCAAGCAAGATGTTTGTTGCACGGATAATACCGTCGATTGCACTTTGACCCGTGCCGTATCTGTTGTCATAAAGATGTTTTGTAAGACTGTTGTTAACACCTACTGCCGGAAATTTCAAACTTCCGTCAGCTTCCATTGCCTGAAGTCTTATAATACCGGTTGTTGTTTCTTCTGTAGAACCGATAATATCAGACAGCAAATCCTGTCTTTTTGAATGTATAGTTGCAACCAAATCACAACCGTCATCGATAACAATATTAGGTTTGTGGTCAAGAACCTGCTGTACATGTTTTGCATAAGTTTCAGAAGACTCTCCTGCATAGCCAAAAACCGGAATTCCCCAGTATTTTACAAGAGCTGCAGCAACATCATCCTGTGTGGAAAGAGGGTTTGATGCAGCAAGTACAGCATCAGCGCCGCCTTCTTTCATCGCTATACAAAGAGCTGCGGTTTCTTTTGTAACGTGTACACACGCAGTAAGTCTCAAACCTTTAAAAGGCTGTTCTTTTCTAAATCTTGCTTTAATTCTTTCAAGAACGGGCATGTCTTTCATAGCCCATTCAATATTATTTTTGCCCTGTTCTGCCAGAGCCATATCTTTTACATCGTATTTTAATTCAGCAGTTGTCATTAAACTTCTCCTTATTTTTTAACAACATATTCTTACTAAATTTTAGCATGAATATTATTTAGGTAAGAAATATCAAAGACCGAAGAGATTTCTCTTAATGCTGCTTATTTCATACTTTTGCTTTTCTAACATTTCATCTAATAATCCGGCAAGATAAATGATATCAATTTTCCTTATATTACTGCCGTATTCAAGAGAAGTTTTAAGTATCTTTGCAAGACTGGAAACCGTCCAGGCTTTGTGTGCAAAAGTTGTTAAATCCTCTTTAGTTTTATTAAAGTTTGTTCCTGACATAGTAATCCTTTAAGCTTATTACAGTGAATTTATCAATACTATTGATAGACATATTATCAGTATAGCTGATAATAAAAAAAATGAACAAGATAATTATTAATAAAGTTGCAAAAAATATTAAATTTTACAGAAAAGAAAAAAATATGACTCAAGAAGCTCTTGCTTTTGAAGCAAAAGTTTCTCTTTCAACTATCGGTATGATAGAAACCGCCAAAACAGATATAACTCTTTCAAAAATTTATAACATAGCAAAAGCCCTCGGTATAGAACCTTATGAATTATTAAAGTAAGAAGGGTACAAAAACATAGTTTCTCCTTTGTTAAGTTTTATTTTATTTAAAATCATAAAAACATGACTTATATAACAAAAACATGATTTATTTTATGTAAAAAATCAAAATATGTCAAATAAATCATAAAAATATAAAATATATGACAAGAGGCATATTTATGACAATAAAAAGAAGGCTTAAATCATTACTTGCAAATGAAGAAATAAAAATCAAAGATCTGGCTAAAATGCTGGAAGCAAAAAGAAATGCAAAAGTTCTGCCCAATGGTCTGTCTCAAAAAATTAACAGAAGCTCGCTCAAATTTGATGAAGTTGAAGAAATTCTTGATATTATAGGCTATGACATTGTTTTTCAAAAACGATAAAACTTGTTTTTTTACGGACAATAACGCTATAATTAATAAATAAACAGACTAAAAAGGACGGATTATGAAACTTACGGTTTTAGGTGCAGGATGCTGGGGATTAACTTTAGCGTGGCTTTTGACGGATAATTTTGACGAAGTATGCGTCTGGGGAAGACATGTTGATATTTCAGAAGAATTGCGTACAAAAAAACACACATCAAAACCGCTTGAGATTCAGCTGCAAGATAAAGTTGAAGTAACATCCGACCTTGAAAAAGCTGTCAAAGATGCAGACATTATTCTTATGGTTGTCGCAACCTCAGGAATAAGAGAGGTCTGCAAAAACCTTGCAAAACTAAATTTAAAAGAAAATCAAATAATAGTTAATACATCCAAGGGGCTTGAGCTTCCGTCATTAATGCGTATGAGCGAAGTTATGAAAGAAGAATTGCCTAACGCAAATATAGCAGTACTTTCAGGTCCTACTCTGGCTAAAGAAGTTCTGATGGGTTGTCCTACAGCCGCATCTGTAGCCTGCGAAAACAAACCCGAAATATCTAAATTTTTACAGGAAAAATTAACAGTGCCGTCAAAATTCAGACTTTACACAAATGACGATGTAGTAGGTCTCGAGCTTGGCGGAAGTTTAAAAAACGTAATAGCTATTGCCTCCGGTTTTGCCGATGCAATGAAACTCGGCGACAACTGCCGCGGTGCACTGCTTACGCGAGGTATGGCGGAAATTACAAGAATCAGTGTTGCGCTCGGCGCAAAACCCTCAACTTTATACGGACTTTCCGGGATGGGTGATTTGATAGCAACATGTTCAAGCCCTATGTCACGTAACTTTACCGTAGGGTCAATGCTCGGGCATGGCAAAAAAATTAATGACATCTTAAAAGAACTGGGTTCAGTTGCAGAAGGTGTAAAAACCTCAAAAGCGGTTTGTGAACTGGCAAAAAAATTGAATATTGAAGTACCCATAGCATCTGCTATCTATGAGGCTGTTTACACAGACATTACACCAAAAGAACTTTTAGACAAACTCATGAACAGAAAATTGAAAGGAGAATAACTATTCTTCTTCGTCGTGCTCTTCTTTCATGCTTGTCTGGATTTCTGCCTGATCGTTAAAAGCGTTAATGAAATGAGCATATCTTTCCATCCTCAACTTTAACCAGGACAGCATCGTTTCTGAACCATAGACCTGAATAGTTCTTGTTCTTGTGAATTGTTTGTAGGATCTGTTGTAAGATTCATCAATGTAGGTTTTGCACTTGCAATTTAACTCTTCGACTAAATCGTAGAGAGTCTTGAGCCATGCCGGCTGAACCTGTGCTTCGTTTACAGAGTATTCGAGAATCATTTGTTCTTCCTGGACTTTCTTCTTAACTAATACACTATTTATAAAATGCTTACGCAGATTATAATCATCATAGGTAATCGCAAAACCCTGTTATTTTTGCGAATCTGATATACTGATTTCTACATGGTTTCTATCGGCTGTTGTGTAAAAAACTTTATGCTTTAGTATAAAATTTGTAACATTAGTTAATATTTAGGGGCAAAAACATTAGAATTTGTGATTGGATTCACGATTAACAAATAAATCGTGAATTAATTGTTAAAATTTTGTAAACATTTTAAAAATTTATGCAAAAATAGATTTCTGCTTGTGTTTATATATATAAGTGGAAAGCGTAGGTGTTATTTAATGTATAGTTTAACTTTTATGAAATTTTTAATCGGTCGTGACGCAGATGATTTTTTAGCGGAAGAAAAAGAGTCACAAACATACAAAAAACCGGCGGATAACCCTATTTACCGTTGCATTAGATATGCTACCGTTCCAATTGAAATAAAAAATAAATAAAAATTTTATAAACAAAAAACTCCCGAAATAAAATCGGGAGTTTTTATTTATACATACATTAAACTATTCGCCGATTAAGGCATTAATTTCTGCAACCATAACATCAGGGTCTACACCGTGAACTTTTGCGCCGGCTTCAAGATTTTCAAATCTTGCTGCTGCACAACCTATACAACCAAGACCGTATTTTGCAAAAACTTCTAATGCTTCAGGGTGATTTTGAACTATCTCTATAAGACCCATGTCTTTTGTAACTTTTCCTGCCATAATGATTTATCCTTTCATAGATTCTGCTAAATTCATTGACTATTCTCTAAAATTCATTAATAAGATTATACATTGAAAACATTATTCTGTGGAGTGCACGTGAAATATCTGAAAGAAATATTGATAAAATTAAAAGATATCATGCTGTTATTGCTTGCCTTTATAGGAATGGTTGCAACGGTTTTGTATGAAAAATATCTTACAAAATGGTACGCAAACTTAAAAGAGTATTTTTATATTCCGCAAGCTCCGGTCGGTCTGAATGCAATGGGGGTAAGAGGAAATTATCTTAAAAAAATCTACCGGTGTAATTACAGCAAAAACCGTTTCTGTTCGGACATAATATCTCCGGTTGATGACCCGTATTTGATTAACCCTGCAGAATTATAGTTTTTATACAGTCAACTGCCCCCGATAACTTACTGAACAGTTGCACAAACCAGATTCAACTATTGTGTTATATATGTATGCATCTGCAACAAATACTGTAGTCACTTATGTTAAATTTATGCTTATGCGATCCCGCTGCCTCCGGCGAAAATAATGCGTATTCAATTTGTAAAACATACACAAAAAAAGAGGTCTTATCAAAAAGACCTCTTTTGTGTGTAACAAACTATTATTCAAAAGACAGCATATCATGCCCCGGAATTCTTTCCAGAGAGTTTTCTTTAAGAGAGGCTGCTATTCTTTCTGCTATTCCTTTTCTAAATGTAGGTGCTTTTTCAACAGAGCTGTCTTCTACTTTTGATAATATTCTCCTAAACACTTTGTTACCATTTAAACCACTCATTACAGACCTCATTTCTAACCTTTGTGAAAAGGCTTAATTAAAGTAAATAAACACAAAATATATTTAGATGACCAAATTATTACTAATTATATTATGCATCTTTTTTTGGATTTTGCCAATACATTTGTAGTAGTAAATTCAAAATTGTTACATTTACACTTTTTAAAATTACTCAAAGTTAACAAAAATATAGACATTCGGACATGTTAATACTAAGATACAATTATACTAATTAAGGAGATTTTCTATGAAATTAATGGAAGGCAAAAAAGGTATTATTTTCGGTGTTTCTAACTCCAGAGGTATTGCTTATGCTATTGCTAAACAAATTCACGAAGCAGGAGCTGAAATTGCATTTACATACGCAAACGAAGCTATGGAATCAAGAGTACGTCCTCTGGCAGAAGAAATGAATGCAAAAATGATTGTAGAATGCGACGTAACTAACGAAGAACAGGTCAAAAGCGTTTTTGCACAATACGAAAAAATTTACGGAAAATTGGATTTTGTTATCCACGCCGTTGCCTTTGCTAATAAAGAAGATTTGATGGGCGATTTTATCGACACATCAAAAGAAGGCTGGGATACAGCTTTGAGCGTAAGCGCATACTCTCTTGTATCTCTTGCAAGAGCAGCAAAACCTTTATTCAATGAAGGTGGTGCTATACTGGCTTTAACATATCTCGGTTCTGAAAAAGTTGTTGCAAACTACAACGTAATGGGTGTTGCAAAAGCTACTTTAGAAGCTTCAGCAAGATATCTTGCTGACAACCTCGGTAAAATAGGCGTAAGAGTAAACTGTCTGTCTGCCGGAGCTGTAAAAACGCTCGCTGCAAAAGGTATTTCAGGATTTGACAGAATGTTAAAAGCAGCTATCTTAAAAGCACCTTTAAGAAGAAATGTTTCGCTTGAAGATGTCGGCAAAACAGGATTGTACCTGGTTTCTGATTTATCTTCCGGCGTTACGGGCGAAGTTGTTCACGTAGATTGCGGCTGCCATTGTGTATATGCGTCTATAGATGAGATGGAAGCAACTTACGCATACCAAAAAGACCATCAATAAGTTTTTAAAAGGGCAAACCTCATTGTTTGCCCTTTTTTAATTTATAACTAATTTTAGTCGAAACTATAAGGAATCAGAAAAATGATGAAAAAGAACAAAACAAAAATTGTTGCCACGCTTGGACCTGCAAGCTGTGAAGAATCAACTATTGAAGAACTGGTACTTGCCGGTGCTACAATGTTTAGAATTAACACATCTCACAACACTGCAGAGGCACATGCTGAAACAATTAAAAGAATCAGAAGTGTAGAAAAAAGATTAAAAACCTTTATCCCTGTATTGGTTGACCTTCAAGGACCTAAAATCAGAGTCGGTAACTTAATTGAACCTATTCCGATAGAACCAGGCAAAGAGCTTGTTCTTGAATACGGTCTTGAACAAACAGATCCTAACATTGTACCTGTTGATTACAAAGGTGTAGCTGAAGATGTTCGTGAAGGTGAATACATTCTTTTAGATGACGGTAAAATAAGAATACAGGTTATCAAAAGAGAAGGTTCAAAAGTTCGTGTTAAAGTTATTGACGGCGAATTGCTTAAACCGAGAAAAGGTATCAATATCCCCGGCGGTACAAAGAGCCTTTCTGCAATCACTGAACGCGACGTTGATTTTATCAAATTTGCAGTAGACAATGATGCAGATTATCTTGCATTATCTTTTGTAAGAGACAAAGACGATATCTTGCTTGCTAAAAAATATTTAAGCCATTTTGGTGCGGATATTCCTATAGTAGCTAAGATAGAAAAACCGGAAGCGGTTAAAAATATCGAATCAATACTTGATGTTGTTGATGCCGTAATGGTTGCAAGAGGCGACCTCGGTATTGAGCTTGCTCCGGAAAAAGTTCCTATGGTACAAAAACAAATTGTTGACGCAGCATTTGCTCACAGAAAAACTTGTATCGTAGCTACACAGATGCTGGAATCTATGATTGATAACCCGATTCCGACAAGAGCAGAGGCTTCCGACGTTGCAAACGCAATTTTGGATGGTGCTGACGCTGTTATGTTGTCAGGTGAAACCGCAGCCGGCAAACATCCTGTTGAAGCTGTCAGAATGATGGCAATGATTGCCCATGAAGTTGAACAAAGCAACTTTGTAAGCTACAACCTTGATTTGCCGATGAATCCTAACTATGAACCTACTCCGCAGGCTGTTGCAGCTGCTGCTGTAAAAATGGCTAAGGATTTGGGTGCAAAAGCTATTCTGGCATTCACTCATACCGGTTATACAGTAAAACTGCTTTCAAAATTAAGACCGTCAGTCCCTGTAATGGCAATTTCTGACAGCGAAAAAGTCTGCAGAAAACTGAACCTGTTCTGGGATATGCACCCGTATCAAAAAGATTGGGATGTTGTTTTGAATGACGAACTGTTGAAAAAAATCGACAAATTATTGTTAGAAAAAACAGAGTTCAAAAAAGACGACAGAGTTATCATTATCGGTTCTATTCCTAAACTTATTACCGGCAGAACAAACTTTGTACGTGTTCACAGAATGTGTGCTTTTTAAACTTCTGTATAAAACAATACATAAAAAGACTATCATCAAAATGATAGTCTTTTTTATTATAAGCGTATTTTATCAATAATGTGTTTTAAATTGATAATATTTATTATGTAGTTTTTATTTTATTGGCTTCAGCAGTATTTTAAATTTTGTTGAAGCTTAAAACAAAGAGTATATTATTTTTTTACACCTGATACTCCGTTTTAACATTAACTAATCCTCACCACAGGCTCGCGAACTCGC
>CASFCQ010000050.1 GCA_949293185.1 uncultured bacterium
TCCTTTGACTGCCTCTATTTCAAGTTGACATTTAGTCAACTCGAAACAGAGTTCTTGATGCAAAAAGAAAAAACGAACCAAAAAAGAAAAACACGCTATATCAAAAGAGATTTTAAAATTCAGAAACGAAAATTTCCGTCCACTATCAAAATGACAATATCGGTACGGTAAATTTTCATTCCTTCATTTAAAAATCTCTAATCGTATTCCGTCAGGGCTTCGCCCCGAACCCCCTACGGCTTACAAAGTAAGCCGTGTATATTAACAAATTTAAATGTAACAATCTTTGTCACCGAATTACGTAACATATACAAGGACATAGGATTGAAATTTAAAATAACAAATCTTTATTGTAAGCATAAAGCAGCTACAGCACTCTTAACAATTTTTTGTAACAGCTGTATAATTTTGTTGTGATAGTTACTGATGAGCAAAGCATTATAATGGGCAATTATATTGCCTATTTAAATTTTTTAGACAGCAAGCTGCAAAAGTTTTTTGCAGCGCAAAAGCCTTACATATTTTGCCAAAAAGGCTGTGCAAATTGTTGCAAACATGCACAATTTCCATATTCGGCTGTTGAATTCAGGTATTTGTTAAACGGAGCAATGACACTGGATAAGGAAACTCAAAAAAAAATTGAAAATAATATCAACCTGACTCTGGAAAAAAAGAAGAAATACAGAGGCAAAAAATTTCTTTACGACTGTCCTTTTTTAATTAACAACAGCTGCAGTGTATACAACTATCGCGGTATAATTTGCAGAACATTCGGACTGATGACAAATAATGAAAATCAAAAAATAAAAGCACCATTTTGTGCTTTTAAAGGGCTCAACTACTCAAATGTGATGAATTTGCGAAAAAAAACAATTTCCGTAAGAAAGTTTAAAAAACTAAATACAACAGCAGAGCCTCTCGGGTTCAATATAAGCTACAAGTATTTGACATGTGAAGATTACGAAAGAACTTTCAATATAAAATTTGGAGAAAGCAAGCCGGTCATTGACTGGTTTGAACAACAACAAATTCCATAATAATACAGACTTACTAAATTTATGTTAAAATACGGTTTATGAGTTTTATTCAAACCCTAAAACTAAAATCCAAAATTGTGGTCGGTGATATCTTTGGTGGAGTGAACTCTGCTATTATTACTCTGCCGCAGGCTCTTGCTTTTGGTGTGGCGACAGGTTTCGGTGCAGGTGCAGGTATATGGGGAGCAATTATCCTGTGTTTTGCTGCCGGTCTTCTTGGACCGAGAGTTCCGATAGTTTCCGGAACAACAGGTCCTGTGGCTATTGTTATTGCATCTATGATGCTTGCGCTGGGCAACAACATGCAAGCTGCAGTCACTGTTCTTTTGTGTGCCGCGCTTGTACAGCTTTTTGCTTCATTAACGAATGTGCCAAACCTTGTAAAATATATTCCTTATCCTGTTATATCAGGTTTTATGAACGGAGTAGGCATAATAATTATTATACTCCAGCTAAATCCTCTTTTAGGTCACAAGGCTATGCCTTCCACCGTTTCTACCATACTTAACCTGCATCAAAGCATACACACTCTCAATCATTCCGCACTTTTTATCGGTATAATCACACTTTTAATAGTATTTTTTACTCCTAAAGCAGTCAATAAAATAATTCCATCACAGATTATTGCACTTATTTTTTGTACATGGTTATCTGTAAAAACAGGATTGAATATAGAAAGAATAAACGAAGTTTCTGTTGCTTTTCCTCACCTTGTTACACCGTATTTTGACATAAAACGGATTATAGACTATTTGCCTTATATTTTTACTGTTGCAGTAGTTTTTTCTGCAGAAAGCATGCTAACGGGTCTGGTTACTGATTCTTTAACAAAAAAAAGACACAACCCTAAACTTCTGCTTGCTGCACAGGGCTTAGGCAACATGTTATGTGCGCTTACGGGTTCGCTTGGAGGAACAGCGGCAACAATGCGAACTGTTGCGGCAATAAATGCAGGTGCAACAACAAAAATATGTGCGGTAGTAAATCCGGTTTTGCTGCTTGTGCTTTTGTTCAAATGCTCGGGATTTGTTGCACAGATTCCGCTGGCAGTTCTCGCTGCAATTTTGATAAAAATAGGATATGACATAATAGATGTAAAACTTTTAAAAGTTTTAAAATATGCTCCAAAAGATGACCTTTATGTATTGATTCTGGTATTTTTACTCACGGTATTTTACAACCTTATTTTTGCAGTAGGTGCAGGCATTACGTTAGCAGCTCTATTATATGCAAAACGTGTTGCAGACAAAGCAAAACTGGTTCACAAAAGTGTTTATGATGAAGAGATAATGGAGCTGGAACGTGTCTTGGAAAAGGATTACAAGCACAAAATAAGGGTTGTGCACATAAGCGGTCAGTTCTTTTTCGGCTCTGCAACCCAGCTTATTTCAAAGTTTGAGGATATGCTCGGCACAAAGCACCTCATTTTAAACTATGAATCTGATGATTTGCTGGATATATCCGCAATTTTTGCCCTGGAAGACATTATCCTTAGACTTCAATCACAGGAAGTACAGATAATTCTTGTTATCAAAAACGAACAGGTACTAAAACAGCTGCAGGATCATAAAATAGTCAGCCAAATCGGAGAAAAGCAGGTTTTTTACAAAGAGCTTGATGCTATTGATTATGCAAAAGAACAATTGAAAATTTATCAACATTCTGACAAATAATAAAACTAAATCATAAATAGAAAGCAGCCCATGTTATCTGCATGGGCTGCTTTAATCAATAAATTTTAATTTTAAATAACTTTCCAGAAAATATATCCGAGATAAATAGCATAAAATGCACCGCAGGTGATTAAAATATGAGGGCTGAATGCTTTATCTCTATACAGATTTATAAACAACAGCACTGTTGAACAATAAACGAGTGCAATATTTATAACAGACTCCATCCCGAACACCCAAGGTGTTAAAAGAATGCCTATCGCAGTAGGTATACAGCTTTGAAACACCATAGCCCCGGTAATATTTCCCAATGCAAGAGTATCTTTACTCTGGCTTACCCACAACACGCTATTGAATTTTTCAGGCAATTCCGTAGCTATAGGCGCAAGTATAAGGCTTAACACAAGCGGATTTATACTGAACAGTTTGGCAAAAAATTGTATCTGTCCGACAAACATATGAGCAAACACAATAAGCAACCCTATGGAAACTACTATCTGAAGCCATACAACAAGCTTGTTATATTTTTTTAAAATTTTCGTAAAAAGCAGTTCATCCAACTCTTCTCCTTCCATGCCTTCACAATGCGCACAATTAAGAGTTCTGAACACATACAGTATATAATAAGCAAATAAAACCACAGCACAGAAAACTTTGCCCCATTTAAAAGGCACAAACCCTGCTGCAATCGCTATGGAATAACTAATAAAGAAGAATTTTAAATCTCTGAACATTACTTCATAATGGGCATTCATTGCATGCTCTCTTTTGCCGAGCTTCCAAAATATAAGAACAGCAAGACCGGTCACAAACATAGCAAGAGTAGAAAGCAAAAACGGTGCGCCTAAAATAGCCCCTATACCTATTTCTTTTCCCACATGGACATCGGTATGTGCCAGATATGCTCCGAGAATTGCCACAAGAGGAACAATAGTTTCCGGCAATGCCGTACCGACTGCGGCAAGAATACTACCGACAGCACCCTCATTAAGTTTGTAAAGTTTACCCATATGCTCTACCGCATTTGTAAAGACAACACAGCAGCCTACTATCAAACATAGATTAAGAAGAGTCAAAACTCCATGAATTAAAGCTTCCATTGATTTTCCTTACTATATTAACAAAATATAACCATATATCTACAAGATACCTTTTAATCTTTAAGCGGTAAATTCTCCGTATAAAGTATTTTTTAGCATAAAAAAACCGGCAACCTCTCAAAATTTCAGGCTAACCGGTTTTTAATTTTCAAATTTTATTTATATTATTTTTGTTTTTTCGATGCTTTATTTGGTTTGTCGTCCGTATCCGAGTCGTCTTTGATTTCGTCATCATCAACAGCGTCTGACTCAACTTCAGAGGATTTTTCGTCATTGTCTGAGTTAGATTCCTCATCAGATTCTGCTTGTTGTGTTTCATCCTCAGAGGCATCTTCTTCATCGGATTGTTCTTGATTATCGGTATTCTCAGCCTCTGAATTTTCAGAATCATTTGAAAGCTGTGCAATTTCTGCCTCAATAGCAGCTTTTATATTTTCTTTTTTAGCTTCTTCTTCAGCTTTTTCAAGTTCATCAATTTCCTCCGGAGTTCTTGCCCTAATGACAGGAATATTTAACATAAGGGCAATCTCATCGCCTTCAGATTCCAGGTTCAGGTTCAATGCATCCTTATCAATTTCAATGTATTTGGAAATCACTGCAATCAACTGTTCTCTCATTTTTTGCATTGTAGCCCCGTCAAGGTTAGAACGATCCTGCATCAAAACAAGTTTTAACCTGTTTGTTGCAGTAGTTTTAGAGTCGCCTTCGCCTTTTTCTCCTTGAAAGAAGCTGAGTACTTTATTGTAAAAATTGCTGAAAATATTTTCACTCATGTTTTTGCTCCTTTCTATGCTTTAATTCCAAAGAAACTTTTAACTTTTACAAGAAAAGCATCAAAGCCTTTTGGTTCATTAATATCAAGAAACGGGACATCTTCGCCTTTAATACGTTTTGCAACATTTATGTAAGCTTTACCAGCAGGAGAATTTTCATCATTAACAATTGGTTCTCCTCTGTTGGTTGAAGTAATAATACCGGTATCTTCCGGAATTATGCCGATAAGCTCGCAAGATAAGATTTCAACAACGTCGTCAACACTCATCATATCATTAGACTGAACAAGATTGGGTCTGACCCTGTTAACCAGCAGTTTATAAGACTTTATCTCTTCTTTTGCTTCAAGAAGTCCGATAATTCTGTCAGCATCACGTACTGCAGACATCTCCGGAGTAGTAACAACAATAGCCTCAGAAGCACCAGATATTGCAGTTTTAAACCCTTCTTCTATACCTGCAGGACAATCTACAAGAACAAAATCAAAATCTTCCTGCAGCTGCTCGCAGATAGATTTCAACTGATCTGCATCTACAGCCGATTTGTCTCTTGTTTGTGCTGCAGCGAGAAGGCAAAGATTCGGATTCTTTTTATCTTTTACAAGCGCCTGTTTGAGCTTGCATCTTTCTTCCACTACATCAACCAGAGTGTATACAATACGGTTTTCCAACCCTAGTAACAAATCCAAATTTCTCAATCCGATATCGGTATCAATCAAAACAACGCTTGAACCGCCTTTGGCAAGCGCAGTACCAATGTTAGCAGATGTAGTTGTTTTGCCTACACCGCCTTTTCCGGAAGTAATTACAATTACTCTCCCTGTCATATAGCCTACTCCTTATCTTGTTATGTGATTATTTATCATTAGTTTTTAAAATAACTATGTTGCCGTTAACATATCTTGCCTCTTCCGGTGTGAAGGTATTAGTTTTTTCAACATAGATATTTTTAATATGGTCTGGTCTTCTTGCATAAGACTCAGCGATTCTCAATTGTATTGCATTAAGAGTCAATGCTCTGATTCTTGCTTTAGTATTGCCTTTGCATCCGGCATGTGCAATACCGCCCAATACACCCCAAACTGTAATATCTCCGGCAGCATGGATTTCGCATCCGGGGTGGCAATCGCCTATGATGACTACATTTCCGTTAGACTGTATAACCTGTCCGGAACGAACTGTCTGTTTATGATACTGGGTATTCATTTGCAAAATTGCATAATCGTCATCTGTCATAACTTCTTCCGGAATTTCAATATCATCCACACCGGATTCTTTTGTCAAAGGCCAGTTTTGCATTTGAGAAAGATCTTTTTCATCTGACAGTATATTTTCAAGTTTTACTTCGGAATCAAAAATACTGTCGAGTTCTGTTTGAATTTCCTGTTTTTCATCTTCGGTTGTTTGTGGCAGCTCAGATGCTTCCGGTGCTTGTGTATTCAGCTGTTCTTGTTTTTCTTCTGCCACAGCCACCAACGTGTTATCAGTTTGTTCTTGCGTCACAGCAGCTGTGTTATCCTCAGTCTGATTCTTATCTACAGATGAAGCCTTTTCTTCGTCTTCCTTGTAATCTTCAAGAGGAATATACTGTTCTGACGGCTTGTCCTTTGGTGATTCAGGTTCAAGAGAACTCAACTCCGCCTGCAGTTCTTCTTCAACATCTTTTGTATTGATACCTAAAGTAGCAGCAGCAAGTTCAGTTTGTTCACATTCGCTTTCAATTAGTGAAAGTGTTGAATTTATACTGCTTATAAGCGATTTTATACTCAAAATCTGAGACTGATTAAGCGAAACATTGCCAAGTTTAAGCCAGATTTTACGATTTTTTGCATCAGGATTTTCCAAAACATTGCTAATCTCAAAAACAACATCAGCAGGAGTTTTTGCCTGCGACAAATCCACAATAAATCTTTTGTTCAATTCCATATTCTTTAACACCCGTAGTAATCTTTTTATTAAAGAATATATTAAATGTGTGCTAAATACAATTGATTGATAAGCTTTGTTGCAATTTCTTATAAAAAATATAAATAATATAAGTTACATAAGCTGTGAAATTTATTAACTAACAACCTGCCACAGTTTACCGCAAGAGCCTGCTCACAAAATTATCCGACGCTTTAAACTCTGTCGTATATTTCTGTTGTATAACCGTTTGCAATTTCTTCTCTTGCAACGACTTTCACAGACGGCATGAGTCTTGAGAGTACAACGCTTGTAACCTGACGGATTTCCATCGGCACAATAACCACTATCTCGTCAGCGTTTATGTTGTGTTTATCAATAACTTTATAGATGTTATTTACAACTGTCTGCATTTTTGTATTGTCAATCCTGATAACAGCGCTCTTACCGGAAACTTTTGAAGCAAGATATTTTACTGTTTCATCCGATAGTTCAAATGCCTGAATAACATTATTTTCATTTGCAATGCTTTTTGAAATCTGGCGAGAAAGCGAATGTCTTACGCGGCTCAACAAATCTTCTTTTGTTTCTTCATCGGCAAAGTCATTGATTTTTTCAAAAATATAAACAATATCCTTAATTGAAACTCTTTCTTTTATAAGGCTTGTCAAAATATATTTTAACTCTGCAATCGAAACAAAGTCAGGGATAATATTTTCGATAAGATAGAGGTTGTTTTCGCTAACAATTTCTATGTAATTGTTTATATCATTGTAATCAAAAATTTCATCCACATTTTTTATGCAAACATATTCCAAGATTCGCGCAATAACCTCTTCAGGTTTGTAACCCTGAACCCAGAAATCTTTTGTTTTTTCTTCAGATATCCAGAGAATCTGTTTTCCTGTTATAGGGTCAGTATCCTTAATAATATCTTTAGATGTTTTTTCCAGTTTTAAATCATCTTTAAAAAACATCTTGTATCCGCAAAAAACGACCCCCTTAGCAGCACACACTCCGCGAACATCAATCTCAAACTCATTAGCCTGAAGCGACTCGTCGTTTTCGAATTTTATTTTAGGAATAATATACCCTAACTCTTCGGCAAGATTCTGGCGGACTTTTACTGTCTGTGCGACAAGATTTGCTTCCATATCCGGATTAACAAGCTCTATATTTTCTTCACTCAGTTTTATTCTGATTTTGTCCTCACCTATTTTGTCCAGCATAATCTCCGGCGAAATAGTTCTTTGTAGTTGTTTTTTCAGTTCATCAAGCTCTTCGATTGTTTTAGACATTTCATTGTTGAGTTCCTGTCTTTGGGTTTCATTGGTTTCATCAATCAAAGATTTTATGCTGTGAATTCTTTTTCTCTTATCTTTAATTTTTGCCTGGATATCAACACATTTTTCAAAAGGTTCATTTTGTGCGGAAATAATTTTTTGCATAGGAGTTCTGTAGCCGAATTCACTGTCATCATCTTCGTCAGTTTCCTGTTCAACATCGACTTCTTTCACAAAAATACAGTTAAAATTAAATCCGTCATCGCTTTCAGCCTCATGCATCGTATACAATTCCCAGCCGTCAGATGACATTTCGTTAAGCAGAGACTCCATTTTAAAAGTGTCATCGCTAGGAACGGATTTTATACAGTATTGCATTCTTGTTGATTTCATAATTTATTCCCACTTGTCTCTATACATTTCCAGTTGAGCTGTTTCGGTCATCTTCCAGCTGTTTTATATCCACATTATAATCAGACTGTTCCTGATACAGGCTGTTTGTGTCCTGAATATCGATATCAATGTTAACGTCGCCGTCAACCATTTCAATCTCTTCTTTTTTATAATTTTTAATTTTTCCGTCCTCTGTTTTAACGGCAACCTCATTGCATAAGAAATGCAGCGAACAAACTCTGCCCAGTCCGTCCGGTGTCATAACCCCGCTGCCAATAGGCGGCATGTCTTTTGCTGCATCAATATAGTTTTTGTATTCATAATTTAAACAGCACAAAAGTCTTCCGCATGTACCGGAAATTTTACCGGGAGTAATCGGCATCCCCTGATCTTTTGCAAGTTTTATGTTTATAGAGTCAAATTTTCTTAAAAAGGAACAACAGCAAAACGGTCTGCCGCACAACCCGTTGCCTTCCATAATTGAGGTTTCGTCCCTTACACCAATATGTCTTAAATCTATTCTTACCCGTTTAAAAGCCTGTGTTAAATCCTTTAAAAGTGCTCTAAAGTCAACTCTTTCAGGAGCTGTATAATAGAAAGTAATTTTTCTTCTGTCAAAAGTATACTTTGCCTGAACGAGGTTCATACAAAGATTATGCTGTGCAACAAGTTCCTTACAGATTTTAAAAGCTTCCTCCTGAGCAATTTCTATTTCCTCAAGAGTCTGCATATCCTGTTTACTCATCACTCTAATCAGCGGAACAGGCTCAGGCATTTTCTTTTCCCAGACTTTTGCAATCATGGGATTGACTACAAATACTTTTGCGACCTCTTCTCCTTTTTCTGTTCGAACAAGAACAAGCTGTCCGTGTTCAACATGTGCACTTTCTGCAACCTGCAAAGGATGAAAGGTATTTTTTATTAAATTAACAGCATATTTTATCATTTATACTTTCCTATAATAATTCAATAGTATATTAGCATAAAAATTGTTCGAAAAAAATTCGTGATAAGACTCTGCCGAACAAAAGCAGCCAGTGACTGTTTTTAAGAGAGGAGAGGACTGAACGAATTTTTTGAGTAACACCTTGAAAAGACGACACTAGATTAAATTGATTCTCAGGTTTGTTTGTTATAAATTTGTAGTACGAAATTTATTTTATATACAGACAATTTATTGAACTGGACCAATTTACAAGTACAATAATTGGCTATACGATACGGAAACCCGCAACAAATTACATAGTGCATAAGCAAAAATCTTTGCACCCCTTGTATAACAATAAAAAGCGAGATTCCACACAGATATACGAAGGATAGGGAATATAAAAATGACAACAGATGTGCACACGCTTTCATCAATGAAAACACACTATAACGAAGACCTAACAATTAAAGATATTGACAAAGAGGTCACTCTCGCCGGATGGGTATCGGCAGTACGCGATCTTGGCGGAATTATTTTTATCGAATTGAGAGACAAATCAGGTTTCTTTCAGGTGGTAGCAGACCCGCAAATTAACCCGAAAGTTCATGAAGTATTCTCAAAATTAAAAGACGAATACGTTATTCAAGTTAAAGGTAAAATAACCAAAAGACCGCCTGAAACTTACAACCCTGAACTTGCAACCGGCGAAATAGAAATGTATCCGGATGAGGTTAAAATTTTCTCAGAAGCAAAACTGCTTCCGTTTGACCTTTCTTCTGACGACACAAAAGAAGATATCCGTTTAAAATACAGATATCTTGATATACGCCGTCCGCAAATGGCAAACAACCTTAAATTAAGACACAAAATCGTTACCGCAATAAGAAGCTATCTCAACAACTGCGAATTTACGGAGGTAGAAACTCCTATCCTTATTAATACAACACCGGAAGGCGCAAGAGATTATCTTGTACCGAGCCGAGTTCAGGAAGGCAAGTTCTATGCATTGCCTCAGTCACCGCAAATCTTTAAACAGCTTTTAATGGTAGGCGGTATTGAAAAATACTACCAGATTGCAAAATGCTTCCGTGACGAAGACCTCAGAGCTGACAGACAGCCTGAATTTACACAGGTTGACATGGAAATGTCTTTTGCTACTCAGGATGATGTCATTGCAATGACAGAAGGTCTTATTGTTGAAGCGTTCAAGGCTGCAGGAGTCGATGTAAAACCTCCGTTCGTCAGAATAAGCTGGCAGGAAGCAATGGACAGATTCGGTTCTGACAAACCGGATGCACGTTTTGGCTTAGAGTTGTTCGACATCTCTGATATTATGCTGGAATCAACATTTGAACCGGTTAAAGAAACACTTAAAAAAGGTGGTATTGCCAAAGCTATTAAAATCCCGGGTATCGCAGGATATTCAAGAAAAGAAATGGATGATGTTCGTGCAACAGCCATTTCTTTCGGGGCAAAAGGTATTGCCTGGATTACCTATATGGAAGACGGAACAGTAAAATCACCGATTTTGAAATTCTTAACAGAAGAACAAATAGAAGCCCTGAAAACACGTGCACAGGCACAACCAGGAGATGTTGTATTCTTTGTTGCTGATGACAAGAAAACAACATACGATGTTATGGGCAGATTCAGACTATTCTTCGGAGAAAAGTTAAACCTTATAGACAAAGACAAACATGCGCTTTTATGGGTAGTTGACTTCCCGATGTTTGAATACAGCAAGGAATTTGACAGGGTAATGGCAATGCACCACCCATTCACATCTCCAAACCTTGAAGATGTGGATAAAATGAAAACTGACCCGATGAATGTACGTTCAGTTGCATATGACATTGTTTACAACGGTACAGAACTCGGCGGCGGTTCTGTTAGAATCCATTCACCGGAAGTTCAAAGCAAAGTGTTCGAAGCTTTGGGATTCAGCGAAGAAGAAGTTCAGCAGAAGTTCGGATTTATGATTCAGGCATTCCAGTACGGCACTCCGCCGCATGCTGGTCTTGCAATAGGTTTGGACAGACTGGTTGCACTTTTGACTCACAATACTTCCATCAGAGAAGTTATTGCGTTCCCCAAAAACTCTGCAGCTAAATGTCTTATGACCAACGCGCCGACTTACGCATCAGAAGAACAACTGATGGAGCTTCACCTCAAATCAACAGTAAAACACGAAGCTAAAGTGTAAAAAATATTAAAATAAAAAACAGGTGCTGCTTTTCTTGATATTATGGCAACACCTGTTTTTTATTAAATTTTACAATGAACACTTATGTTTTAATATCTTTAATCTACATCAGTATAAAATAAACGTTCTTCATTTAACAACCCAAGTTTTTTACCAATTTTTTTATATAAAACTGACAAAAAATTTTTAATGGTATTTTGTTTTTTTAATGCACCTCTTTTTTGAGCTTTCTGCATCATACTATCTAAAGATTCATTTAAAAGTTCTGTATGGGTTAACCTTGTTGATTTGGAAATCGCATCCAAAGTTTCCTGCTTTAGCCTAAAGTTTAATCCTTTAAAATTCAAATTACAACACTCACAACGCATAATAAACTCCTGATAGTTTGTTTTAATTTATTATAACTAAAAGGCTTCCTTATAACAAGGAAGCCTTTTATACAGGTTGCGTATTTATATTAATTAGAAGTCTAAGCCAGCTTCTCTTGCTGCTTCAGCAAGAGCGGAAACTCTGCCGTGATAAAGGAATCCGCCTCTATCAAAGACGCATTCTTTAACACCTGCTTTTAAAGCTTTCTTAGCAATAGCTTCACCAACTACTTTTGCTGCTTCTACGTTACCGCCGTGAGCAAGTTTTTCTCTCAGGTCTTTGTCAATAGAAGAAGCTGAGCAAAGTGTAACTTTATTTACGTCGTCAATCAACTGAGCGTAAATGTGTTTTGTACTTCTGTAAACAGCCAATCTCGGAGATTCAGCAGTACCGAAGATTTTTGTTCTTACTCGCTGGTGTCTTTTTCTAACTTGTTCTTTTCTGTTTCTTGTTTTAATCATTTTTCTTTCCTTTCACCGAAGCCTTCTTACTTGGAATTTTGATTTCATTCAAAATATCTATAAGGGCTTATGCCGGCTTTGTTATGTATTTCAATATTATTAATATATTTATCAACTCCTGAATGCGATTCAGGATAAGACATTTGCACGGCTCAATTATTGCGCCGGTAACTGTCTTACTTTTTACCTGTTTTACCGGCTTTACGTCTTACGTATTCGCCTTCGTATCTAACACCTTTTCCTTTGTAAACTTCAGGAGGACGTTTGCTTCTGATTTCAGCAGCAACGTCACCAACGAGTTGTTTGTTAGAACCTGATACAGTGATTTTTGTGTTAGCTTCAACAGCGATTTTAATACCTTCCGGAGGAGTAATCAAAATCGGGTGAGAATAACCTAATACTAAGTTGAGGTTAGAACCTTCCATGTTAGCTCTGTAGCCGACGCCCTGGATTTCTAATTTTTTAGTGAATCCTGTTTTTACGCCGTCAACAGCGTTGTGGATTAATGTTCTTGTTAAGCCCCAAAGTGCTCTTGATTTTCTGTCATCGTGATTGTGAACATCAACAATGATTTCATTATTTTCGATTTTTACTGAAATTTCCGGACGGAACTGAACTGTTTCTGTACCCAAAGGTCCTTTAGCAGTCAATACGTGATCTTCAATTTTTACTTCAACGCCATCCGGTATTATAACAGTTTTTTTACCTATACGTGACATTTTTTTATCTCCAATTTAATTATTATCTTACTTAATTTAGTGTGTAATTGCCTGTGTCAATTACCATACGTAGCAAAGAACTTCGCCGCCGAGGTTTTCTTTTCTTGCTTTTCTATCAGTCATAAGACCTTTGCTTGTAGAAATGATTGCGATACCTAAACCGCCAAATACCTGAGGAAGATCTTTTGCTTTAGAATATACTCTCAAACCTGTTTTAGAAATTCTTTTGAGGTTAGAAATAACTGGTTTGTTTCTTTCATCATATTTCAAAGTGATAGATAAAACTTTGAATTTACCAACTTCTTTTTCTGTGTAATCAGTGATGTAACCTTCTTCTTTAAGAACTTTAGCCAATTCAAGTTTTAATTTAGAAGATGGCATTTCTACTTCCGGATGAGAAACGATGTTAGCGTTTCTGATTCTTGTCAGCATATCTGCTATTGGATCTGTAAACATATTAATTTCCTTTTCTTCGGGGCTTGAAGTTTGTTCAACTGATAAAAAAGAACTAATTTTTATCTGCTTATTTTTTATCTGCTGCCCTCGCAGCCCCCTTAACTACTTACTTGAACTATTGGTCATAACATTTGTCGAGCAGTATAGTTAAGCGAAATCCGG
Source organism: uncultured bacterium (assembly GCA_949293185.1). Lineage (GTDB taxonomy): Bacteria > Cyanobacteriota > Vampirovibrionia > Gastranaerophilales > Gastranaerophilaceae > Limenecus. The sequence goes on from CASFCQ010000050.1 coordinate 13,463, forward strand.
CAATTACTACCAGCTTGCTTTAACTACACCGGGTAACAAACCTTCATGAGCCATTTTTCTCAAACAGATTCTGCAAAGACCGAAATCTCTGTGATATCCGTGAG
>CASFCQ010000051.1 GCA_949293185.1 uncultured bacterium
CACATCGAAAAATTAGAAATAGACGCACGTCAAACTAAACTCGGACCGGAAGAAATCACAAGAGAAGTTCCGAACGTTTCTGAAGAATCTTTACGTCACTTGGACGAAAGAGGTATCGTAAGAATCGGTGCAAGAGTTTACGCTGACGATATTCTGGTAGGTAAAGTTACACCGAAAGGCGAATCAGAACACCCGCCGGAAGAAAAATTGTTAAGAGCAATCTTTGCCGAAAAAGCAAGAGATGTAAAAGATAACTCATTGAGAGTTCCTCACGGCGAAGGCGGACGCGTTGTCGACGTTAAAGTATTCGACCGTGAAAAAGGCGATGAACTGCCTCCGGGAGCTAACACAGTTATCAGAGTTTACATCGCTCAAAAACGTAAAGTTTCTGTTGGTGACAAACTTTCAGGTCGTCACGGAAACAAAGGTATTGTTTCAAGAATTCTTCCTAAAGAAGATATGCCGTTCCTGCCTGACGGAACACCGGTTGACGTTGTATTGAACCCTCTTGGTGTACCTTCCCGTATGAACGTTGGTCAGACTTATGAAAACCTCTTAGGTATGGCTGCATACTTGAACAAACAACACTATGAAGCTCCGTCATTTGATGAAATGTACGGTGACGGTATGTCAGAAAAAGTTACCAAAGAAGAACTTCTCAAAGGTATCAAAGCTACAGGCGTTGACTGGGTTGGTGAAGACGGTAAGGTTAGACTTATCGACGGAAGAACCGGTGAACCGTTTGACAGACCTGTTGCAGTTGGTTTGACATACATATTGAAACTTGTTCACCTTGTAGATGACAAAATTCACGCAAGAAGCACAGGTCCATACTCACTCGTTACTCAACAGCCGTTAGGCGGTAAAGCTCAATTCGGTGGTCAGAGATTCGGTGAGATGGAGGTTTGGGCATTGGAAGCTTACGGTGCTGCTTATACTCTGCAAGAAATGTTAACAATCAAATCCGATGATGTTAACGGTCGTTCAAGAGCATACGAAGCAATCGTTAAAGGTGACAACATCCCGAGACCTGGTATCCCTGAATCGTTTAAAGTACTCGTTAGAGAACTTCAATCTATCGGTTTGGATATCACTGTTGCTAAAAAAGGCGGTGAAGAAGTTGACCTTATGTCCGACACGGATGATTTGAGAAAATCCTCCGCTAAAAGAACTCTGTCGGATATAGATTCAGAGCTGTTGAATATCAACTTCTTTGAAACACCTACATCATTTAAAGAGTAATACCACCTTAAGAAGTAATAATTAAAGGAGATAATAAATTGTCTACAAGTATAGATTATTTTGACTATATACGAATCAGTATCGCTTCTCCGGAACGTATACTGAAATGGTCATACGGCGAAGTTACCAAGCCGGAAACAATCAACTACAGAACCTTAAAACCGGAAAGAGACGGCTTGTTCTGCGAACGTATCTTTGGACCTACAAAGGACTGGGAATGTTTCTGCGGTAAATACAAAAGAGTAAGACACAAAGGTATCATCTGCGAACGCTGCGGCGTTGAAGTTACCGATTCAAAAGTAAGAAGACACAGAATGGGTCACATCAAACTGGCTGCGCCTGTTTCCCATATCTGGTTCTTGAAGGGTATTCCTTCATATCTGGGCTTACTTTTAGATATGTCTTTAAAAGATCTTGAACAGGTTATCTATTTTAACAACTATGTTGTTATTGACCCTGCTGATTCAGGCTTTAAAAAATATCAATTGCTCTCCGAAGAAGAATACGAAGACTTCATTATGGAAAATGAAGAATCTGCATTAAAAGTCGGTATCGGTGCAGAAGCAATTAAAGAACTTCTCGGCGAAATCAATATGACAGAGCTTGTTGAAGAAATCAGAAGCGAGCTTGCTCAAGCAGGCGGTTCTGTTCAAAAAAGAGCAAAATTAATCAAGAGATTAAGACTTATTGAATCTCTGATTGCATCAAATACAGAACCAACATGGATGATTATGGATGTTCTGCCTGTTACACCGCCTGACTTAAGACCTATGGTGCAGTTAGACGGCGGACGTTTTGCAACATCTGACTTAAACGACCTTTACAGACGTGTTATCAACAGAAACAACCGTTTGTTGAGATTGCTTGAGATGGGAGCTCCCGAAATCATCGTAAGAAACGAAAAACGTATGCTTCAAGAAGCTGTTGACGCTCTTATTGATAACGGCAGAAGAGGCAGAACGGTTGTAGGTCCTAACAACAGACCGTTAAAATCATTATCAAATATTATCGAAGGTAAACAGGGTCGTTTCAGACAGAACCTGTTGGGTAAACGTGTTGACTACTCAGGCCGTTCAGTTATCGTAGTAGGTCCGAGCCTGCACCTCAACCAGTGCGGTTTGCCTAAAGAAATGGCTATTGAACTGTTTAAACCATTCGTTGTTAATAAATTGATTGAACGCGGTTTGGTACAAAATATCAAATCTGCTAAAAAGAAAATTGAACGTTCTGAACCGGTTGTATGGGATATCTTAGAAGAAGTTATCGACGGACACCCTGTATTATTGAACCGTGCCCCGACTCTTCACAGATTAGGTATTCAGGCATTTGAACCTAAACTCGTTGAAGGCAGAGCAATCCAGCTGCACCCGCTCGTATGTACGGCATTCAACGCTGACTTCGACGGTGACCAGATGGCTGTTCACGTTCCTTTATCAATTGAGGCACAAACCGAAGCAAGAATGTTGATGCTTGCGACAAACAACATCCTTGCACCGGCAACAGGTAAACCTATTATCACTCCTACACAGGACATGGTATTGGGTATGTACTATCTGACTATTTTGAAAAACCACGACGGCAAAGACGATATCAAAGGATACTTCTATAGCTTTGATGACGCTATTGCTGCTCTTGAAGCTAAAATCATCGACCTTCACGACAAAATTGTCGTAAGAGATGAAAAAGGCGAAAGAATCGAGACTACTGTCGGAAGAATTATCTTCAACGAAACAGTAAGAAATTCACTTTCGTCATAGCGAAATCTGGCAGGCACGCCGAGTGAGTGAAACGAACCCAGTGCCTATGCGTAGCCGGACGTTACTCCGGCGGAGCGCCAGTATTTTAAGACAAAAAACAAAATCCTCAGATGTACAAACAAAACTAAGGGAAGAAAAGAAAAAATGGATACATTAATGCATAAACACAACAAGAAAACAATGGAGTTCATTAACCAGGTAATGAACAAAAAAGCATTGAATAACCTTCTTGCTCAGGTTTACCTCGAGTACGGCGGGTCTAAAGCTGCCAGCCTTGCTAACAGCTTGAAAAACCTCGGTTATAAATATGCAACAAAATCAGGTACAACAATTTCCATCAGCGACCTGAGTGTTCCTCCTATAAAGAAAGAAATGCTTGCAGAAGCTGAAAAAGAGATTGAAAAATCAACAAACCGCTACTTAAAAGGTGAAATTACCGAAGTAGAAAGATATACAAAGGTTATCGACACCTGGTCTGAAACAACAGCCAAGTTGACAGAACAGGTAGTTGAAAACTTTGACAGATTAAATCCGGTTTATATGATGGCATTCTCCGGTGCGAGAGGTAACTTATCACAGGTATCACAGCTCGTTGGTATGCGTGGTTTGATGGCAGACGCACAGGGACAAATCATCGACTTGCCGATTAAATCAAACTTTAAAGAAGGCTTGTCAGTAACAGAATACATCATCTCCTCATACGGTGCACGTAAAGGTCTTGTAGACACAGCGTTGAAAACAGCTGACTCAGGATATTTGACAAGACGTCTGGTTGATGTTGCTCAGGATGTAATCATCAGAGAAGATGACTGCCACACAACAAAATCTATCACAATGACTGATATTAAAGACGGCGATAAAATTGTTGTTCCATTAAAAGAAAGACTTTTGGGCAGAACTATTGCCGAAGATATTAAAGATGCTGACGGTAATATTCTTGTTAAATCAGGAACAACAATGAACAGAGATGACATCAAAAAGATTGACTCTCTTGAACTCCACGCACTTAAAGTTCGTTCAGCTTTGACCTGCGCATTGGAATACGGCGTATGCCGCAAATGCTACGGCTGGGCAATGACTACTCAAAAAATGGTTGATGTAGGCGAAGCAATCGGTATTATTGCTGCTCAGTCAATCGGTGAACCCGGTACTCAGCTTACAATGAGAACATTCCACACCGGCGGTGTATTCAAAGGTTCAGGTGCTATGAAGCACATTAACTCCGAAATCGACGGTGAAGTTGTTTCTAAATTAAGAACAAAAGAAATGAGAACCCGTCACGGTGATATCGTACAGGTTAACATTCAAGAAGGCGACCTCGAAGTTAAAGGTGCTAAGTTAACAAGAAAATACCATGTACCTACAGGTGCAAAAATGTTTGTTGTTAACGGTATGAACATCAAAAAAGGCGATATGATTGCCGAGTTTGAACCAGCTTCATCAGGCGACGGAAGCCGTTTGACAGAAAAAGCAACAAAAGATATTAACTCTGATTTGTCAGGTGAAGTATTCTTTGAAGACTTTGTTGCAGATGAAAAGAAAGATAGACAGGGCAACGTATCAAGAACAGCCAACAAAAACGGTATTGTATGGGTTTTAGGCGGCGATGTTTACAACCTTCCGGGCGGTTCTAAAATACTTGTTAAAGACGGTCAAAAAGTTAAAACAGGTGAAAAACTTGCAGAAACTCATATTTCATCAGAACACGGCGGTGAAGTAAGAGTCGGTGACAACCTTGTTGTAGAAGAAGTTAAATTCGACGGTAAGAAGATTAAAAAGATTGTTCAGGGTAAAGAATTGACAATCGTTATAGCTTCTATTGCACCTTCTAACGCAACTTTTGAAACAACTAAAAAAGAACAGTTCTGGACAGTAGATTCAACAGGTGAAAAATACATCGTTAAATCTCCTGCTGACACTTCTGTTGAAAACGGTATGATTATCGCAGAACTCTTAGACGATGAATACGCAGTTAACTCATCAGGTGAAATCAGATATCAGGGTATCGAAGTTGACGAAAACCAGATTATTACAAAACCGGGTTCTGTTATCTTCATTCCAGAAGAAGTTCACCAGATAAGCAAAGACGTTACATTGAAAATGGTTGAAAACAATACCTTTGTTACAGCAGGTACAGAGGTTGTAAAAGACCTTTATACCCACATCGACGGTATTGTTGAAATCAAAGAATTCAATGATATTATTCACGAAGTTGTTGTAAGACCGGGTGAAATTTATACACTCGATTCTATCGGCGACTTGAAGGTTGAAGAAGGCGAAGTTGTTGAAGCCGGAACTGTTATCGCTGGTAAAATCAAGGCTAAACAAACATCTATCGTTACTATTCTTGAATCTGAAGATGATAATCTCGAAATTGATGACCTCGATGAAGAGATAGATGTTACATCTCTTGATGAAGAATCAATCACAAACAAACCTATCCAGATTCTTGTAAGACCTGTTCAACAGTTCGAAATCAAACCTAAATCAGTAAGTATTGAATTTGAAAGCACAGACGAAGCTATCAGCATCGTTCCTGTTACTCAATTGCAATACAAAGACGGTGCAAGAGTAAGAAACCTCGACGGTTCTACATTGACAAGAACAAGTCTTGTTCTTCAAATGCAGGGTTATTTGAGCCACTTAAAAGGTATGGTTGAAATGACTAAGGATAACGCATTGAAGGTTGTTGTACTTGAAACATTAATTGTAAGACGTGAAGTTGAAGGTACAAACAAAGCTTCCTTGCAGACAGAGCTTCTTGTAGAAGACGGTCAAACTATCGCACCTAAAGAACCTGTTGCAAAAACTCAGGTGCTCGCAGTAAACGACGGTGTTGCAAGCATAAAATCCGACAGAGAAGACTTGAGAAGATTGCTTCTCATCTCTGATAACGTAGAACAAACCGTTAAACTCAAAACAAAACCTGTCGTAAAAGAAGGCGATTTTGTAAGACGAGACGGCGTAATCTCAGAAAGCGGAGAAACAACTCCTACATCAGGACGCGTTGTTGAAGTCGGAAAAGATTCGGTAAAAATCCGTATCGGTCGTCCGTACTTAATCAGCCCCGGTACTATGTTACAGGTTGATTCAGGTTCTCTCGTACTCAGAGGCGATATGTTAGCCAACCTCGTATTTGAAAGACAAAAAACAGGCGACATCGTACAAGGTCTTCCGAGGGTAGAAGAACTTCTTGAAGGTCGTAAGCCTAAAGATTCGGCTATCCTTGCAGAATTTGACGCTGTTGCTGAAATCGAAATCGAAGACGATGTACCAAGATTGTATCTGAACAGCGAAAACGGCAGAACAGAAATCAAATATCCGATTGATTCAAATATCATCGTTCAGGATAAACAACAAATCCACGTAGGTCAGCCTTTAACAAGCGGTCCGTTGAACCCTCACGATGTTATCAGATTGAACGGTATTGAAGCTGCACAGCAGTACCTTGTAGACGAAGTACAAAGAGTATACCGCTCTCAGGGTGTAGAAATTGCCGATAAACACGTTGAAATCATCGTTCGTCAGATGACTAAGAAAGTTAAAGTAGTTGATTCCGGCGACACAAAACTTCTTCCTGGCGAACTGGTTGAAATCCAATCACTCGAAATTGAAAACCAGGCAGTAGAAGAAGCCGGCGGACAACCTGCTACTTACGAACCTGTATTACTCGGTATTACAAAAGCTTCTTTGAACACAGAAAGCTTTATCTCAGCAGCTTCCTTCCAGGAAACTACAAGAATCCTTACCGAAGCAGCTGTTGACGGTAAAAAAGACTTGTTAAGAGGTCTTAAAGAAAACGTAATCATCGGTAGATTGATTCCTGCCGGTACAGGTTACTACCACTTGACACACGCTTCCGAAGAAAAAGATAAAGAAGCTCAAAGAAGAGCAGCACAAAAGAACAATGCCCGCAAACCTTCCGCAATTTTGGAAGAAATCGAAGGTATGTTCGGTGCTCCCGACTTTACAATAGGCGAGTAATTAATACTCAATATAAAAAAGCCTCTGCAAAAGCAGGGGCTTTTTATTTTTCTTTATGAAGCACAGGGTGTTTTTTTATCATTTCAAGATACAGGTTTATAATTTCGGAAGGCATATACATATATAAGCCATACAAGTCTGAAGTATCAACTTTTTGACCTTCAGGAGTAGCCGCAATTCTTTCTTCTATAATTTTGTTAGGGTCGTCTGTGCCGTATTCTTTCACAAAGTCGTAGTAGTCTAAATCTTTGTCGTATTTGTCCACAGGCAAAAATCTTCTGCCCCTTTTGTAATGCGCTGCATGAGAGTTTGTTTCCGCGAGGGATAATATGTTGGGTTTGATTCCCTCGTTAATACAGTATTCCACAGCTATTTGATCGGAAAGTTTTCCTATTCCGCAATATTTTTCTTCATCATTATTCTGCAAATAGTCTATAGAGATTCTGTCACCTTCAACTCCGAGCGTTGGAAAATCGTCTAATAGCCTTGTATCTTCAAATTTGTGCGTGTCTGTTATGTCGAAAATTTTTTTGCGCCAGTCATCAATGATTACAAAGCCTATTTCTTCTTTTGTTTTTGGATCTAAAAAATAATAACTTGTGCTTATGCCGTCTTTAGATTCTGCAATGTCGACTATTAACGGAATTTTTTCTGTTTTACCGGTTTCTTTATTCACTACTTTTTTATATACAATTCCTTTGTCACTAGGATTTTGAAACGCTCTTATCCTTTTGGGCATTTTAGTTTTGGCGCTTAAATGATTAAATTCTATTTCGACAGTGTTGTTTTCTTTTTGTGTCTTTTCAAAAGTATCGCACTCAATAGGCTTTAATGCCATTGTATTTTTTTCATCCAGACGCTTTGGTCTTACTCTATAATCAACTTGTATTAAACTGTTTAAATCATGTATATTCATTTAAATATCTCTGTTTTTTGTTTTTCTAAAAAACTTATAAATAAAAATAATTGCTATTATATGCTAAAATTATTAATATGGTTTTACCTTTTTAATTTTCAGGTATTATGGAATGAATTTTAACCGGAATTACTATAAGATACTTGGTATAGAGCCTACAGATGATGAAAACAAAATTAAACAGGCTTATAAAAAGCTTGTCAAACGCTGGCATCCGGATGTAAACAATAATTCACCTGAAAGCAAGCAAATGATGAAAGATCTCAATGAGGCTTATGAGATTCTTTCGGATTACAGACTCCGCAATGAATACAACAAAGTAATGTTCGGTTCTGTTAAAGGGAAAAAAAATAATATTCCTAATTATTCTTCTGCCTCATCATACAAACCTGCATCGCCGGAAGTGCGCGAGCGTGTACGTAAAAAATATGAAAACAAATACAAAGATGCAAACACTTACTATCGTGATTTTGAAAAAAATATTGAAGAAGGCAAAAAAAATATTTGTACAGGTTCATTTTCAGATAAATTGCACCTTATTAACTCTGATGCAATGTATTTGCCATCAGGCGTGAGATTTTTTCTGCAGCCGGTATTTTGGTTTGTTGTTATTATCTGGCACAGTGTTGATGTACTGGGCAGTGTTTTGACGGAGTTTGTAAATCTTTTTGTTACACAAAAGTAACTTATTCGCAAAAAATTTTATGCTTGATTTTTATATAAAAGTCAGCATGAGGATGTAAATTCCTAACAATGATTTTACACGCTATAAATTACAATTTTAATAAACTAAACACTCTACAATCACGCTGTATAACAAACACGCCGAATCTGTCAGGATATTCTTTGCACGCTCTGCCTTGTGATACAGACACTTTTGAATGCTCTTTAGCGGATTTAGACGAAGATATTAACAGTTCACGTATAGAAAAATCTTATAAAAAGATAGAAGATTCGCTGCACATTATTAAAACAAACGACATTGAAAAAATTGCAGCAAAAGTTAAGGCTGCTTTTCCTGATATTGATAATAAAGAAATCTATTCCATTATGGGTGCATTATCAGAATACAGCAGCTATGCTTCGATGAACCGTATTGCTTCTGATTTGTATGCAAAAGGCATAAGCGAAGTTTTTGATTTTTCGGCATTACTTACTTATCAAGACGAAGCCGTCAATGAAAAAATTCAAAATCCGTTTTCAATGGACGCTGTTTTAAAAATTAAGGGAGAATACAGCCCTAAGATTATTACACACATCCCCCAAAAACTCGGAGTTCCGCTGGGGTGTGTGCTGGATTATTTGACATTTTTTAAATATCCGATGAATTACGGAAACAAAAAAGCAGCTCTGATTTTAGATAAAAATTCAATTAAACTTTTTCAAAAAATAAAATCATCAGAACCCGATTCTTTTAAAAAAGATTTTTTGAATAACGAGATGTTTGTTCCGGTGTACATTGATAATTTTGAAAATTCTTACAATTTTTTAAATCAGGGTAAAAGCTTTGAACAGGAAGTGTTCAATTTTACAGAAAAATACAGGGCTTTAAAAGGCGAACATCCTGAGTTTTCACAACAAAAACTACTAGAGGTACTCTTTAATTCTCAAAACCTGAAGGCAATAAAAGAGCTGGGTTTTACTCCCTTACATTTAAAATCAAAACAGCCGGAAAATATTGATGCTAAAACAATTGCTCAAAATTTGCATCCTGTTATGCCGACAAAAGAACAATTTTTTGATTTTGTAAAAACGTTCGCAAAACATTCCCGCAACGTTGAACCGGAATTGATGGAAAATATTTTGCTTGATTACCTTAATAAAAATCTTGCGGTTTATTCGCCTGCATCTTTAAGCAAAAAACTCAAAATTCTGCATAAAAAAATTATTCAATCCGTAAAAGAAAAAGGATATCCAACCCAAAATATCTATTATACAGTGCTTAATCCCAACAAAAGTTTTGGGCTCATTGCTTATCAGTTTAAGAATGTTAATAATATTCCAGACAATAAAATCATTTACTGGAAAGGCAGTTCTTATAACGCACACACGGATTTGAAACTACCCGAAAAATCGACAATTGTTATACTCGATGACTGTTTTATCTCAGGCAATACAATAATGTATGAAATGTTTAATTATCAGGCAGAAGCAAGTAATATTAAAACGCAAAGAGATGATACCAATATTTTATTTGCATCAGTTTTAAGCACAAATGCAGCCCAAAATAGGATAAAAAAGAATATCCAATATGCATCCAGGGAAAAAGCAGACGATTTTGTAAGTGTTGATACACAAAAAATAAACTGGCTTGAAGACATAAAGCAGGATTACGCAAATGAGTTACTAAAACTAATCAGATTTGATAAGCATATCCTTGCAACAACAGCTGTTGTTTTTCCTTATATGGGCAGTGACACAAATGCTCCGGGGCTGCACGGATTATTTGCACAATTTGTACCCAACAAGAATTATCTGCATAACGAAGTATCGGAAGATGATTTTTTTGATGATTATTAAACATAAAAAAAATGCTTGAACATTTCGTCAAGCATTAAATAAACACGAGGATATTAAGAGAGAGAGAGTATATGGATAAAATCTTTATTGTCGTTTGTTTTAGTTGGTTAAGTTATCATCAACAAACTTAAAAGTTTTCTTTTTTATCTTCCTTTAAATTTTTGATATCCCTTACTCTTATATAAAGTATTTTTATTTTGTAAAATTGCCTAAATTGAAAAAAACATTTTGAATGTTTGTAACATTTATTTACAATTGCTAATAATATTTATTATCGCCACTTGTTTGTTTTTATAACAATTCAGGAATTAAACACTTAACAAAAATTTACACAAAATCCTGAAACATAAGCAATAAGCTTAAACCTGACATATTGAATTTTAGTAAATACACCTTTATTTTTAATAAACAAACACAACTCTGTAAACAGAAAATGGCTTGAATGTTAATAAAATCAATAGAAAGCACTTGCTAATAGATTTTGAGCATGTAAGATAAAAATGTGGGGCGTATTATGTCCTGAAGGGAACGGTTTATATGACAAATCGACACCCTGTGAACATTGAAAATACAGTTTGCCGGAACTTTTGTAATAAGCTTGATTATTTTTATTGGTTTCGGTTAAGTGTGTCAAAATACCGTAAATTTACATAATAACACTTAAAGAAGGTAAAATGTCAAAAGATGTAATCGAATTTGAAGGCAAGATATTAGAATCTCTTCCGAACGCAATGTTTAGAGTTGAGCTCGAAAACGGACACGAAATTCTTGCCCATATATCAGGAAAAATAAGAAAGAATTTTATTAAAATTCTTCCGGGTGATAAAGTTAAAGTCGAAATGACCCCATATGACTTAACAAGAGGAAGAATCACCTACAGGCTAAAATAACATCTGTGCCGGCAGCGGTTCTTATTCCAATAACACTCACGATAATGCTCTGAGAACCGTAAAAGCAAAGATGATAAATATATAAGTTCCGCCTCTCGGAACATACGCGGCAAAATAATTAAATAATAGATAAGGAAAACAAAATGAAAGTAAGAGCATCAGTTAAAAAAATGTGCAAAGACTGTAAATTCATCAGAAGAAGAGGAAGAATCACAGTTATTTGTAAAAACCCTAAACACAAACAAAGACAGGGTTAATAGATGTGCCGGCGCTAGTACTGCTGAAAGGAGAAAGCCCGAAAGCACAAAAAATGAGCAGCGGGTAACCAAGCAATTGGCTGAGCGCAAAGCAAATCTTAGATAGCGGATTTTGAGACAAGCGTATATTGTGAAGTCAATAATCCGATACAAAAAAACAATCATAAATAACATAAGGAGAAAAAATGGCAAGATTGGCTGGGGTTGATTTACCCCGTAACAAAAGAATGGTAATCGCATTAACCTATATCTACGGTATAGGACCGACTCGTTCTGCTAAGATTCTTGAAGCTTGCGGAATTTCCCAGGACTTAAGAACAGACGATTTGACAGATGACGATATCAAAAAACTCAGAAACGAACTTACTAACTATCACATCGAAGGTGACTTGAGAAGAGAAGAATCTCTTAATATCAAACGCCTCTCTGAAATCAACTCTTACAGAGGTATGAGACACAGAAGAAAATTGCCGGTAAGAGGTCAGAGAACAAAAACTAACGCAAGAACAAGACGCGGTAAGAAAACCGGTCCGGTAAGTAAGAAGAAGTAGCGGATTTCCGGACGGGTGAAACGAAGTGAACCCGGAAAGCGAAGCACGTAGTGAGCAAAAGCAAAGCGCAGCGAACGACAGTGCTGAGCGCAAAGGAAATCCAAGACAGCGATTATTTTTGTAAAATTCAATATTCGCAACAAAACAACAAAGAGTAATAAATTTAAAGGAAATAAAAATGGCAAGACCAGTAAAAACTAAAAAGAAAGAAAAAAAGAATGTATTGCAGGGTGTTGTACACATCCAGTCAACATTTAACAATACAATCGTAACTTCTTGCGATACTCAGGGTAATGCTATTGCCTGGGCATCAGCAGGCGGATGCGGTTTTAAAGGTGCAAGAAAAGGCACTCCGTTTGCCGCACAATCAGCAGCAGCTCAAGTAGCTAAAAAATCTGTTGATCAAGGTATGAAAAAAGTTGAAGTCTATATCAAAGGACCGGGTTCAGGTCGTGAAACAGCTATCAGAGCTATTCAGGCTGCCGGCTTAGAAATCACTTTAATCAAGGACGTTACACCGATTCCACACAACGGCTGCCGTCCTCCTAAGAAGAGAAGAGTGTAGCATGCGCAAGCCGGAGTGAAGCCTTGCAGGGCTTTCAGAACTGAAAGACCGAAAAGGCGAAACTTAACATCGGCGACGTAAGAGTTTTTGAAAAAAACTCCACAGGAGCAAATGAGATTTATAAATAAACTCCGGAATAACAAAAGATATGCGAATACTTTTCAATAAAGTTAAGTAAATTAAAAAAGAACAAAGGAGTCAAAATTGGCTAAATATACAGGACCTTCAAATAAATTATTCCGTAACTACGGTGTTACGGACTTATCAAACAGAAAGTTGGTTTCTTCTTTGAGACAGACTGCTTCAGGTCAGCATGGTGCTGCAAGAAAAAAACTTTCTGATTATGCAATCAACAAAGCAGCTAGAACAAAAGGCGTAACAGGTACAGTTCTTTTACAATTATTAGAAAGAAGAGTTGACAACGTATTGTTCAGAGCAGGCTTTGCAACAACAAGAAAACAAGCAAGACAAATCGTTAACCACGGTCATGTGCTTGTTAACGGTAAAAAAGTTGACATTCCATCTTACCTAGTAAAAGCCGGTGACATTATTACAATCAGAACAAGAAGCGCTGAATTTGTAAAAACAGTTATGGAATCGCTTGATGTAGCTGCTCCTCAATGGATGACAGTTGATGCAGCTGCACAAAAAATCGTATTCGACAGAATACCGGAAAGAGAAGAACTCGATCCTGAATTCAAAGAACAACTCGTTATTGAGTACTATTCAAAATAATCCACATAAAAGCTAGACTGCCATTAAGACAGCTTTAGTTAATCAGAATCCGAATAACTACAAATTAGGAGAAAAACAGATGGAATTAAAAATTAAAAACGTAACAACAACAACCGGTTCTGACGGTTCACAATACGGTAAATTTGTAATCGAACCTTTGGAAAGAGGTTTCGGTAACACAATCGGTAACGCTTTAAGACGCGTGTTGTTATCTTCTTTGGAAGGTGCAGCTGTTACTGCCGTAAGAATCGAAGGTATTACTCACGAATACACAGCAGTTCCAGGTATTGTTGAAGACGTAATTGATATAATGTTGAACCTCAAGGGTATGGTTGTTAAAACAGAATCTTCTGAACCTGTACAATTGAGATTAGACGTTGATAAACCCGGCCCTGTGCTTGCATCTGATATCGAACTTCCCGCAGGCGTTAAAATTGTTAACCCTGACTGGTTGATTTGTACAGTTGCAGAAGGCGGTTCTATCCACGCAGATATCGTGGTAGAAACAGGCAAAGGCTATATTGCTCATGACGTGTTGAAAAACAACGACGGCTCTATGCCGATTGATATGCTTCCGATTGATGCAACATTTATGCCTATTAAACGTGTTAGCTACAACGTAGAAAACACCCGTGTAGGCGACGTTACAGACTTCGATAAATTAAACCTCGAAATCTGGTCAAACGGTTCTGTTGATGTAAACGTTGCATTATCTCAGGCAGCTAATATCTTAATCGAACACTTTATGCAGATTGCTGCTATTACAGGCGGAGCACCTGTTATTCCGACAGTTGCACCTGTAACAACATCAGCTGTTATTGAGGAAGAAGAAGTTGTTGATAATTCTGCACCTTCAATCTCTATTGAAGATTTGGAATTGTCTGTAAGAGCATACAACTGCCTTAAGAGAGCAAGCATCAACAACATGGCTGAGTTATTGAAAAAATCAGAACATGATTTGTTAAATATCAAAAACTTCGGTAAAAAATCATCTGATGAAGTTATCGAAAAATTACACCAGTTCGGCTTAGACCTTATGCCTAATCCGGAAGGTGTAGATATGGACGAACTTGTATAAGCGTCCGTATTTATTACAGAAAATAATTAAGAAAAAGGACAAATAAAAATGAGACACCAGTCTAAAAAACACACATTAGGAAAAGCACAAGACCAAAGAAAAGCTTTGTTGCGTTCTTTAGCTACTGAACTTATTTTGCACGGTGAAATCAAAACTACTATGGCAAGAGCAAAAGCTCTTAAACCTTATGCAGAACAGATTATCACTCTTGCAAAACAAGGTACATTGCATTCAAGAAGATTGGCTGCTAAATTCATTTTTGACAGAGAAACAGGCAAATTTATGAATTTTGAAACAGGCGAAGTTCTTGAAAACGTAACTAAAGCTGATAAAGAGCAAAAAGCTGTTGCTCAAACTGTTTTGAGAAAATTATTCGCTGAAACAGGCAAAAAATACTCAAACAGAAACGGCGGTTATACAAGAATCTACAGAATGCCTCCAAGACGCGGCGACGCTTCTGAAATGGCATTGATTCAACTCGTATAGGCGAGGGTGCAATGCCGAAGTATTCAATGATAGTTGAATATATCGGGACAAATTATTCGGGCTCACAAGTTCAGCCTGATGCAGTAACAATTCAGTCTGAACTTAACAAAGCCCTTAGTACATTGATATCAAAATCTGATGAACTCGGCGGTGCTGACTTTAACGGTTTGCCTTCCGGGCGTCAGTATTTAAAAACAGTAAAAACAATATTCTCTGGCAGAACAGATGCCGGGGTACACTCAAAAGGTCAGGTCGTCCATTTTGAAAGTAATATTCCGATTGTTGCTTCAAGGTTTATTAACTCGATGAACGGATTGTTACCCGATGACATAAGCGTAAAATCTGTTAAACAGGTGGAAGATACGTTTCATGCCCAGTTGAGTGCAAAATACCGCGTGTATCAGTATAGAATTGTCAACAGACAGCAACGTTCTGCATGGGATGGTCATTCTCTTCTGATTCGAGAACCCTTAGACTTGGAAAGAATGAACAGGGCGCTGGAATATTTGATTGGCGAACATGATTTTACGTCTTTTAAATCTTCTTCCACCCCTAACCCCGCTAAGTACTGTGTTGTGTATAAAGCACATTGCACAAGAGATGGCGAAGTCATCACTTTTGAAATAGCAGCAAACAGGTTTTTATATAACATGGTGCGCTCTATAGTCGGTACTTTGCTGATGATAGAACACAAAAAACTGGAACCCGAGTTTATGAAAGAAGTTCTTGAGGCAAAGGACAGAACAAAAGCGGGACCCACAATCAGTCCTGACGGGCTGACTCTTATGGAAGTAGGGTATGAACCTTACGACCAGACACATAAATAGAAGTAACAATCAATTTAATAAAGGAAACTGAAAGATGAAAACATATTCAGCAAAACCTCTTGAAGTTGAAAGAAAATGGTATTTAATCGATGCAGAAGGCAAAACTCTGGGTCGTTTGGCTACTGTTTGCGCTAACTTGTTGAGAGGCAAATTAAAACCTGAATATACACCTAACGTAGATACAGGTGATTTTGTTATCGTTATCAACGCTGACAAAGTTCAGGTTACAGGCAATAAAGAAACTGATAAAATTTACTTGCACCACACAGGATATCCGGGCGGATTGAAAACAGCATCATTCAAAGAAATGATGGAAAAAGATCCGAGAAAGGTTATCGAAAAAGCTGTTAAAGGTATGCTTCCTCACAACACTTTAGGGGCACAACAGTTTACAAAACTCAAAGTATATGTTGGTTCTGAGCATCCGCACGAAGCTCAAAAACCTGTAGTATATGAAATGGAGGTTAAATAATGGCTGATAACAAAATTTATATGGCAACAGGCAGAAGAAAGACCTCTATTGCAGTTGTTAAACTGGTAAAAGGTAAAGGCAGAATCTTCATTAACGGCAAAACTCTTGAAGCTTACCTCGGTAACAGACCGGCTATGAAAATTCTTGTTTACAGACCTCTTGCTTTAACAGATAATATGGAAAACTTTGACGTAAGAGTAAAAGCTGTAGGCGGCGGTATCTGCTCACAGGCAGGCGCTATCAGACACGGTATTTCAAGAGCATTGCTTGAATACAACCCTGAATTAAGAAGTGTTCTTAAAGCAGAAGGTTTGTTAACAAGAGATGCACGTGTTAAAGAACGTAAAAAATACGGCAGAAAAAGAGCCAGAAAAAGATTCCAGTTCTCAAAACGTTAGAGATATGCACTTATACAGTGCGAAAAATCTTTTTATATTGCAAAAGAGCAGCTGTTTCACGGCTGCTCTTTTATTTGTGCTGATTTGATATTGCAAAAGTTAATGTAAGATTTTTAGAAAGAAATTAATTAAATCCACCGTATAAATGATGTGAAAACTGCCCGGGGTTTTTAAGATTACTATAGGGGAAGTTGTAAAGATTAAGGGATACACTTTGCAAGATATGCAATACGGGCAGGAAGAAGAATACATAACATCAGAATTTTCTAATAACCTGAATCATACTTATGAATGGTTCGACAACCATTTTACAAACATTGTTGCTGCTACCTTTGCAGAATTTTGGGGTGCAGAACCTGAAATAAAATTGATGAGTGTCAGCGAAAATACAAACATCCTTGCAGAGCGTGATGAATTTTTCGTTACACAAATAAGACTCAACCGTGAACTCTCTGTATTTATACGACTTTCTAAAAAGCTTGTAAAAGCCTTGCTTGAAAACATTCTGGGCTCAAACGGCAAAACATTTAATATTGACAAACTCACCGATCTTGAAGCAAAAATCCTTACAGGGTTTGATGATTTCTTGTATCAGAACTTTTGTGAACTGGTTAAATCAGGTGAGGCATTACCGGAAGGAAATAATAATTACAACGAATGCAACCTTACGTTTTTTGTCAGAGTGAATAAACGAACACAAGGAAGAATCGTAATAAAAATTCCGGTTGCGGCAATTGAGCCTCAGCCTCTTGAAAATACAGAAGAAAACTTTACAATTTCCGATTTTGAAAGCTGTTGTGCAAATGTCAATCTTAGTGTCGGTACAACAAGAATACGTCTAAATGACCTTAAAACCCTTGAAAAAGATGATATTGTTGTGCTTGAAAACAGCAAATCCTCAATGATGACGTTAAGATATGATGAACATGCAATACAGTTCAGGGTTGTACCAAACCCTGCCATAATGTCGGATTACGAACATAATTTTGATGAAAGCCCGAACGGAGCGAAAGGAGATAAAACAATGCCCGGTTCTGATATGTATAACATGTGGGATACCATTCAGGTTGAAATAAATGCTGAATTTGAAAAAGTAAAACTTACACTCGGAGAGCTTAAGCAAATCTCTGAAGGTCTTGTTGTTGATATCGGCTCTGTTTATGACAACAAAATTGATTTAAAAGTTGAAGACAAAGTTGTTGCCTCCGGCGAATTAATCATTATAAATGACAGGTACGGGGTTAAAATAAATCAAATATTTACAGAAGAAAAAAATCAGGCATCTCAAAATGCCCAACAATCAGAAGAGTACAACTACCAAGAGCCTCAACAAATGCCTGAAGTTGAACAACCCCAGCCTCAACATTATGAGGAACAACCGCTTATTCAAAATGAAAATTCGGAAGTCAATGAAGAAGATTTTGATTACAGCGATTTTGATGTAGATGAAGATGATTTGTAATTAATATAGGAAACAAAATAATGGGAACGTATCTTATTAACTTTATAGTTTATACAATGGCAATGGTCGGGCTGTTGTTTCTCGGAGTAATGGTTTATAAAAAAACCATGGTCGGAAACAATTCCGCTCAAAACACAAAAGGGCTGAAAATTGATAATGCACTGAGGCTATCACCACGTAAAACACTGTACATTGTGAATGCAGGCAGCGAAAGATTTTTGATTGCCGCTGATTTGGACAGAACAACTTTTCTGGCAAAACTCAACGGCAATGTGCAGTTAGAAAATATTGCAACAATAGATGTTGAACAGCCTTCTTTTAAAGAAAATATTAAATCAATTCTCACGCAGCCTAAAATGCCTCAACCTGTTGAGGAGCGTTCTTATATTGATTCCGGAGATGAAGAGCCGGTTGCGCCCAAAGCCGCAGGTGTTGATTATACAGAAGTTATGAAAACATTAGAAGGTAATTCAACTAACGTAAAACGTCCGGTTATGAGAGAACTCTTGAGAAAACTCAACGAAGGCGTAAGCGTAAAAGATTAAATAATAACTAAACAAGGGATATAAATAATGGAAAGCGTATTAAAAGACTTAAATCCGGTTTTGCAAATGCTGTTGGTAATGACAGTATTTTCGCTTTTGCCGTTGATATTTACCTGTATGACCAGTTTTTTGAGATACACAATTGTGTTTTCAATGCTGAAACAGGCTCTGGGTACACAGCAAGTGCCGCCGGGGATTGTGCTTGTAGGGTTATCTATGATTTTAACAATTTATACAATGAATCCTGTGTTTAGCAAAATGTGGGAAATGGGTTCTGTTCCTTATCAAAAAAACGGTGATATAGTAGCAGCTATAGCAGAAGGTTCAAAACCTCTTAAAGAGTTTATGATGAAGCAGACGAGACAGTCGGATATGACGTTTTTTATTCAACTTTCAGGAGCACCCAAGCCTAAAAATCCTGATGATATCACAATATGGCAGGTTGCTCCGGCATATATCGTAAGCGAGCTTAAAACAGCTTTTGAAATAGGTTTTGTTATTTACGTTCCGTTTATTGTACTGGATTTAATTGTGGCGAACGTACTGCTGGCATTAGGTATGTTTATGCTCTCGCCTACAATTATATCGCTGCCGTTCAAGCTTTTGATATTTATTGCTGTTGACGGCTGGAGCATGATTGTACACGGGCTTGTGGCAAGCTTTAATTAGTAAAATTAACAGGGTAAAAATATGGTAGAAATATTACTTGAATATATGGGTAAAGGACTTATAACAATGCTGATGATATCAATGCCGTGTGTTCTTGTTGCGGCTGGTGTCGGGCTTGTTGTAGGTATATTACAGGCAGTAACCCAGGTTCAGGAACAAACAATTGCCGCTGCACCTAAAATCCTTGCGGTATTTCTTGTTCTGATGATTATGGGGATGGGATATGTAAAACTGTTAACAAACTTGCTGCTTGAAGGTTATCAAATGGCATTTAACAGTATACCGTCTTCTGAAAACTATGTGCTTTCTGCAAATTATCACAAATATACCCGCCCGTTTGATGCAGAATTTAAACAGAGTGCAACAAGATTCGATAAGCAGGAAATCGGCGATATAATGAGAAATCCCGGAAAGATTCCGTTTATTGATTACAATTCAAAAACAAAACATTATCCGTCGGACAGAATGCCTAACCCGACACCCAATCTCATTGAACGTAATGCAATCATGAACAGATAATCGGGCAAAACACCGGAGGTAAGAATGAAAAAAATAGCAATATTATTATGTATATTAGCACTGCAAAATGCCTGCGAGGTTTTTGCACTTACCCCTCAAAAAACCGTTAATCTTCATTCAGACGGTGTTTATGTTCTGAGTACTGACGCACGCCCAAAGAATATACAGGTAACCAATCCCAACATACTCGAGGTCACATCAACAAGCGACAGTTTTACACCGACAGGGCAGTTGATTTTTGCTACTCATCAGGAGGGGATTTCTTATGTCACATACAAATACGGCAAAACAAATGCGCAATACACAATTAAAGTTTTAATAGACAACAATCAAGCGCTAGACCCGTCAGTCATTGAGCTTGACACGATAAAGGACACAAACAAAAATAAATGATAGATGCAGTATTAGAAGCATTTCCTAAATATTTTCCGGAAGTTAACGCCGCTCTTGGTGCAGGGTTATTTATTTTTGCACGTCTTATGGGGTTTATAAGGTTTGCTCCTGTACTAAACAGAAAAGAAATTCCCGGAATGGTTAAGCTTGCTTTTGCCGTAATACTTACAATAATTTTAATGATGACCGTAAAAACAGGACCAATACCGTCAGGAACATCACTTATTTTGGGACTTATACTTAATATTGTCGGAGGTATGCTTGTAGGATTTATCGCAAACTGCATTGTGCTTGCCATTTCCGCTGCCGGCGATATGATAAATATGCAGATGGGGCTTTCTTCCGCAATGGTATTAGATCCTACTGTGGGAACACAGGTATCTATACTCGGAAACTTTTTCGGATTGCTTGCAGTAATTTTGTTTATTGATGTAGGCGGGGTTTACTGGCTTGTTAATGCACTGCATCGGAGTTTTGAAATATTTCCAGTGTATGCCTCAGCTATACCTATGGACAGGCTTATTAATAAAGAGTATCTTGTGACTTTGACATCCAATGTTTTGTATATAGGTTTGCAGATAGCATCTCCTGTGCTGCTTGCGACATTAGGACAGGACTTAATATTAGGTATAATTTCAAAAACAGCGCCTCAGGTTAACGTATTTCAGCTGAGCTTTCTGTTTAAACCGGTTCTGGGCGCTGCTATTTTGTTATGGATTATGCCTGTAATAGTCAATATAATTAATGACTATTTTATGTCTTATGCAAGGATTTTTTAATAATTTATAATGCTTTGAACAAACTCTGGGTCATAGTGGTTTACAAAGATGCTTTCGCCTTTGTCTAAGGCTCTCAAAGTTTCCATATCATCTTTGGAAAGTTCAAAATCAAAAATTTCAAAGTTTTCTTTCATTCTTTCTTTATGGGTAGATTTTGGAATAACAATGATATTTTCCTGTGTTAAAAATCTCAGTGCAACCTGTGCAGCGGTTTTATTGTATTTACCTCCGATTGATTTTAATATTTCATTGTTAAAGAAATTATTTTCGCCTCTTGCCATAGGACTCCAGGACATAAGCTGCGTTTTGTATTTGTCCATATATTTGCGCAAAGCTTTTTCCTGCTGGAATATATGTGTTTCCATCTGGTTAACCATAGGTTTTATTTCAACAAAATTACACAAATCAACAAATCTGTCAGGGAAAAAGTTGCTGACGCCTATAGCTCTTGTCTTGCCGTCTTTATAGGCTTTTTCCATTGCTCTGTATGTTCCGTAATAATCACCGAACGGCTGGTGGATTAAGAGCAAATCCACATAATCTGTTTGCAATTTTTTCAGAGATTCGTCAATGGATTTTGCTGCTTTTTCTTCACCGGAATTTGTTATCCAGACTTTTGTCACAAGGAAAAATTCATCTCTTTTTATTCCTGATTTTTTGATGGCAGCTCCGACACCTTCTTCATTATAATAAGCCTGTGCTGTATCAATCATTCTGTAACCAACGTCAATAGCATCTGTTACACATCTTTCGCATTCTTTCGGGTCAACAAGAAATACCCCGTAACCTAAAATAGGCATTTCAACACCGTTATTTAATTTTATTGTTTGCATGTTTATTCTCCTTTTGTTGGGTACTTAATTTTATTGGTATTGATAATATTTATTATGTAATATTACTGGGGATTTTTATATTTTCAGCCGGAAGTTTCATTTCAAATTCAGATACTGCGCTTTTACAACAACTAATTTCAACCCCAG
>CASFCQ010000052.1 GCA_949293185.1 uncultured bacterium
GACATTTAGTCAACCCTTAACGGAGTCCTTGCTTCGAGCTTTCGAAGCTCAAAGACTCACCTTTTCAATGTGTCACTCAAAAAATTCGTTCACGTCACTCCCCTCTCTCAAAACCAGCCACTGGCTGCTTTTGTTCGGCAGAGTCTTATCACGAATTTTTCTCGAACAAATTTTGAACAGTGTTAACTCGAGTGCACCAACTGCAAAAATATCATAACTTTATACCTTTACAAAAACAGCGGTAAGCGTTAAAATACATAAACATTCCCCGAATTGTAAAATTTGTAAAGAAATATATTGCGGGCATGGCAAATTTTGTTTATGAGGGCTTTTTAAGCATTTAAGCAATCAGGAAGGTCTTAAAGTTGAATTTCGATAATTTCAATAGTTTTAAAAAGAGAAATATTGAAAATTCTGAATCCGAGCAGTATAGTGAGGAAGATATTGGCTTTGATAATAAACATTCGAATCCTATTATACCGAGCGGGCTTATTTCGAAAATCAATTCCATAAACAACAGAACAACTGCTAACAGATTGTACGCCGGCTACAGCCATAAAACCTGGCGTACTTATGAAAATATTGATTATCAGGAAGTTATAAAGTTTATCAATGAGGTAACAAGAGGCAAAGACAATCAGAATGAACTATTCTACTCTTTGCATAATATTTTTACAAACAAACTGAATGCAGCTTTTTCTGCATTTGGATTGTATCACCCGCAGTCAAACTGTATTAACTTTAAAATTATAGACAAAATCGGTTCAACTTTTACCAGCCGTGTGCTTTTAAACGATACTGACAACCCTGTTGTTAAAGCTTTTTCAACAGGAACATCTCTTTATGAAACAAGCAGCAAGTTTTTAAATGTGCACTATCTTACAGAATCAGCTGTTGCAATAATACCGCTGTGCGTTATTAATGAGTGCATAGGGGTTATGATGGTCGGGGACAACAACTACGAGTCTACACGCGATATATATAAACTGATGGCAAACTATCTTGCTTTGTTTATCCAAAATAAAACACTGTCAGCAAAGGTTTTGATGAACACTGATACGGATGCTTTGACAGGTTTGTATAACCACAGAAAATTCCAGGAAATTCTCTCCTCAGAAATTGACAAAGCAAAGAGAACCCAAACCCAGACATCTATTGTTATATTTGATATAAATAATATTTCTCAAATTAATAAAGATTTTGGAGCTGCAAAAGGCGATGAAATTATAAAACTCGTTGCTGACAAAATCAAACAAGGCATAAGAAATAACGATTCCGCAGCAAGATACGGCGGGGACGAAATAGCTATTGTTCTGCCTGAAACAACTTCGTCAGAAGCGAAATATCTTGCGGAATATTTAACATATTCACTCTCTTGCTGTCTTGTTGATGACGTAGGACCTGTTAAGGCATCAGTAGGTATTGCAACCTATCCTAATTCGACTCAAGACCTTGAAAAGCTTTTGATACTTGCAGAACAGGCTATGTATATATCCAAGAGCAAAGGATATAAAAACGGAATGTCCACTATTGTTTGCTCGGATGACTTTGATTTTTGGGACGATACTGCTTTAAGCTCGTTTGCTTCGGTTATTGCCAAAAGACATGCTTCTATCGGTATAAATTTTGATGAAGAGCTTGTTAATAAATTCCATAGCGAAGAGATTATTAACCAGGGACACCTTATAGAAGTTGTTACTTCGCTTGCCGGTGCTATTGATGCAAAAGACGAATACACAAAAGGTCACTCGTCAGCAGTGTCACGATACTCGGAAGCTCTTGCGCGTGCTTTGAATTTGCCTGAAAAAGATGTTGAAAGAATAAAGCTTGGTGCACTATTGCATGATATAGGCAAAATAGGTATACCGGAAACTGTTTTGAAAAAGCCTTCCAGACTGACAGATGACGAGTGGGAAATTATGAAACAGCACCCTGTTATCGGAGCGGAAAAGGTGCTTATGCCTAACGAATCTTTGCACGATTTGATTCCGATTGTAAAATATCACCACGAACACTGGGACGGTTCTGGTTATCCTGAAAAATTAAAAGGAGAAGAAATCCCTCTTGCTGCAAGAATTGTGTCTGTTGCTGACGCATATCACGCTCTTATTTCTGACAGACCGTACCGCAAAGGTATGTCTAACGAAAAAGCGTGTGAGATATTGCGTGTAGGGGCTGGCATTCAGTGGGATAAAGATTTAGTCAGGGAATTTATTAATATCTCGGAATCCTTGTATACAATGATTTAAATTGTTTAGTTCCCTGTGTTTTTTGATTGTATACGCTAAGGTTTGAGCCTGCCTGTGGAAAAATTGCAGGACTTATTAACACATAGAAGTACTACGACTGATTTTATGATTTTCACGTCATTCTGAGCGAAGCATCTTTTTATTAAGATACTTCAATACAGTTTTTTAAATTTAAAATAAATCCCGCAATTGTACTTTACATTGGAACTTTTTCTGAAACACTGTCGTCTGCTTTTGCAAACTGCATCTCGTATAGCCGTTTGTAAAAACCGTTTTCTCTGCATAAAAGTTCGTCATGAGTTCCCAGCTCTACGAGTTCACCTTCATTTATTACAGCAATTTTGTTTGCATTTTTAATTGTTGATAATCTGTGTGCAATAACAAATACTGTTTTATTTTGCATAAGGTTGTCCAGAGCTTTTTGTACAATAGCCTCAGACTTGTTGTCCAGTGCTGATGTAGCCTCATCGAGTATAACAATCGGCGCATCCTTCAGCATAGCACGGGCAATAGCCACACGCTGTCTTTGACCTCCGGAGAGAGTTGTGCCTCTTTCTCCGATTTCCGTATCTATGCCGTTTGGCATATCTTCTAAAAATTCATCAATGTGAGCAGCTTTAACTACTCTTTGTATGTCCTCTTCGGATGCTTTAAAGTTGCCCATTACAAGGTTTTCTCTTATTGTTCCGGAGAATAAGAAATTGTCCTGAAACACTACGGAGATGTGTTCTCTCAAAGAGGAGAGCGAATAATCACGTATATCAATACCGTCAATTTTTATTGAACCGCCCGTTACATCATAGAATCTAGGGATAAGGTTTGCGATAGTTGTTTTTCCGCCGCCGGAATTTCCTACTATAGCTACGGTTTCTCCGACATGAGCCGAAAGATTAATCCCTTTTAAAACAGGAGTGTCTTTAACGTATTCAAACCATACATTTTCAAGAGTAACCCCGTCTTTTACTTCTTTTAGCTCTATTGCATTTTCTTTGTCTTTTAATTCGGGTTCTATGTCAAACAGCTCTAAAGTACGGCATAATGCAACAAACACGTTTTGCAGGTTGGTCATTGTGTTGCCGAGAGTTTTAACAGGTTTGTACAACAGCAAAAGCGATGTTACGAAAGATAAAAGACTGCCGCTTGTCATTTTGCCTGACGTAACTAGGTATGTACCAAATGCCATAACAATTGCAATACCCACTGATGCAATCGTGTACATTATCGGTGACATCCAGGCTGCTCTTTTTACCAGTGACATATTTACATCAAAAGAGTCGTGAATTTCTTTATTAAATTTTCCGTACTGGTAGTCTGCCAGATTGTATGAGGTTATAATTTTATTTCCGGAAGTTGTTTCGTTAAAATCAGTGGTGATGTTTCCGCCGATTTTCATATTTTTGTTTGATGTGGCTTTGATTCTTTTTCTCATCAATGCCGCCGGTAAAAATGCAATACCGAGCACAAGCACACCGACAAGTGCAAGTTCCCAGGAGTTGTACAGCATAACCCCGATAAGGGCAATTGCACCAATACCGGAACTCATCAATGCTTTTAAATTATCAAGAATACCTGTTGATGCGGTACCGGGGTCTGAAAGATATCTTGTAAGAATTATACCGGAAGAATTTTCGTCGTAAAATTTCGGGTCCATCTGTACAAGTTTTTTGAACAAACCGAGTTTTACATCGTTTGTGACTTTTTGTCCTGTCCAGCTTGTCAAATAATCGTTCAAATATCTTAAAACACCCTGCAAAGCTGCGAATGCCACTATACCAAAAGGAATAAGATACGCCAGCAGCATATTTTTTTTGATTAAAACCTCATCCATATAAGGTTTGAGTGCGTATGCAACAACACCATCCAATGCACCGACGGGCAGAGCTATTAAAAAGCCCAGAATAATTCTGAACATGTATGGTTTTATATATTTGTACATTCTTTTGGTTAAATACAGGTAATCAAACGAACCTTCCGCCAGTGTGTCTTTTAATTTCATCGATACTCCAAAAAACTAACTAATCCTGTTATTACATTGTATAATAACCCGAAAATAAATAAGAGTTATTGCAAAAAATCTTTACAAATTTAATTAAGCAGATTTACATTATTCATTAAAAAAGAGCAGATTTTTATCTGCTCTTTTTTGTAATGTTATTGTATAACAAAAATTATATATCAGTTAATCTGACTTTTGTTCTTGCACCTTTGCCGTCGAGGTCAACTTTACCTTCGTGAGCAAGCCAGCCGATACCCATAGATACAAAATTTTGTTCAAGGTCTAAATTTTTTTCCAATTTAGAAATAGTAGTTTCGTTGTTTTTTTGATCAGCTAAAAATTCATAAACTTTTCCAGCTGCTTCGCCGATAAAATAGTTCATTTTTTAAATCTCCTTCTCTTAAACTTTAAAACAGATAATTTTATAACAAACATATTGTACCAAAATTTTTTAATCATGTCATATAAAATGTATTAAATTTTTATACAAATTTGGGGTTAAATAATTTGTTAATTTTATAAAAAAAGAGCAGATATAAAATCTGCCCTTTTCAATTTTCAAAAATATTTTAATCAAACTACTTGATTGATTCGATTAATCTAACTTTTGTTCTAGCACCTTTACCGGAAAGATCAGCTTTACCTTCTTGAGCTAACCAGCCAATACCCATAGAAACAAAGTTTTGGTTCAAGTCTAATTCTTTTTCTAATTTAGAAATAGTTGCTTCGTTGTTTTTTTGATCAGCTAAAAATTCGTAAACTTTTCCAGCAGCTTCGCCAATGTAATAATTCATCTTGTAAATCTCCTTCTTTTTGTATCACAAACAGATAAATTTTATATTATTATATATAGTATAAATTTTGAGTTTTGTAAATGGAGATAGACCATGAATACACTATTTGTAGGAAATTGTTGGAAATATAATGACAATGTTGATACTGATGTTATAATACCGGCTCGTTATTTAAATACATCTGATGAAAAAGAGCTGGCAAGCCACTGCCTGGAAGACATTGACACATCTTTTGCTAAAAACGTAGAGCATGGAGATATTATAGTTGCCGGAGAAAATTTCGGCTGCGGAAGTTCCAGAGAACACGCTCCTATTGCCATTAAAGCGAGCGGTATCTCTGTTGTGATTGCAAAATCTTTTGCACGAATATTTTTCCGTAACGCAATCAACATCGGACTTCCTATTTTAGAAAATCGAGAAGTCGCAAACGATGCACAAAAAGGCGATAAAATAAGCGTTGATTTGCAAAACGGAATTATCAAAAATATAACTAAGAATAAAGAATATAAATGCGAAAAGTTCCCTCCTGAAATTCAAGACTTAATCGCACAGGGCGGATTAATTAATTACACAAAGAAAAAATTGGGAGTTTAATTGATGAATTATAAAATAGCAGTTTTGCCGGGCGACGGCGTAGGACCGGAAATTATTGAAGAAGGCGTAAAAGTTTTAAAAGCAGTGCAGCAAAAATATAAAGGAGAGATCTCTTTTGAGTTTGAAAAAGCACTGATAGGCGGCTGCGCATATGAAAAATATAAAACGCCGCTTCCCGATTCTACTGTAGAGCTTGCTAAAAATGCTGATGCTGTTTTTTTAGGGGCAGTAGGTGATTGGAAATATGACACACTGCCGCCGGAAGTCCGTCCCGAAAAAGCTCTTTTAGGCATAAGAAAGCAGCTGAACCTTTTTGCAAATCTTAGACCCGCAATTGTTTTTGATGAGCTTTTAGATTCTTCAACCTTAAAGCCGGAAGTTATCAAAGGCGTGGATATAATGGTAGTGCGTGAGCTTACAGGTGATGTTTATTTTGGAGAACCACGGGGCATTGATACAATCGACGGAAAAAGAGCAGGGTTCAATAACATGATTTACTTTGAACATGAGATTGAAAGAATTGCCCATGTCGCTTTTAAAACTGCAATGAAAAGAAATAAAAAGCTGTGCTCTGTCGACAAAGCTAATGTTCTGGATTGCTCAAGACTGTGGAGAGAAATCGTAACATATGTTTCCAAACAGTATCCGGAAGTCGAACTTACGCACATGTACGTTGACAATGCAGCTATGCAGCTTATAAGAAATCCTAAACAGTTTGATGTAATCGTTACGGGTAACATTTTCGGCGATATTCTGTCTGACGAAGCTTCCATGCTGCCGGGGTCTTTGGGGATGCTTCCGAGTGCAAGTTTGTCTGACGGGAAAAAAGGAATGTATGAACCTATCCATGGTTCTGCGCCGGATATAAAAGGACAAAATATTGTCAACCCGATTGCGACGATACTGTCTGCGGCAATGATGCTTCGATATTCTTTTGCTCAAGACAGTGCCGCTTTGGATATAGAAAATGCAGTAAAAAATGTTTTAAAACAAGGATACAGAACTAAAGATATCGCAAGTGAAAACTCAACAGTGACAAGCACTTCTGAGATGGGAGATTTAATTGTAACAGAATTGTTAAGAAATTGAAAAAATTGCCCAAAAAATGTTTAAAATTTTGAAATTTGGGTATTATTAACATGCAGGCAGTTTACATCCAGGCAGTACATACGGGTTGCGAAAAAAAAATTTGTTTAAGGCTTGGTTTAAAAGTTTACTGACCTGCATTTTTTATTTTTTAGTTCTCACAACTACGGAGAAATCAAAAGAATTAGTCGTCATCCTTGTATATGTTACGTAATTCAGTGACAAAAATTCTAACCTTTCAGCTCCAGTTGTTTACATACATTTGTTGTCCGAACATTTTGCACAACGAGCATTTTTCTGTTTCAAGGTAGCATTTTTTGCTGAAATCGCAAAGGTTTGCACCGCTTCTGCCGCGGTAATCGTTTATTAGCTCGGGACAATTGTATACACCTGATTTTGTAAAAATACGAGCGCTCATGCAGTCGAGATTCCAGCTTTCCGGGGGTAAAGAAATAGCGGAGGTAGTTTCTTCGCTTTCTGACGGTATAAAAGAAAAATTTATATCTTCTGTTTCAAACCTGAATTTTTTACCCAGTTCAATAAATCCTTCTTTGAATTCCTGAAGCTGTGATTGCGGAGTTTTTATTACAAGAATCGGGTTAAAGCCGTATTTGTTTAAAGAGGTAATTGCATGCAATGCTTTTCTGAAAGAGCCTCTGCCTGATATTTCATCATTCTTTTTTTCATCATAGTGATTAATAAATATTTTAAAAATAATTTCATTTGTTCCTTCGTCTTCCACTCTTTTTAAAAATCTTGATTTTTTGTCATTAATGCAGCTTCCGTCAGAAAAAATTGTAACCGGACAATAGGTCAAACACAGTCTTAATATATGGTTAAACTCAGGATGCGACATAGAGTTGTTTCCTGTAAGATAAATATATTTCAGCCTGCTTTTGTCGGCTTTTTGCAGTGCATCTTTTATTTCATCAAGTTGAAGGTATTTTTTATTTTTCTGATTAAAACTTCTGCTTCTGTAAACATTAAAGTTAGTATTTTTGTCTTTGGTATATTCAAGATCTATAAACAGATGGTTTAGTTCTGTCATTTCTACACACTGAGCCTGAATAATAGAGTTGTTCATATTATATTTCCTCCTAAAAATATCATCTTTGCTAAAATTTTAATCTCTTAAATTTCGATAAAAAATTGCACATGTGTATACAATTTGAATTATCCTTACAAAAAACTTTTCTAAGCCTTATTAACGAACTTGTTAAAGCTGATAACTATTGCTGCCGATTTTTTAAATAAAAAAGAGAAGGAGAATAATAATGGCAAAAATTTTAGAAAATCTAAACGGCAGAAGGCTTATACAGGTCTCAACAGATGATATTATTGCACTGGTCAGAGAGTATCAGACAGCAAGATGCTGCTCTGATTCTTATGAAGAAGCAAGAAACCTGCTGGATAAAAAAATTGTTTACATACCGGAAGATTTTGATTGATAACCAAAAAAAATATTGCTATAATTTAGTAACCCAAAAAGCGAAATGGGAAAATCGGAGGGAATTATAATGAAAAAACTTTCAACACTTTTACTTGCAGTAGCTTTTATGTTCAGCGCAGGTGCTTCTATGGCAGCAGGCAACTTCTTGCAGGATTATCAGCAAAAACGTAATGAAGCAATTAAAAAACAAGACGCTAAAATAAACGAATACCAGAAAAAGCAAGAAGAAGCTCAGAAAAAACGCGAGGCTGAAAGAAAAGCAAGATTAAAACAACAGGAAGAACAAAGAAAAGCTTTGCAAAAGAAACAGGAAGAATATAAGAAAAAACAGCAGGCTCAAAAAGAAGCAGCACAGCAAAGACAACAACAGAGAAAAGATGCAATTAAAAATTTAAAAGATTCTTTTAAATACTAATAATAAAGGCGGTAATTATTTACCGCCTTTATTGCATGTATTATATTTACTAAATACGTATAATATGTTAATCTAAACGTAAAAGTTAAGTTTACGTTAAATAGAAAAGAGAGAGTTTGATGAAAAAATTACTTACATTACTTGCTTTGCTTGCTGTCAGCTCACCGGTTTTTGCTGCTGACAAATACGCTTCCGTTGACATAGATAAAGTGTTAAAAGGCTACAAAAAAACAGAAGCTATCAATAAAACATTCCAGCAGCGCGACGCTGATGTAAGAGTATTTATTGTTGATGCTCAAAAGAAAATTGTTGCTGCAACTACAGATGCGGAAAGAAAAAAATTAGAAGACAAATATGCTAAAGAATTAAAAGCAAAAATGGATAAATTGCAAAAAGATAAACTTTCTGCTTTACAGGGTATAGAAAATGATGTTAGAAAAGCAATCGAAGCTGAAGGCAAAAAAGGCGTTTATGCTTTGATTTTAACAAGCAATAACACTCTTTACGGTGCAGTCGATATTTCTGACAGCATAATCAAAACATTGAACGCAACAGCTAAATAATGTTTTTAAATTGATTAAAAAACACAATAAAAAGAGGTAAACTGATGCAGGTTTACCTCTTTGTTTGTTGTTATTAATGTAATTAGGCTAATGTTCCGCCTGATACGAAGTTCATTACGTCAAAAAGTGTGTCTTTAACAAAAGCAACCGCAAGTTCTTTTACCGGTCTTTTGTCAATATAATCAAAAGCTATATAAAGCGGGTCTCTTGAATTTTTGAATCTCATTCTGATATCTTTTTTATCAAGGATGGCAAGACTTGCCTGGAGTTTGTTTTCTTGTTGAGCTTTTCTCAAAAGGGGTCTGAATTGTCCGTTACCGCCTCTGTTGTTATTTGTATTTCCTGCCGGATTGATTGACATTTTAGAATCTCCTTTTGTATAGGAAATTGCGTATATACTTTCATATTGTTACAAAAAGTTTACAAATTTTTCATATTAAATATATATAAATATTTTTGTAATTTTGCCTTGATGGTATTAAAATAAATAAATACCAACAAACTAATAGAGGGAAAGAGGATTATATATGAAAAGTTACAGAATAGAGGAACTATCAGAAATCGTAGGCGGTATACTTACTAAAATAAATGAAGCAAGTATAAACAAACTGCTGCCTCCGCTGCTTGCCGATGAAAATTCTCTGGCATTGGCTTTGTCTGAAGAAGAAATTGAAAACCTTATGAAAACAAAAGCAAAGGTTGCACTTGTTCCTCTTGGAGTAAATTTTGAGCATATATCAACTATCGAGGTCGAAAGACCCAGACTTGCAATGATGAAACTTCTTCATCTTTTCTATGACGCTCCTGATGCGCCTGTCGGAATCCACCCGTCAGCGGTTATCCATCCGGAAGCTAAAATCGGAGAAAATGTTTCTATCGGTCCTAATGTCGTGATATCAAGAAATGCTGTTATCGGCAACAATACAAAGCTTCTTGCCAATATATATATCGGTAAAAACTCTACAGTCGGTGAAAACTGTCTTTTCCACCCCGGAGTAAATATCGGTGACAACTCGCATATCGGCAACAGAGTTATTCTGCAGCACGGTGTAAGTATCGGCGCTGACGGTTTCAGCTTTGTAACGGAAAATCCCGACGTTATTGAACAGGCACGTAAAGAAGGTTCTGTAAAAGAATCCAATACAAAACAAAAAGTTTATAAAATCCCCTCTATCGGCGGTGTTGTAATAGCAGATGATGTGGAAATCGGGGCTAACACATGTATTGACAGAGGTACAATCGAAAATACAACAATCGGACCTCAAACAAAAATCGACAACCTTGTACAAATCGGTCACAACTGCAAAATCGGCGGTGCTTGTATGATTGTTTCTCAGGTAGGATTAGCAGGCAGCTGCAAAATCGGCGACCGTGTAGTAATCGCCGGTCAGGCTGGTCTGGCAGACCACCTCAACATCGGTTCTGATTCCATCATTATGGCTCAGGCAGGGGTAACAAAATCCTTCCCTGACAAATCAATTATCATCGGTGCTCCCGCTGTTCCGAGAAAAGACTTTATCAAGCAGTTAAAAATGCTTAAATCAGCAGAAGAAGCAGTTTCTAAATTTAAAAAATATGAACATTTGCTCGATACACTTGAACAAGGGGAAGAATAATGACTATGACCGCAGCTGTTAATACAATATCAAAAGAAGTATCTGTATCATCAAAAGGTTTGATGACGGGTGTTGATTCTACGGCAAGACTTGTACCGTCAGATAAAAAAGGTATCAGATTCCATCTCGGGGATAATGTTATCGAGGCAAGCGTTGATAATGTTGTTTCTACGGAACACTGCACGGTAATCGGCAATCAAAATATGAAAGTTATGCTGATTGAGCATTTTATGGCTGCTTGTGCAATCTGTCATATAGAAGCAATAGATGTTTATCTTACACATTTTGAAATGCCGATATTAGGCGGAGGTTCAAAAGAGTGGGTAGAAATTTTTAAAGAAGCCGGCAATACACCAAAAGAAAGCTATATCTTAACAGAACCTGTTTCTTACTTTAACGGCAAGACACATTTGATTGTTGTTCCGTCAGATGAGTTTAAAGTTACTTATTCCGTAAACTTTAACCACCCTGAACTTAACCACAGATGGGTGTCTATGAAAAAAGATAAATTAAATGAAATCATTGAAGCAAGAACTTTCGGGTATTTGAAAGAGCTGGAAATGCTGCAGGCAGCAGGTTATGCAAGAGGTGTCAGCATTGAAAATACGGTAGGTATGACAGATGACGGCTATACTACAGAACTCAAAAGCGATTTTGAACCTGTAAAACACAAAATTCTTGATTTAATAGGAGATTTCTATTTAACAGGATTTAACCCTATGGATTTAAAAGCAGAGGTTATTGTAAAAGAAGCAGGACATGCCGTGCATGTCAAAGTTGCAAAACTGCTTAAAGATAAAATACAAAAAGAAGTTTAATTTAATAAGGAGTTATAGATGACAGAACAGACTACAAATGAGGAAAAACTGCATTTTGACGTAATGCAGATTATGGATATGATTCCTCACAGATATCCGTTTTTACTGGTTGACCGCATTACGGAATGCGTACCCGGTAAATATTCAAAAGGTTATAAAAACCTGACATTTAACGAACCTTTCTTTCAGGGGCATTTTCCGGGCAATCCGATTATGCCGGGCGTGCTGCAGACAGAAGCTCTGGCTCAATTAGGTGCAGGTATTTTAATGACAATGCCAGAGTTTAAAGGCAAACTCGTTGTTTATGCTGGTATTGACAATTGCAGATTCAAAAGAATTGTCCGCCCCGGTGATAGACTGGATATGGAAGTTGAACTCATAAAAGTCAAAGGACCGATTATCAAAGCACAGGGCAAAGCCAGTGTTGACGGACAACTCGCAATGTCTGCCGACATGATATTTTCGGTAGTGTAATTTAGTTTTAATAATCCGGTATAATCCGGAAAATTCAGAATGGAGCCAAAATGATTGATAACAGAGCAATAATATCTGATGACGCTCAAATAGGTAAAAATGTATCAATAGGTGCAAATGCGGTTATCGGAGAAAATGTAAAAATCGGTGATAACGTAATTATTATGCCTAATGCATATCTTGAACACTGCGAAATAGGAGATGGCACGGTTATATCTCCGTTTGCAAGCATTGGTACAGCGCCGCAGGATTTGGGATACAAAAACGAACCGACAAAATCCATTATCGGTAAAAACTGTATCATTAAAGAATATGCAACTGTTAACAGAGCCTCGGGTGAAGGGAAGGCAACAATTGTAGGAAACAAATGCATGCTTATGACGTCATCTCACGTTGCTCATAACTGTGTTCTGGAAGATGAAGTAATTATGGCAAACCTCGCAACCATTGGCGGTCACTGCCATGTAGGGTTCGGTGCTTTTTTAGGCGGAATGAGTGTGTTTCATCAGAATTTAAGAATCGGAGAAATGTGTATTATAAGCGGCTTCTCCGCAGCAAGAATGGACTGTCTGCCTTATGTTAAGGGAGAAGGTCGTCCGCCGATTCCTCACGGAATTAACGCTATCGGATTGAAAAGAAGAGGAATTCCCTCAGAAGTGCGCGACCATTTGAAAGAAGCATTGAAAATCTTAAAATCCGAAAAATACCTTATCTCAAAAGCCTGTGATGTAATCGAACAGGAAGTTCCGCAGGATGAATACGTCAAAAAATTTGTTCAATTCATCCGTGAATCCAAACGCGGAATTACACTCAGAAAAGCAGAAAACACAATGTATTAGTTTACAAAACTTAATATAAAAGGCAATTTTCACATTGCAGGACAATTAAAATCTGTATGAAAAATTTTCATACAGATTTTTTGTTTTCTGAAGTAAATTGTAAAAAATATAATAATAAAATAAAAAATAAAACCTATCCCCAAACTCATCCGCCAACTAATATGGCAGCAACAATTGCGGGTGCTAATACTGTGCCTTTAGCAGATACATCTGTTAAAAATATTGTAAATATTCTCTGCTGCAATAGTCAAAATATTCAAGATTTTAAAGCGATAAATTCTACGCTAAACAGCACTCCTGCAAAATATTATATAATTCAAAAATGTCCAAAGCCTTTGAACGGGAGCAAGACTCTGCTTGCCGGCAAAACAGTACGAAAAAATACTGAACAGCCGCATTTAGAAAAGATAACAGACGTACGACAGAATAATTCTCCTGTATCTCAAGCTCATATAAGCTGTAAAAGGACGCAAGGACTCTCCGGGCAAAAAGCTTTTCGCTACATTGTGCAAAAGCCAAAAGATGAATCCAAAGCGCCCAGTTTGAATAAACCTCAATTTTCTAATACTTTATTCCTGACTTTATTCAAATATCTTCAAAACATTTCTGCTTTCAAAATATTTACAACTGCAAAAGACCCTGTTTCAAAAACCGGTAAAAAAAGTAACCGCAATAACAAAAATAATCAAGGAGGTAAAACTTTATCCTCACAAAATGAGCATTATTCCGCATCAAAAAAGGATAAAAAGAATAAGTCAGCCAACAGTGTTGAGTTTTTTGCATCGACTGATTCTGATATACAGAGCGAAACTCCCAAAATTTTTGCTAATAACAATTTAACAAAAGATAAAAAATTATCAAAGAATGTTAATAAACAAAAACATTTTCACAAAGTTAGCAACGCAGTTTTGGATTTTAATGATTTGCACTCCAAAGTCACAAATTCCAATAATCAACTTAATGCGCAAAATATTCCTGCAAAATATTTTTTGTATTATCTTTATTTGCTTTCGCTTGTACAAGACGGAGCTGCCTGCGAAAAACATAAAAAAAATAATTCAATTTCGTCTAAAGAAGCCGCAACAAAAGACAACGCCAACAATCATGCCAAAAATATAATAAGAGATAAACGCGGTAAAAATTTCCGGAGCAAAACAAAACATACAGGTTTTCCTGCAAAGAACAATACGGTTAGTGCGAATTTTCTGCCGCAGAGCAGACAGCATAAGAATATCGGCAATGATTCTGATATTGCAAAATATTATTATGCATTGAGCTTGTTTGCAAAATCCCCGTTGAATAACTTTGTAGAAAGATTTTATGACAAACAAGACAGCAATGAAGCAGCTGAGAGATTAAAAAACACCTGTGTTCTTGTTGACTACATAGAGCAGTCAGGTGTTTCGCATGCTGTTATGAAAGATTTTATGAAGGTGCATTTTGATTATTTCGGTAACTATCATCAAGATGCCTTTGAATCTTTCAGAGTTTTAAAAAATAATGTTGAAAATCAGAAACAAAAAGCTTTTAAAGTAATAAATGTACTTGAACACTATAAAAAGAAAGATAATACAGACAAAGATTCTGCTGTAAAAAAACTGCAAAAAGCTTTTAAACACTATGGTTTGGACAGCAGCAGCGAATTTAAAGAGTATGTTGATTATCTTGAAAACATTCATTTACAAAATGCAGAAATAAACAAGACTCTTTTGGATTCTGTAAAACAGAAATCAGAAAAATGCGACCTTAACACTTTGCTAGAGTTTATTTGCCGATACCAAAACTATGGAATGTACATAGAACATTTGCATGAGTTTGTCTCTTTAGATAAAGAGACAAAAAACAGCGTTTATAAAAAGTTTGTTGAGTTGCACAAAAATGCGCCCGCAATCTCTGCCTGCATAAAAGATTCTCCAAATGAAAATCTTCAACTCGTTAAAGCTAATGAAAACAACCTTGATGCACCATCAAAAAGACAAGTTAAACAAATTAATACAAACACATACAACACTGTTGAAAAACTTCAACAAAATCTGCCGCTGGACAATGCAGTAGCAACAGCTTGTAAATTAAACAATACTGATTCTTCTTATATAATGATGCAAGAAAAAGAAGCAGCAAAAGATATCATAGAAAAATATAAAAATAACTTTAAACGGAGCTTTGCTGAGGTCTTTTCTGAAGAAGAAACCCAAAGTCTTTTTAAAGTGCCTGAAGAAAATTTAAAAAATTCGAAAAATGAAAACATTCCGCTTGTTTCAAAAAATCATACAGCTAAAGATATTATAAACAAAGCTGTTTACTTGAATGATATTGAACACAAAAACAATTCCGTTTATAAAAAAGCAGAAAAAAAACTGGGTACTGATTTACAAAATGTTAAAAAATATGCGGCAAAACAAATATCTAAAAAACAATCAGAAAGATTCCAAAATTATACAAAACCGGATACCTCAAAATTCAAAACAAAAGAGCAGCCCGATGGTATACCTGCAATAACTCCACAGAAAGAAGCCCCCCAAAAAATGCACTCAAAAAAGCAGGCAGCAGTAGATACAAAATCTTCCAAACAACAAACACAGGCTGCAAAAAATCAGAAAAACACGGAAAGAAAACAAACTTTACATAAAGAGCTTGCTGATAATAAAAAACACAACGGAGTTGAAACAGAAATTGCAGCACGGCATTTTGTGAATAAACAACATCTCAAAAAGCCCGAAACAAAAGCAGTGCAGCTCAAGTCCCAAAAACTCAAACGCGAAAACAATACAAAATTACATATTGTTGCGCCTGACCAAGACTCCGTTTTAACTCAGGAAATTCCTTGCGTAATATCATTGCACCAACCCCAAAGAAGTAACAAAATTAGCCAAAAGTCTTTAGTTGCAAAAGCAAAAAGATGTGACCAAAAATCAAAATCTCATAATGATATACAAAACACAAATAATGTTGAAATACAGCTGCAAAGCATTATAAAAATTAATCAACTGCTAAATCAGGAACTAAATACAAAATACGGAAACCAGAATAAAGAAGGCGTGCAACAGTATGTTTCCCAAATGCAGTTTAAAAGATATCAATCCG
This sequence comes from uncultured bacterium, assembly GCA_949293185.1. Classification (GTDB taxonomy): domain Bacteria; phylum Cyanobacteriota; class Vampirovibrionia; order Gastranaerophilales; family Gastranaerophilaceae; genus Limenecus. The sequence continues at coordinate 15,979 of CASFCQ010000052.1, forward strand.
AACAAAAGGCAGCTGATACTGCCTCGATGTTGAATGCCAAATTACTGAACTTTTAATTTTAAACGAATTTGGTCATTTAATATAAAGTATAATTTACTGATGCGGGAAAAAGTAATATAATTTATTCATTAATCACTAAACCAAAGGAGTTTTAAAGATGGATAATACTGTTTTATCAAAATATGCACAGGTTCTTGTTGAATATTCCGTAGACATTCAACCTGGCGACCTGACAATAATCAGAGCAACAAGCCACGAGGCACAGCCGCTTGTAAAAGAAATATACAAACAGGTTTTGCAAAAAGGAGGACATCCTGTTGTGCACGCAGCAATGGAAGGTCTGGCTGAAACCTATATAAAATATGCATCTGATGAACAGCTTGCTTATATTGACCCGATGACGGAACTTGAATACAAAACAGCGAACAAGTTTATCTCTATCGGCGCACCGACTAACACTAAAACCATGGCAAAGGCTGATTCTAAAAAAATGGCAAAACGCTCTGCTGCAACACGCGAACTTTCTAACCTTATGATGAAACGTTCTGCAGAAGGCAGCCTTAAATGGGTTATTGCGGATTACCCGACCAATGCTCTTGCTCAGGAAGCAAAAATGTCGCTCGATGATTACACTGACTTTTTAATAAAATCGTGCTACCTGCATCTTGATAACCCTATTGAAAAATGGAAAGAAATAGACAGACAGCAGCAGCACATTGCCGACTACCTTAATTCTACAACTAAACTGCATATCATTGGCGAAGAAACAGACATCACATTTAATACAGAGGGCAGAAAATGGCTGAACTGCTCGGGTCAGTGCAATTTCCCTGACGGTGAAATTTACACATCCCCTGTAGAAGACAGCGCAAACGGTACAATATACTTTGATTTTCCTCAAATTTACAGAGGCAATGAGGCACAAAAGGTCAGACTCCGCCTTGAAAACGGCAAGGTTGTTGAAGCCAGCGCAGAAAAAGGAGAAGACTACTTCCTTAATATGATTAATATGGATGAAGGCTCGCGCTATGTGGGTGAAATCGCTATTGGCACAAATTATATGATTCAGGATATTACAGGCAATATTTTGTTTGATGAAAAAATCGGAGGTGCAATCCATATGGCGCTCGGTGCGTCTTATCCCGAAGCAGGCGGAAAAAATGTTTCAGGATTGCACTGGGATTTGATTAAAAATATGAAGCATGGCGGCGAAATCTATGCGGATGACAAATTAATCTACAAAGACGGTCAGTTTGTTATATAAGCATACGTGTCAGGCGGCAGCTTGTAAAACGCAATAATTTCTACAACAACAGCAGTTTAACAATGTTAGGCTGCTGTTGTTGTCTTATCTCATGCCTGTTGGTATCCGGATAAAAATTTAGCAACGTGCTTTTTCTCTGTTTTTATTCCGTCTTTAACAAGCAGCATTTTTCCATTTTTATAGATAAATGTATTACGTATATTTTTATCGTGAGAGAATATCTTTGCAGCGTATTCTTTTTCCTGATTGTTTTGGTTGAAAATACTCATTATTACATAAGGGTCGATATATCTTCCGGTTTGTTCGAACCTTTGTATGGAACGTTCAACAGAAAGATTTTTCGGGGTTTTGATATGTATAAAATCAATATCATAGCCGTAATTTTTTGCCTGTTGAATTATTTTACTTACACTGACAGAGCTGCCTGTTGTTTGATAAATAACGTTTTTTCCCTGTTTTAATGCTAAGGGTAATATTTCTGTTTTTAAAATTTTTCCTGATGCTTCGTGTATTAAATTAGAACCTTCACCGTTTTTATAAACCTCTTTGAACATTGCTTTTATATCATCGGAATCAGGCGTGTAAAAAGCATTTTTATCATTTTTTAAAATGTTTTTTATTATTGTTGACTTACCAGCTCCGGGCAGCCCGTCTATTATAATCATTCTTTTTTGCGCTTTAACATTTTTTAGCTTTTCTTTTTCAATGTTTAAAATCTCCCCAAGCACTTTGTTGTAATATGCAGAACCGATTTTTACTGGTTCAGAGAAAAGATTGTTATACCTGATTTCAATATACTTGTCCGTATCATAAGGTGTGATTTTTATTTTGTTAAGTGCAAAATAATTTAAATCACTTTCAGGAATAATCCCTGCGTTTTCAGTGCATATTTTTATCAAATCATTGTTTGATATAGCCCCTTTTTTCCAGTAGTCAACAAGCATATTCTTAGGCAGTTTTATATCTGGCTCGTAAAAATGCCCTTTGCCTGTGTGCATAACATAAAAGTTGTGCTTGTACGCTTTTAAATAAAGCTGCTTTATGTAATCAAGCTTTTCTTGTATTGTGTCCAATGCAAGTATATTTTCCTGCAGAGATACTTTCAGATTGTTGCCTGTTGTTTTTTGTAAGGTCGGGTGTTTCTGTTTAAAAGGATTAAGTCGTTTAAAAATATTTGTTTCTCTTAGCGATTCATTATCAAAATCCACATCTGATTTGTAGCAGGGGTTCAGGTTGAACTTGTTATCAAAAACATATTTATGCACTTTATTATTGTTGGTGAGTAGAGTTACTACATAGTCTTCGCCGAATTTTTTTACCTCAAGCTCATTAATATCCTGAGCAAAAATTTTTTCAAGAGTTTCCAGTCTGTTTTTTAAAGCGGATATGTCAGCATTTTGGTCTTTTGATATTTCTATCAAATCACGGGCAGAAAGATTGAACTTGAACAGCTGTATAGCGTTTAGTCTTTCTTGCGGGGAAAAATCAGAGAGTTTATAAATATCGTTGATTCTGTAGTTGAATATTTCAGTGTTCTTTTTTTGCCGTGCAAAAGGTTTTATAAAATTCAATGTATCTTCGCTCAGGTCGGCTATATTCATTAGTTCATCCGGAACGAATCTTATTATGCCGGCCTCATCTTTTTCAAAAGCAATCATAAACAGTGATTTTAATTTTTTTACGGAAAATGTTTCCAGAAATTGCAAATCGGGTATGTTGTAAATAAGACGGTAATGTTCGTGTAAATTGGCAAATTTATGCAGATATGTACGTTTATCCGGTTTTACGCCGGCAAAATTCTTTGAAAAAATATCCGCGGGAAATTTAGGCGACTCTATAAATATAGGCTGAAACGCAGATATTGCGTTTTCTTTTACACAATTTATGCTTTTGTATATTCCTGATTTAAAGTTAACAGGGGTATTATTATAATGTTTCGAACTGTTTATTAACATAGTAATTTGCTTAAAACTCGTAAATAACTAAATTTGCTATTTATGATAAAATAATTTTACTATGATAGACATTGAACAAAAACAAAAGTTAGAAGAACTTGCTTTGAAAATAAACAAAGCGAAGGAGTGTCTTTGACCTTCCTGAACTTGAAAAAAAGGTTAAAGAAATAGATACACAGCTCCAGAGCGAAGATATATGGTCAGATCCGCAAAAGGCATCAAAGATGTCGCAGGAGCTTAATGAATATAAATCAGAAATTGAACAGGCAAAAAATTGGGACAAGACTCTTGATGACTGCAATCTTCTCGTTGAACTTTATAATGAAACAGAAGATGAGTCCTTGTGGGAGGAATTGCAAAATAACATAGAATCCCTCGAAAAAGAACTCAATGACTGGGAAATAAAGATGACTCTTTCCGGTGAGTATGATTCTTACGATGCAATTTTGACTGTTAATGCCGGCGCAGGCGGTACGGATGCACAGGATTGGGCGCAGATGCTTTTGAGAATGTATACCCGCTGGGCAGAATCAAAAGGCTGGAAAGTAGAACTTTTAGACAAATCCGACGGCGATGAAGCCGGCATAAAATCCGCAACAATAAAAGTCAGCGGAAAATATGCGTTCGGGCTTGCTAAAGCGGAAAGAGGAGTACATCGTTTAGTGAGGATTTCTCCTTTTAATGCAAACGGCAAACGCCAGACAAGCTTTGCATCTTTGGAAGTCAGCCCTGTAATAGAAGATTTTGAAAAGGTTATAACTATCCCTCCCGAAGATATAGAAGTTGATACAATGCGTTCCGGCGGTGCGGGCGGACAAAACGTTAACAAGGTGGAAACAGCAGTAAGAATACTGCACAAACCCACGGGTATTGTTATAAAATGCCAGCAGCAGCGCTCGCAGCTTCAAAACAAAGAAACAGCAATGCAGATGCTGGCTTCAAAGCTGTTAGCCATAAGACAGGCGGAACATGACAAAAAGCTTGCAGAGCTTAAAGGCGAAAATTTTGATATAAACTTCGGCTCGCAGATACGCTCATACGTTTTTCATCCTTACAAAATGGTGAAAGACCACAGAACCGGCTACGAAGTCGGTAATGTCGACGCTGTTATGGACGGCGAGATAGACGGGTTTATTGATGCTTATTTAAAGCAGCAAATTTCAAAAACTTAGCAGGGCTGAATCTTCCTTCCAGATTCATTTGAACAACCGCAAGAGTTTTTACTATATCAGCGTATTCCCTTGTTATTCTGTCATATTGCGGCAGGGACACATTGTTACGTACTATCGGGGTTGTTACGTATAAATCCTGTTCGTTATTTTGTTCACCGGTCTGCTGGGAATATCCGGATTGATTATACATGTTTTCCATTTTTCACACACTACATTATTACTTACCTTGTTTATATAAAAACATTTTGGTTAACAAAATTGCCCGCTGTATTAAAAAAGTTTACAATAAAAATAATTCTATGCTAAATACAATGGATTTACAGATACAATATTTACTCTGGCTGCAGCATTTAAGAGAAGCAACAGGCGGAATCTTCGATAACTTTTTCCTCGGGGTTACGTGGCTCGGGGAACTTATGATACCCCTTGCGGTGATTTCCGTAATATACTGGGGCATAAACAAACGCGCGGGGCAGTTGATACTCTTTACTTACGGCATAACTCTTTATGTTAATGTGTTTTTAAAAATGACCGCCTGCATAAAACGCCCGTGGCTTTTGAATCCTTCAGTAAAACCAATAGAAAGCGCCCTGCCTGCTGCTGACGGATACTCTTTTCCCAGCGGACATACTGCCGGTGCAGCTGCTGTTTGGGGAAGTATAGCTTACAGGTGGTGGAAAAACAGACTTGTTCGATATTCAATGTTAGGGATTGTATTTCTTGTTGCTTTTTCGAGAAACTACATTGGCGTACACACCCCGCAGGATGTTATTGTATCTATAGTGGCCGGTATATTTATTATACTCGGTGCGGATAAACTGATAGATTATATTAATAAAACCAAAAATGCGGATATTATTTTTTATGCTGCAGTAATGATTTTTACTGTTTTGCTCTGCATTTATTTGCAAATAAGGTGCAATTTGCATATGCAAAGCTACAACCCGTTAACAGATAATGTAAATCCGCTTGCAATGAAGCACGGTGTTTATTCTAAAATAGCATTTTTAGCCGGAATATTCACGGGCTGGATTTTAGAAAGACGCTTTGTTAACTATGAAGTACCCGAAGGATACACGCGTAAAAAAGCAGTGTCAATCATTGCGGGGCTGGCTGTTTTGTATTTGATTATGAAACATTTTTGCACATTGTTGATGATTTTTGTTCCATCGCATATTGCATATGCTCTGCTTGCGTTAGTTTGTTCGCTTTTTATTACTGTGATATATCCTTGGGTATTAAAAATTTTTCATATAGTCAACTGAACCCGAGGGGACATCTACAAGAATGCCAATTATTTTAGATTCTTCGGCTAACGCTCTCAGAATTGTATATGTTACGTAATTCGGTGACAAAAATTGTGACATTGTAACTTTTCAGATACACGGCTTACATAGTAAGCCGTAGGGGGTTCGGGGCGAAGCCCTGATGGAATACGATTAGAGATTTTTTAATGAAGGAATGAAAATTTACCGTACCGATATTGACATTTTGTGAGTGGACGGAAATTTTCGTTGCTGAATTTTAAAATCTCTTTTGACATAGCGTGTTTTTCTTTTTTGGTTCGTTTTTTCTTTTTGCATCGCAAACAAAAAGAAAAAATGAACGTAAAGAAA
>CASFCQ010000053.1 GCA_949293185.1 uncultured bacterium
GAAAAGGTGAGTCTTTGAGCTTCGAAAGCTCGAAGCAAGGACTCCGTTAAGGGTTGACTAAATGTCAAGCCTTAATGGACGGGAAGACGACACTAGATTCAATACAAATAAATAACAGTAAAGAGGTAAGGTTTGAAAAAATTTCAATTCAGACTTCAGGTCGTATTAGATATAAAAGAAAAACTTCTTGAGCAGAAGCTTTTAGAGCTGTCTAAAGTTCAAAGAAGCCTGCAAGAAGCAGTGCAAAAACAAAGAACACTTGAAGGGTATCAACAGGAAATTAACGAAGCATTAATGAACGTATTTCAAAGCGGGAACGATCTTGATTTAGTAGAAGTTCAACGTTACAAAGATTTTATTAACAAACTGATTGTTGATATTTCCAATCAAAAAGTTGTTATACAAAATATTTCTAAAGTTTTGGAACTAAAGAGAAAAGAAGTTAACGAAGTTTTAAAAGAAAAAAAAGTTCTGGAAAAACTAAAAGAAAATCAGAAAAAGAAATATTATCAATCCTATGAACACTATCAAACCAGAGAACTCGATGATATAGCATCTGCAAGGTATGCAAGGGTTTAAAGATTTAGAAACTTAACAAGCGGGAGAGAGGAATATAAAATGACTGCACAATATACAAATTCTATACAGTTTCTGGTGTCCAACACGGCATCAGATATCGCTTCCTCTTCAAATGTCAAAAATACTAACGACTATGACCCGCAGGGTGATGTATTTTCTGCAGCACTGGACAATGCGTCAAAATCCTATGCCGATAAATCGGAAAACAAAGTAACATCAAAAGACAATGACTACGCTAAAAATACAAAAGATTTGTCAAAAACAGATGTAAAAGATACCGAAAAAGAATTAGACAGCCAGGAAGTAACATCTTCCCAAGAGACCAAAACAGAACAGGCTTCTTCTGATAAAACGGAAAATCAAACAGATAATACTCAAAGCACAACCGACGCAGCACAACAAATATCACAAACAGAACAGCAAAAAGCAGCTGCAATTGTGCTAACTAATACATCAACACAAAACGTAATTGAAAATGAGCAGATTCTATCTAATATAGAAACCACCTCTACAACAGAAACTACACAAACACAAACACAGACACAGATACAAACAACAGCAGCGCCAAACTCAGAAGAAATAAATACTCAAACAATGCAAACTCTGTCTGAAACTATGCAAACTTTATCGCAACAAGAAGCCTCAGTTCAGGACAACGATGTGATAAATCTTAAAAATCCTGTTGAAAACACAGCAGATATAAAACCGGCAGAAACACCTGCAGCTGCTCTTACCCCTGCGGATACAGAGGTTGAAGAAACTCCTGTTATTAAAGTAACACAGGAAGTTGCAGCAAACACTAAAGAAAACTCCATCGCCAATGCTATGGAAAACAAAGATACAACTTCTAAAATTAAAGACAAGGCAGTAGCTCAGATGACTGCGCTTGAGGATACAAATACAGTTGTTACGCAGTCTAATACAGCTGATTCCGCATCTCAACAGCAGCAAAACGGAACTCTGAACGGTAACAATGCTCAGGAACAGATTATGAAAATGTCCGTAGAGGCAAATTCTGATGTTGCAACAGGCACATTAACAGGAACGGAAACCTTTGCAGGAAAGCTTGATGCACAGCTTTCAGCTGCAACAAAAACATCTTCTTCTGTTTTGCAAAACCAGTTGAATCAAAACAGTATTTTAGAACAGGTAAACAAACAGTTTGAACAGCTCCAGCAAACCGGCAACAACAAGGTGTCTATTGTATTGCAGCCTGAAAATCTGGGAAGAGTTTCTGTTGAAATTATGAATTCCAAAGACGGCATTACGGCTAAAATGCTTACAGATAATCAGCAGGTAAAAGACTTGTTTGACAAAAACATTGAGGCTCTAAAATCCAACTTAAGCTCTCAAGGAGTAAATGTAAACAATATAAAAGTCGAATGTACGCAAGAATCAGCCAATAATGCAATGAATTTTGAAAGAGAACAATTTAACCAGTCTTTTGACAATCCTAATAACTCTCATCAAAATCATACAAATCAATCTAATTCATCAACAACATACTCAAACACTCCAACAACAGGCTCGGAAGAAGCAGACACTGAAATAAACAACGGGGTAGAAATCAAAAATACCCGAACAATAATACAGCATAATGGTAAGGTAGACTATAAAGTCTAATTTAAGGGGAAGAAAAAATGTCATACTCATCAATACAACAAGAATTAATAAATATGCAGTCCAATACGGCTGTCAATCAGGCAAAAGAAAAACAACAAAACGGAGCTTCGCAGGAGCTTGACGGTGATGCATTCTTAATGCTTATGCTGGAACAATTAAAGAATCAAGACCCCATGGATCCTATGGACAACTCCGAAATGTTAGCACAGCAGGCACAATTTACCCAGTTGACCGAATTGCAGGAACTTAATGACACAATCAATCAGAATAATGTCATCCAACAGGCAAACAGCCTTGTCGGAAAAACTGTGCAAATTGTTGACCCTAATAACACATCAAGACTTATCACAGGTGTTGTAACAAGTGCCAACTTTACGGGCGAATCCGCAACCGTTACAGTTAACGGTACAGAATATCCGCTGGGACTTGTTGCTGCAGTTACTGACGGGGCAAATGCATCATCTGCCGATGTAATTGCGAATAAAAAACTTTCCGAATTAAACAATATATCTTCACTTAAGGAAGGTTATATAACACTTACAACACAGAACGCCAACAGTATGCAAAAAAATAACACATATATTAAAGTTACATCTGATATGACTGTAGGCGATTTACAAAAAGAACTTGAAAAAGCAGGTGTTAAAACGTCAATCAGCAATGGTATATTAACTATTTCCAAAGGTGATTTTGATTCCATCAGCATAACAAACGGTAAAACCAATGATAGTTCTGCCGCATCTTGCAATCTTGTCGGTGCATTCCAGATGTTCCAGAATGAAAACGGCGATTTGGAAACCTGCATACTAGACTTTGACAGAGGCAATTCATCTTCTTCAAACGGAAGTTCAAGCAGTTCCGGAAATACGGATGCTGAACAAAAAAGTATTCTGGAGAGAATCTTAAATAAGGTATTTGATTAAAAGATAAAATTATACATTTAAAGACAAAACGGGAGGATTAATGACACAATCATTTTACACCGCAATCAGCGGTATGAATGCAGGGCAAACAAAAATATCGGTAGTTGCCGATAACATTGCCAATATGAACACAATAGGGTTCAAAGCGTCAAAAGTAAACTTTTCTGATGTATATTACAACACTGCATCAGTAGGTAAAGCACCGAGCGGAAATCAAGGCGGCACAAACCCGAGACAAATCGGTATCGGTGTAAAAACCGCATCCATTGCCAGAGATTTTTCATCAGGTACTACTTTAACAACAGGTCTGAATACTGACCTTTTCATCAACGGAAGCAGCTTCTTCACTGTAGAAACTCCGACAGCAGGCGTTGTTTACACAAGAGACGGTAACTTTACGGTTGACTCCAGCGGCTATCTTGTTAACTCAAGCGGCTATAAAGTACTCGGTACGGATGATATTTTAAATACTTCATCCAGTACAACCCCGATTAAAATTCCGACTTATATCTCTACTGTTACAACGGTTTCTACTAATGAACAGATGGCTGATACTCCGCTGAATGAACTAAACGGTCTTATGACAGGCGGCGTTACTGACGGCTCGTTTACTATCACAACTTATGACAATGCCGGCACTCCGACACCCCATGTTATCAACGTGAACGGAGAGATGACCGTACAGGGACTTGTTGATGCAATTAATGCAGAATTAGGTGCGGGTTCTGCCTCAATGGCTAATGGTGGAATTTCACTAAAAACTCCTGCCGGTGCTGTCAGAATGGAATTTCAAAACGGCAGTGCTGATGACCCGGATGCTCCTGCATCGAACATTGTTACAATGATGGGATTTGATTCCGTAGAAGGTGTTGACGGTCAATATGCTACAGAGACCATAAGCTATCACCAAACAATCAGTGCAGGCTCACCAAGCGACCCTAACTCCGAAAATTATTCTTCAATCGCAATTAACGAAGACGGTATTATTGAAGTAAAATACGGAAACGGCGATACATTAAGCGTTATGCAAGATCCTGACAACCCTAACAACATGGTATTTAAATATACCCTGAATAACGGTCGTATTATTACCGGAGACAATCTGACAGTTCAAGATAATGTCGTAGAACCGGCTAACTTGCAAATCCAGCTGGCAAGTTTTGTAAATCCTAACGGTCTGATTGCTCAGGGCAGCAACACTTATACAGTAGGTCCTAACAGCGGTATGGCTCTGTACGGCAGCATCAGTTCAGATGCATTTGGCAGCGTTATATCAGGTGTTTTAGAAGGCTCTAACGTAGATTTGGCGTCAGAATTTGCCGAGATGGTTGTTGCACAGCGTGCTATTGAAGCAAACAGCCGTGTATTCGATGCAACAAACCAGATACTGCAAACATTATCAACCTTAGGCAGATAATGCTTTTCATATAGTCAACTAACTCCTACAATGTATAATTTATTCATCTTAAAAACCCGATATCCAATGATATCGGGTTTTTTATACTCTCTCTTCTTAAGTCTTATGAACAAAATTAATATGATTTGTATTCTTTTTCAAAGCCAAAAAGCGAACTTACTGATTCATTGTCATGAATTCTTGAAATAGCCTCGCCTAAAATAGGAGCAATGCTCAATTGCGTAAATTTAGAAGAAACATGTTTGCTCAATGGTATTGAGTTTGTAATAATAACTTCTTCAACAGGAGCTTCTTCAAGACGTTGAATAGCCGGACCTGACAAAATACCGTGTGCAGCACAAACGTAAACTTTTTCCGCACCTTCTCTTATTAGCAGTTTGGAAGCTTCGCATATAGTACCGGCTGTATCTATCATATCATCTACAAGAACGCAGATTTTACCCTGAACATCGCCTATAACATGGTCTGCAATGGCTTCATTGTGTTTGTCGCGTCTTTTATCAACAATAGCAAGAGGACAATCGAGTTTTTTTGCAAAAACTCTTGTTCTCTGAACTCCGCCTGTATCAGGGCTTACGGCTACCAGTTTATCGTGCGGAATGTTTAATCTTTTAATGTAATCTGTCAAAACCGGAGTTGCATAAATATGGTCAACAAGGATATTAAAAAAGCCCTGAATCTGTCCTGTATGCAAATCCATAGCCAGTATTCTGTCTGCACCTGCCGTTGTTAACAAGTCGGCAACGAGTTTTGCAGTGATTGCTTCTCTTCCGGAAGTTTTTCTGTCCTGTCTGGCATAACCGTAATAAGGAATTACTGCAGTGATTGATTTTGCACTTGCTCTTTTAAACGCATCAATCATTATCAAAAGTTCCATAAGGTTTTCATTAACGGGGTTTGACAAAGGCTGTACGATAAAAACATCGTCACCGCGGATACTTTGCTGAACCTGTACGTATATCTCTCCGTCCGCAAAGTTTTTAATAATCATCGGACCTACGCTTGTGCCTAAATATTCGGCAAGCTCTTGAGCAAGTTCCTGATGGGCGCGACCGGAAAATAATTTGATATCATGAGTAGGATTGATAGTTTTTTCGCGCTGGGGAAATTCCATAGTCAATTCCATTTTATAATTCCTTCCTTATTGACAGACCAACTAAATTATAGCAGCAAATCATTATATTTTATACATGTTTTTTTATTTTTTCTTTTAGTATTAGATTTTAAAAACCCTGAATTTATTTTTTGTTATTTATCAACAAGAGATTTTTTTTATTGCAATAAAATGTTACAAACGTAATTTTTTAATCTGATTCTTTTTAAATTCGCCTTTTGAATATTGTTAAGCATTGTAAAAATTGCAATCACTGATGTAATTATTGTTTAAGATTGCCGGTGATTTTGCCGATAAAAGTAATAAGTCGAAGCAGAAAACAGGTTGATAATGGCAGGCGGCATAAGCGAAGCAGTACAATTTTATATAGAAAATTTAAACATCCCGCAGGAAGCTAAGGAAAAACTAATAAAATCTAATCCCAAAACTCTTGCGGATGTGTCATTGTGGCTTGAAAATCACAAAGACGTAAAAATTGAGGAAAAGCCACAATCCTCAAACAATCCTTTTGCAGCAGGCAACAGTGTTAATTCGACAAAAGATATTCAATTATTTGCCAATAATTCCAATATTGTATCTTCAAATTCAAATTTTGTATTCAATAAAGGAGAGCTTGTAGATACCGATGATGCAAGCTGGGGATTGAGCATCGACAAATCTCAAAGCAGCTCTGCCGCAAACGAAGTTTCTTATTATTCTGCCGCAACCGCACCAAAACAAAGTACAACCAAAACGTCGACTGCCGCTGTTGAACAAACACCCGAGGAAAAACGCAAAGAAGCACAGGATAACGCAATAGCTTCTATAGAAGAAAATGTGCTTTCCGCATTGGAAACCATAAGACAGCAGGCTGAATCACAGGGCATTGTGAGCAAAGCATACAACTCAATTAAAGAATATTTTGGCTCTGAAATGTCGCAAAGCAGTGTATGCCGCGTTCTTTATGCGGAATATACAATGACTGATTTATTAAAACGGGCGCAAAATGGCGATTTAACAATGGCTGAATATTTTGATATAAAAATAGATTCGGCTATAACGCTTTTAACAGGAAACAGAGAGCTCTCTGATGAAGACAGAAAACTTTTAAAAGAAAGATTATCACACTTTACTCCCGAACAGCTTAATCAGCTTATTGACAGAATTAAATACTGCGATAATGATGAATACGCAAAACTAAATGACAGAGTTGACCAATTAATCGAAGAAGCCAGAACAAAAGATTACATACAAAACATGCCTGACAGTAACGGTGCTTCAATTAGTGCGATAATTGCTAATGCCGAATTAGCCGGCGGGGAAAAAATTCTCACTTTTGAAGAAGTGTGGGAAATGGAACGCGGTGTTAAATTCGATCCGCAAGCAATAAAAGAATATGAAGAAGCTGCTGCTCAGTATTCGCTTGTTGCAATGGTCAACAACAGGGCAGCCAGTGTTCATGAAGCTCTTGACAGTGCATTAGCACTTGTGAATGCAAATAACACAAATCCGAGTACAGAAACGGCAAGAGTTACAGCAGAAAGAGCTTTAGAAAACAAACTTATTGCCTCGCTAAAATCTCTTTACGGAGATGACGAAGAGCAGATAAATAATCAAATTCAAAAACTCTCAAACGGCAATATGTCTTATAAAAACGGACAAATTGTTTATGCTGATTATATAGGACCGAACGAAGGCATAATACTTTCCAATGCAGCCGAACAATTCTTAAAAGAAATTGACGCAAATGTAGAAAAAATTCAGGGTGAAAAATCACTTGAAGAATATGAAGAGCAAATGGCGAACGCGTACGAATATGCCTATGGTCGTAAAAATGCAACGCAGCTTGCACAGGCTTTTGTAAATGATCAAGAGGAAGTAGTCGGCAAAGTCCGTACAGGCGTTGAAATAGCAGGCGCAGGTGTTATGGTTGCAGGCATGTTTATATGTCCTCCTATGGCAATGGCAGGTGCAATAACATCTTCTTTCGGAGGTATAGGGGTTGAAGCATTAAATGAAACAACAAGAAAAGAAGGAATCTCAGAAGAAAAGAAAAAAGAACTGATAAAAGAAGTAATGCAAAACGCAGCATTATTCGCAGTCGGAGGCGGCGCAGCAAAAATGGGCAATGCTGCAAGAATGGCTCTTATCGCAAAAAAATGTCCTACATTTATGCAGGTTGCTGCCGATATAGGCGTTGATTCCACTATAAGTTTGCTGGGAGATCTCGCTATTACAGGACAAATATCGATTGAAGGCGAAGGTCTGTCGCAATTAATGTCACTTCTTGCAGGTCACGTAAGAGCCGGCAAATTTAGAAAACATGTAACAAAAAACAATAATGTTCCTGATAATCAAATTACCAACAACCGTACTCCCGGCGCTAATACATATGAGCCTTCTCAAAAAACCTCTGCAAATATCCCTGTAAATACAAAACAGATTGCTAAAAAACTCCAATGCAGTGAAGAAAAAGCAAACGAAATTGCTGACATTATAAATTCAAAACCGGAAATAAAAGACAAACTCTTAAAAATTGTCGATTCAGGCAGGTCTCCTTTTGATATTAAAGAACTTGTATCAATGGCAACGCCTGAAAACATTGATGATTTAATCAAACTTGTTAAAAATAAATCATTGTTGTTCGGTGATGACAAAGACGGCAATATTGTCGTAAATAATTTTGAAGAGGTATTGAATATTATAAAAGCCAACCCTCAATATAAAACTCAGCTGATGGATATTGCATCAAATACAAATCGTCCTGTTTCAGATATAAGAAATCTTGCAGAATCTCTTCAAAAATATCCTGAATACGCAGACGATATACTTTCACTCGTAAAATCCAACAGAAATATCAAACTCGGTCAAAATTTAAGAGGGAATAACTCGTCAAATATCGATGATTTTGTTGATTTAATAAAATCAAATCCTGATTTGGCATCCGAAATCAAACAATATGCAAGTGTGCAAAGAAAAGCCGATAACGACACAACTAACCCGATGAAGGACGTTAAAAACTTTGTTGCTTTGCTTAGGGAAAATCCCGATAAAAAAGACTTGTATTTGCAGCTTGCTAAAAACCCTAACCTTGACACAGGCGCAATACATTTGTTAACGGAGGGCAGCCTTGACGCTCAGTATGTAAATGATTTAGTTGCACTTTCAGCTAAAAATTATGCTGAAAACGGAATAAATTACAATATTCGTCTTATGAAAAAGTATCCCGAGCTTAGAGAAATTTTGTTATCGAAACCGCCTAAGTTTGATTTTATTGATAAAGATGTGACAAACACACCTCAGGCTACTCTGGAAAAAAGATTTGATATAAAAGATAAAATTCAAAAAATTGCGCCGGATGAAATGAAAAAACTGCAGCAAACCCTTGGCGATAATTTCTTTTTCAAAATCAAATGGGAAGATATTATCCCTGAAAACGCAAGCCCCGAACAAATTAAAAATATTTTGGCAGATTTAAACAGTTCATCAAAATTCTTCTCAAGAGTTGCTTCTAACGAAGAAACTTACGGCAAAAATATTAAATGGGCGCATGAAATGGACGTTATATCCCGCAGCGCATCATATTTAATAAGTCAGGGCTCAAGCTATGACACGGTAATGAATCATATCGCAATAATGTATAGAAATTATGATATTGCGACTACTCTTGATTCTAATATAGGCGTTTCTGACAGAAGAAGATTTTCCGGAGAATCCAGAGAATATATTCCGGATTCGGATTTTGCAAACGCAACAGGCTTTAGTGCAGTAACCCCGTTTAATAAAGAAGACAGTTACAGCGAATACTATGACAGGTTTATGAAACTATTAAACAAAAAACGTCAGCCACCTTATCCTGATGTTGAATTAACCCAGATAAGCCTTGTAAACGGCTACGGATATGTTATGGGACACCCGCGCAACAGCAGTGTTGAAGCAACAATGAACCATGTAAAAGAACGATATGAAGAAATGGCTCCGTTATTTGCCAAAGTCCGCAACGGTGAAGCTTTAACTCCTAAGGAAAAAGCTCTTGCCCATGACCAAATTGCCGAAATGTACTTTCTCATGGCGAATGCAATGCCGTACAGCAGAGGTTCAAACGGCATAGCTGATATATTTATGCGCAGTATGTATAAAGAACTGGGCATAGACATGCCTGCCCTAAAACCGGGAGTAAGCCTCGACCTGGAAGCTTTTTGCCTTGATTTGAATGATTATAAGAAAAAGTGGCGTTCATTCTTTGAAAAGTAAAAATGTGGTAAAATAAGATTTTAATAAGGATAAAAAATGAATACATCTAAAATCATAAACTCTAATATAAATCCCTTGAAAAAACAGGAAGGTCTTATGCCTGAAGAAATAAAAAGATTCGGAAGCAAAACAATGGAATTTGCGGATAAAATTCTTAATTCTTCCTCCGAAGAAATTGTCGAGTTTTTAAAAACCAAAACAAAATTAATTGCTCAAAAAGGTTCAAATGCACTTTATTCATTTGATAATTTTTTGTTATACCGCAGCAACGGGGATGCATCGCTGAAATTGGAACAGAATCTTGAATTGTGCAAAAACAGCGCTATTACTCCAAAATTTGTGAAATTTTTCCAACTGGGAGATAATGACTTTTTATCTTTGTTAGAGCTTAGTCCTTCGGGTGTCGTTCCTTACAGGCAGGCTGCTTCCCAAATTTCTGATAATGTTAAACAAAAATTTATAGCTGACTTACAAAAATTAAATAACACAGGGCTTATAAACAGAAAAGTTTTCACTAACAAAGATTTGTATTTTGCAACTAAAAATAACAAAAATATAATTTTTGCGGATTGGTCGGAGATTCATTTTCTTTCTCCGCAAGAAAAAATGCAAATGACTGAAACATTGAAAAATATGAAAATTTAATCTTCACAATCGTTTATGATTTTTGCCTAAAAATTTACTTTAAAACCTGTCTGTTATATCATCTGAGTATAAGGTTACAAACATTAATAACAGAAAAAACAGGTATAAATATGGACAGTTCAAAGTTAAGAAATATAGCCATCATCGCCCACGTTGACCACGGCAAAACAACGCTTGTGGATTGTATGTTAAAACAGTGCGGTGTATTCAGACAGAATGAAGTTGTACAGGAACGCGTTTTAGACAGCAATGATTTGGAACGTGAAAGAGGCATTACAATCCTTGCCAAAAACGTTTCGGTTCACTATAAAGGTTACAAAATCAACATTGTCGACACCCCAGGTCACGCGGATTTTGGCGGCGAGGTAGAGCGTGTTTTAGGCATGGTAGACGGCGCACTCCTAATCGTTGATGCGGCAGAAGGTCCTATGCCCCAGACAAGATTTGTACTGCAAAAAGCTCTTGAACTCGGCATAAGAGTTATTGTTGTTATAAACAAAATTGATAAACCGGCGGCAGACCCTGATGAAACATTGAACAAAGTATTCGACCTGTTTACGGAATTGACTGACGATGAGTATTTAATAGACTTTCCTGTTATTTATTCAAGCAGCCTGCACGGTTTTGCAAAAAAAGAACTTACAGACGAATCAAAAGACATCATACCTTTGCTGGATTCTATTATTGAAAACATCAAACCGCCGCTTGCCGATGCAACAAAAGATTTGCAATTCCACGTAACAACACTGGATTATAACGAATATGTCGGCAGAATTGCGATAGGCAGAATTGTTAACGGTTCAATCAAATCACAGGAGATGGTCAGCCACATCCACACAGACGGCTCAATAACAAGAGGTAAAGTTGTAAAACTATTCGGGTTTGAAGACCTCGGCCGTGTAGAGATAAAAGAAGCACATGCCGGAGATATTGTCGGCATAGCAGGTTTCCCCGATGTACAGATAGGTGAAACAATCGCATCTTTGGAAAATCCGCAGGCATTGCCGTTGATAAAAATCGATGAACCAACTTTGCAGATGAATTTTTCTGTCAACAACAGTCCTTTTGCCGGTCAGGAGGGTAAATTTGTTACTTCAAGACAGTTGAGAAAAAGACTTTATCAGGAACTAGAGAAAAACGTATCTTTAAGAGTCGAAGATACAGATTCCACTGACGTTTTCAAAGTTTCAGGCAGGGGCGAGCTTCATTTGAGTATTCTTATTGAAACAATGCGTCGTGAAGGATTTGAATTTCAGGTTTCTAAACCGGAAGTTATCTACAAAACCATTAATGAAGAAACTTACGAACCTTATGAAGACCTGCTGATAGACGTTCCGGAAGAATGCGCCGGCGGATGTATAGAAAAACTTGCCGGCAGAAAAGGCGAAATGCTGGAAATGCAGGCAGTCGGAACACGTTCCAAAATGAGATTTTTAATCCCGTCCAGAGGGTTAATCGGCTTTAGAGGCGAGTTCATCAGAATGACACGCGGTGAAGGTATCATGAACCATACATTTGCGGAATATAAACCATATGCCGGTGATATCAACCGCCAGAGAATGGGTTCTCTTATTGCACATGAAGAAGGCGAGGCAGTACCTTATGCTCTTGCACAGTTTGAAGACAGAGGCGTATTCTTTGTTACTCCTAAAACAAGAGTATACAGGGGTATGATTGTTGGCGAATGCAACCGTTCTCAGGATATCCCCGTTAATGTATGCAAAACTAAAAAACTTACAAATATGAGAACAGCCACAGCTGATGTTATGGTTACTCTGCAAGCACCTAGAATACTTTCTCTTGAAGAGTGTCTTGAATATATCTCAGATGACGAGCTTGTGGAAGTTACACCTAAAAATATCAGAATGAGAAAATACGATCTTGTTAAGTTGAGATAACGCTGATTATATTCTGAACGTAGCGAAGAATATCTAATCTAGTGTCGCAGTTGCCGCCTCGAGCCTTCGAGCCGTCACTGCTCACCTTTGCCTTCTTTTTCCAAAATCTTTGATTTTGTGAAAAATGGCTTCA
>CASFCQ010000054.1 GCA_949293185.1 uncultured bacterium
CATTTTCCAGCCTTCCCAATCTTCTTCAGCCATACCGTCTTCGATAGAGATAATAGGATATTTGTCAACCCAGTTAGCAAGGAAGTCAACCATTTCTTCTCTTGAAAGAACTTTACCTTCGCCTGCAAGGTTGTATTTTCCGTCTTCATAGAATTCAGAAGAAGCGACGTCTAAGCAGATTTTAACCTGTTCTGTTGTGTAACCTGCTTTTTCAATAGCTTCGATGATAACTTTTAAAGCTTCTTCGTTAGAAGAAAGGTTAGGAGCGAAACCGCCTTCGTCACCTACAGAAGTAACCATACCTTTAGCTTTAAGAACTGATTTAAGGTTGTGGAATACTTCAGCACCCATTCTGATAGCTTCTGTGAAAGAAGAAGCACCTACAGGAGTAATCATAAATTCCTGGAAGTCAACGTTGTTGTCAGCGTGAGCACCGCCGTTTAATACGTTCATCATAGGTACAGGCAATGTAGTTGCGTTGATACCGCCGAGGTATCTGTATAACGGCATTTCAAATGCAAGAGCAGAAGCTTTTGCACAAGCCAGAGATACGCCCAATATAGCGTTTGCACCTAATTTAGATTTGTTTTCTGTACCGTCAAGTTCAAGCATTAATTTGTCGATAGCTTGCTGGTCAGCAGCGTTTTCGCCGATAAGTTCGGGTGCGATAATGTTATTTACATTATCAACTGCTTTAAGAACGCTTTTACCGCAATAGATAGATTTGTCGCCGTCTCTCATTTCAAGAGCTTCAAAAATACCTGTTGAAGCACCTGAAGGAACAGCAGCACGTCCTACAACGCCGCAATTGAGTGTTACATCAACTTCAACAGTCGGATTTCCTCTTGAGTCAAGAATTTGTCTTGCTTTTACGTCTTCAATAGTTGTTGGCATAATTTTCTCCTTTGTTTTTTGCCTAAACATTTTATCCATACTTGCCATGATTATCATACGAAAATAAACTTTTTACAAGAAAATTAATGAAACATATGTGTCATTAAATCAATTAACAGGAGTATTCATCGCCGTGTTGAAAATAATAACTGTTGTGTATCTATAAATTGTAACATGTACACTAAATAGCCCAATCAGGTAATGGCTTATTAATTGAAATAAGATAATATTTATAAAGAATTTTGTGTTTATATATTTTGTTACAATTTAATATCAGATAGGAGAGTCAAATGTCCGAGAAAAATCTAAATGTTACTGTATCTGATTTTTCTGTTTATCCAAAACCTGTAGCGGAAAACTGTACAATTTCGCATAAATTAATTATCAGAAAATTGAAAAAGTTATTTAAACATATAAGTGATTACGATTTTTGGGTGTTAGAACATAACAAAAAAATCATGGAAAAAATAAAGAAAAGAAATAATCGAAGACTAAATTCTTCCGGAGCTATAAGTTATACACTTTCTGCACCTGCGTTTAAAAATTGTGATATGCATATTGATTGCAAATGATTGTATCAATTTATAAAAGATAATCGAAAAATAAGGCAAATTTTCAACCGGTTTTGTTTTAAAATAAAAAAGTTTAGTGTGAATTATTACCGGGAATGAAAATTGATTTCTGATTTAAATGCATATATAAATATACGTCCATCTTTTAAAGGCAGGCTTACTGTGCTTAACAGCAGCCAACATGGAAGTTATAACGGATATTCATCATCTTATTTGAAATCTAAAGCTGATGAATATATGCAAAACGGTAATTTTGAAAGAGCAATTGAATATTATAAAAGTGCTTTAAATTCAGATCCTTACAATACTGATATACATTTAAATCTTGCAAAAACTTATGGTTTTAACAATCAATATAAAGAGGCAATCCCTCATTTAAAATCCTATCTTGAGCGTAATCCTGAAGATATAGAAAATATAACACTGCTTGGTGAAAATTATAAAAAAGCCGGCATGTTTTCCAAAGCTATAGACTGCTTTAACAAAGCGCTGGGTATAGAACCTAACTATGATTATGCAAAACGCAATCTTTTGGATACTCAAAATTTAAGACTTTCTTGTATAAATCCGCAAAAAGCAAGACAGGAACGCTATGATGCAGCAATTAAGAATCTTACCGATGCAGTAAAAATAGCCAAAAACTTTTTCCCTGCCGGATATATGGATGATATGAAAGATATGACAGTGTCGTTTGATAAGACGTCAAAAATGGGAGGGCGTTCTAATATTGCCCAGTATGAGCACACTAAAAGAAAAATTTCAATTACAGATGAGTATACATACGCAGACCCGAGACTGACCGGTGCGTATTTGATTCATGAATTTGTGCATGGAAAAGACAATGACCCTTATACCTCTGTAAGAGAAGAACAAGATGCTTACAGGATTCAAGCGCAATACTGGGTGCAAAATGTTCAGGATATTTATGATCCGGAAATGGACTATGTTGCGGATTTGTACAATCAATCTGCAAAGGCTTTGGATGACAGAGTAGCAGAAATATACAGACTCAGAGATCCTAATATAGCTGAAGTATCATACAATCATCCTCCGTCAACAAAAAAGCCAAGGGCATTTTCATTATCAAAAGCAGCTGATCAGCCGTTAAAGGCATATGATATTATTGTTTGATTTGTTTAATAAAAAATGTTTAAAAATGTAAATAAGTGTAACGAAATCACTAATTATTGTATTATGTTCGTGCAAAAATAATTCTTGAGAAGATTTATATCACCGAAACTGAAAATAGATTAGTATGAAACTTGACCCCTCTACATATAGTAAATATTTGATAAATAAAACATCACCGGCACGTTCTTTTGTAACCAAGTTGAATAAAAACGGCGCAATCTTACCGGTATTATTGTTAGAAGCTACAGTTACCGGAGGCAGAACCTATCAGGCTTATAAAAGAGACGGTTTTGTTGAAGCGAGGGAACGTATCACAGAAGAGTCTCTGGCTGCAATTTTTTGGTTGTTCGGTGCAACTATGGCTGCAGCTCTTTTTGACAAAATCGGGCAAAAGTTCCTGAAAATTCCTAAAAATATGCCTGATGTCGGAAGAGACAATCTGAGAACTCCATTTAATAATTTTATTAATAAAGTTTCCGGCATTTTAAAAATGACTCCGCAGCAAAGAGAAGCTGTAAAAACTAAACTGGCAAGGTATTCAGTAGGCAAAACATTTGCAAGTTTGGTTACCGCTTGTTTGTTTATCGGCTATGTCGTACCAAAACTCAATCAGGGGATAACAAAACATATTTTCGGAAAGATGGATAAAAAAGATCCTAATCACGAAAAAGCCCCTGATCCGTATACAAACAGACTTACTCTTAAAGATGCAAGAGCAATTTTTTCTGCTAAAGGAATTTCAATTAATGCTGTTGAAAACTTCAAAGCAAGACAAAACCAAAGTGCCAATGTTCAGCCGCTAAAAAATAACGCAAATCCTTCGTTTAAAGCTAGTGCGGATTCGCTTTTGCGCATAGTTCAAAACTTCCAGACTAACGATGTTTGGAAGCTATTAGGTACTGATGTTGGTACTGTTACAGGCAGAACAGCAAATGCAAGAAACAACGATGAACGTGTAGAAATCATGTTTAGAGATATTTCGTCAATTTATTTCTACTGCTTCTCTATGCCGGCTATTGTTGCATTTATGAATAAAAAAGACACATTTAAAGGTCTTAATACAAAACTCAATCCTATGAGTGCAATGGAAGTTCATAACCACATGGTTAAAAGGATGGCAGAATCCGGCTTTGAACAGATGACACCTCAAAGTTTTAAGAATATGATGCTAGGCAGAGAACTTACCGAAAATGAAACATCAATGCTTAAAAAGGCGTTTCCTAACAGTAAGCCTGCTTCAACCAAGAAAGTATTCTTCGGTTTATTTAATAAAAAAGTTCCGCCTGTATATGACTCAACAACTCTTGATAATTTCCTGAAAATTGTTGATGAGAATATTACAGACAAAAATCTTGCTGAAAGAATAAAAGCCGGTGCTATAGAAACCTCTAAGACACAGCCTTTAAAAGAAGGTGTTGCAATGATTACGGAATCTCAGGCTGAAGATGTAATCAGAGGCGGTGAGATAAGAAATCAGAATTTCCTTAGAAAAGTTATAGGCAATACTTTTGAAGACTTTATTGTAAAACCAGAAAACTATGATGAAGCAGGTAATGCAATTAAGAAAGGTGCTAAAAAATTAACTAATCCGCTTACTAACAGTTACAAATTTATTTCTCAGAGCGAAATAGAACAAACAAGAAAAGAAATTTTAAACTATGTTGAAGCTATCATAAAAGAAGCTGAAAATAAAAAACAAAATGTAAACTTTGAACTTATGAAAAGAATGAATAAACGCAATATGACCAAAGGCGGTATGTTTATGCTGCTGGCAATGGGTGTTTCTTCATTATTCCTTTCTACAATTATTCCTAAAATTCAATATTACATTACATATTTAAGAACCGGCAAGAACTCCTTCCCTGGCACTGAAAACATGACTCAAAATAAATAGTGATTGTTTTTTAAATTTTGTAAATTTTTGTTACAAACGAGGGTTTGTTTTCTAAAGTTTTTGGCTCTAATGCCCGATATACAACATGAAAGGTATAAAAGGTCTTTCACAGGGAAAGTAATAAAGCAAAAAATAAGGAGCCACAATGGTACAAGGTGTCGGTGCAACAGGAGACAGCGGATCAGTAAATAATTTGCTGGAATATCAGATTTATTATCCCCAATATGAACAGTATAAGAAGAATAATCCTGAATCTACTGTAAATTTTGAAGGTTGGCTTGTTATGAAAGGCAAAATGTCATATTATAACCAGCAGACTGAGAATTACATTGAGTCAGGTGGACAAAACTTTACTGATGGCGACGGTGTTAAAGGTAACACAATATCAGATCAGCGCCACATTAGCAGTTCTGCCGGGGCAATTTATCAATCTGACGATGATGAAACCTATTACCAGTTTGATTGGGATACAGGTGATTACAGAGTTTTGCACGGCAATGATGAAATTGCTGCAGAATTAGGTGTGCCTGAAGGTACTAATGTTGATATGATTGATTTTGGATACGGCAGTGCTCAGATTATAGATATTACTTTCGGCGGACTTGACGATGGTCAGGATACAACTAACTATAAGTTGAATGGTATCTATGGCAATGTAACTGTGACCGATCAGGAATTTGATATACATTATATTTTGAATGCTTTGTTAATGGATCCGAGTGATCCGCAATATCAGACTGCTAAAGCCGTGTTTGATAAATTATGCGAGAATATAGACCAATGGCTGCCAGAATCTGATTTAACAATGTTGAATGAAGTCGCAGCCAATTATGGTACTAATTCCGCAGAATACAAGGCTGTATTGCAGGATGTTTTATTGTCTAACCTTGATCAGGCTAACGAATGGGTAGAAGATCATACCCATGTACAGAATACAAGTAATTTGTCTTCTCTGGAAGAAATCGGTTCAACTGAAGGAACAGAAGGCACTGAAGGTGAAGGCTCTGAGTCTGAAGAAACCGGTTCAATACCTGATTATGATAAGAGTACTGTATTAGATGCTGCCGGACTTCTTGCTGATTATACAAATAACACTATCTGGAAAAGTGAAAAAGTAAACAGATCTAATAAATCGCAAGATGAATGCAGAAATCAGGCTTTAGCAAAAAGTTCAGCATATGCTCAAAGTGTTTTAGAACAAGTTATAAGTGCGTTAACTTCTCAGCTTGGTGATCAATATACTGATGAAATACAGCAATATATTTCTAAAGCAAAAGAGGCTGCTCTTGCAGATAGTAGCTGGCAAGATACACAATGGCATAAAGCTGCACTTAATAAAAATAAAGGTTTTACATCTACCTGTGAAGTAAAAACATTGATTGATAAATTCTTTACAGAATTTAATACTCTGTGTGCCAACAATGGTAAATCTACCGAAGAAGTAGCAGCAGAACAAAAAGCAGCAGAAGAAAAAGCAGCTAAAGAAGAAGCTGTATATAAAGAACTCAACGGTATGGACATGCATACTCTTGCAAGCGACGCAGGAGCCGATAAAAACCAGCAGGTTGTAAATCCCTCATCTGCGGCAGATATACAAGCAAAAGCCGAGTCGGAAATTCTCCAGCCGCTTATTAATAAGATAAAAACTCAATTAGCGGGCAAAGGTGTTTCTGATGCGGATTTGACGACAGCTTTGGAACAGTGTTCCCAATACGCTTTGCAATACGCAACCGAGTGGGCAACAACAAGCAACAACTATGTTTATACAATTTATGCAGATAAAGTAATCGATAAATTTGAAGAAGCCGTTAAATCACTTGTAAAGAATAAAGGCTATAATTTCTAAAAATATACAACATTTGTATAATACAAATCCTTTCAAAGAGTGTTATATTTAATTATATACCCCATTGAAAGGATTTTTACTATGTCAGACGCTATGAGTGCAATAAACTCCCAAATGGCATCTCAAACTGCAAGTATGCAAATGGCTTGTAAATCATTGAGTATGCAAAAACAACAAGCTGCTATAGCACTGCAGCTTTTGCAAGGTGCTATGCAGATGATGCCGCAAGATCCGTCAACGATTACCTCAGCCCAGCTGCAGTCGCCGATAGATATAAGAGTTTAGATTTGATAACCCGCCCGCCTTTAATTAAAGAAGGCGGGTTTCATATATCAGGTCGATTTATGGTTGTGGATAAAGTTTTATAATACGAACATCACAATAAAAGAAAGAGTAACTGTATGATTAGTTTAAATTCAATTTCAGAGGAACAATCTTCAACTGTCAGTATGAGTGACTGGATTGCAAAACTGCAAGAAGGTAAAAAAAGTACGCAACAGCTTCAAACAGATATGCTAAACAGCGCAATCGAACAAATAGACAAAATTCAGGAAGAAGCACTTGAGCAGTCTGAAGAAAAGAAAGATGAAGACCAAAAATCACAGAATGAAGAAGCTGTAAATCTTTCTGTTACTTCATTGAATGTGTCTTGTTCTTCTGATGTTGTATCAGACACAAGTTCCACATCATCTATAGAAGTAGAGGCTTAATAATTTTAAATTATAAAAAGCAATGTACCTCTTCGGCAGATAATTTGTTATACAATAAAAGCTGAAGGAAGATTTGTAATGCTGCAAAATATAGATGAAATTCAAAAACTTCTTGATGAAACAGAACAGAAATGCAAAAGCTGTTTTAAATGTCCGTTAGGTAAAACCAGAACTAAAACGGTTTTTTCAGCAGGTGTGCCAAACCACAAACTTATGCTTATAGGCGAAGCCCCGGGGTACTGGGAGGATCAAAAAGGAGAACCTTTTGTCGGCAAAGCCGGACAGCTTTTGGATAAAATTTTTGACTGTGTTGGTTTGTCCCGTCAAAAAGATGTTTATATCTGCAACACACTAAAATGCCGTCCGCCGGACAACCGTGACCCGCTGCCGGAGGAAAAAGCCGCTTGCCGAGAATATCTGGATATTCAAATTGAAACATTAAAACCCAGAATCATACTGCTTTGCGGCAACATTGCCGTGCAGTCTTTTATAGAAAACGCAAGGGGTATAACAAAAATGCGAGGTCAGTGGTTTGACGGACCGTATGGCTCAAAGATGATGCCGATTTTTCACCCGTCTTATCTTTTACGCAACGATTCACGCGAAAAAGGCAGCCCAAAATGGCTCATGTGGCAGGATATCAAAGAAATTAAAAGAGTTTATGATTCTCTGTAATTTTTAAACGAATTTAACAGTGAAGCCTGTATCTGTTCAATCGTTTGCATTGAAATTTTTTGCGAATATTCTTCTAAAACTTTTTCAACGGTTTTGTCTGTAATTTTGTCTGTCCTGAGGTCAACGGGCAGATGGGTTTCTATTCCAAAAACAGAATAATAATCCTTAAATTTATAATTTTCCCCGTAAACATTATCAGATAACTGAATCCATTGGTTAGGAATTCCCAGAGAATCAGCAGCAATCAGTCCGTGCATTGCGGAAGAAAAAATTACCTCACACTTTGCAATTTCTTTTATTGTTTTAATCGGATTCCACTCTATATTGATTAAATAATAATCTTTAAGCTCTATATTTTTTATTAAATCAGAATTTTTATCAACATAATGTAAAATAATACCTACTTTGTGTTCCTTTTTTATTGCAGAAACATCAATAAGTTTTGACACAAGAAGCCCCGGATCGCCTAAAGCTATATTATCCAAATTTTTATTTAATATATTTTCACATCTTTGTTTGCTTAAATATCCACGCAGAGCCAGTATATTTACGTTACGGCTGAATTTTTGAGAAGGGTGTCTTTTCAAGTTTACATCTTCAATAAATCCGCTGCCCCATATGTTAAGGATTTTTTTATTTAATATTACAGGCAGCTGAATTTTTTTGAATAAAAAACCTTCTAAAACACTGCCTATAGCGCTTAAATTCGCTTTGGTGCGATGCTGCTTTTTTACATTAACTCCGAGAAGTCTTTGAAGAACATAAAGATTTAATACATCTCCAAAATTGTTGAGTCCGTCAAAATACAAAAGTTCAGCGCTTTTATACTGTATGGGGTATCGGTTTAAAAATATGTATTTTATAATCTTCAACAAAAAGTCAATCTTTTCTTTTGCCGATAAATTATTAAAATTTAGTATGTAATACGTAAAATAACAGTTATTTTCTTTTGCAAAATTTTTAATTAAATCTATATTAGGAGTAGTTTTTATATTCAGAAATTTTAAACATTTAACCAGTAAGAATTTATAACGTATGCATAAATTTTTTGTATATGCGCTAAGAACTTTATGATTAATTTCTGAAGCAAGCAGTTGTTGAAATTTTCGTGACTTATATTCTTCTGCCATAAATATACTGTCAATATTTGTTCTGTAAGCAAGCATGGAATCTGTAATATAAAACAGTTTTCCGTATTTAAGCATATAAGAAGTTATAGTCGAATCATTAAAAAATCTTGAGGGAAAGTCTGACGGAAGAGATTTATCAAATATATTGCGGAAAATAAAAGCATTTGAAGAAATGTGCATTTTATTATCTATATATTCTCTGGCGTTGATTGTTCTGTTTTTGTTCAAAAAATTTTTTAACTTAAAAGTTTTATTTTTATTGTCAAAAAAAGAAATTGAATGTCCGCAGCCGATTATTTCCTGATTTTTATCAAGAATATTAATCAGTTTTTGAAAACGGCTGTCGTCAATGTAAAAATCGTCGCCATCAAGCAGACAAAAATATTCTCCCTGTGCATGTTTTATTAAATTAATTCTGTTATTTGAAGCTTTTTCTATATTTATAGTTTTTAGTTTTGAATTATCGCATTTGAATAATTTTATGTTTTTATATTTTTCTAAGTAAGTATTGATGATAGTTTCACTATCTGCATCATTTCCGTCAAGACCGACAAGTATTTCGTAATCAAAATTTGTTTTTTGATTAACAATACTATCCAACGCATCTTTTATATATGCTTTTTGATTACAAAAAGTAACCAGTACACTAAGTTTCATTCTTTGTCAGTTCTTTAATGTGATAATCAATATAGCTTTTTGTTAAAAAAATCTACTTAAATTATAGAGCCGGTGACTACACATGTCAATTTTATATCTAAAAAGTGATATAAAACTTTGTTTTTAGTAAAACAAAAGATTGGCATAATAAATAAATGGATGTAAATAAAAATATTCTGCTGGGTAAAAAAATAAAGGAAATCAGAAAAAGCAGAGGTTTGACACAGGATTATCTGGCAGAAGAAGTCGGCATAGATGCAAAACATTTGAGCCGTATAGAATGCGGAAAAAATTCGCTTTCACTGAATTTATTATACAAAATCTGCGATGTTTTAAATGTTGAACCCTGTGTATTGTTTGACAATCTTGCTTTAAAAAACAAAGCAGAGCTGATTAAAGATATAAATAACATCCTTGAACAATTATCAGAAGATCAAATCCGTAATTTTTACAGGATATTGATAAATATGAGCCTTGGTTAAATAAGAAAAAATTATGCAAAACAATAATATTAAAATATCAATAATACTTTCTGTTTATAACGTGGAGAAATATTTGAATCAGTGTATGGATTCTTTGATTAACCAAACGTTCAAAGATTTTGAATTAATTTGTATAAACGACAGCTCCACCGATAACAGCTTGAATATATTAAACGATTATGTATCCAAAGACACCAGAGTAAAAGTTTTCACACAGCCAAATGCCGGCGCAAGCAGTACGCGTAATTATGGTATGAAATTGGCAACAGGTGAGTATTTATTGTTTTTAGATTCTGATGATTATTTTGATACAACATTTTTAGAAAAACTGTATGATAAAATCTCGACGAATGATGCGGATATTGTTGTTACTTCATACAAATTATATGATGACACAACAAAAAAAGTTACGGATAAAAAGTCACAAATAAACAAAAAATTTTTACCCGATAAAGACGTATTTTGTATTGATGATATAAAAAATGGAAAGTTTTCATTTCTACCGATGGCACCGTGGGCAAAGATGTATAAAAAAGATTTTATACTGAATAACGAGCTTTTATTTCAAAATTTAAAATCTTGTACGGATGTTTTCTTTACTTATGCAACGGTTGCGTTGGCTAAAAAAATTTGTATTGTTGATGAAAACCTTATCTTTTACAGGATAAACCGTGTCGGCTCAATAACTTCTAAACGAGGTGATAAAGCTCAAAATATTATAAAAGCGTATTTGTATACAAAAGAATTTTTTGAAACTCATAACCTTTGGAATAAGTATAATACTGAACTTAAACAGGCTTTTGTCGGGTGTTTTAACAACGAAATTAAAAATATTGAATCTAATAATGAATTGGTATTATTTTTTGAATCAATTAAATCTCAATTAAATAAAGAAGACGCGCTATATTTTTGTAATCGTTTAAACAGACCTTTCAAAAGTTTTTTGCAAAAAATATTTTCCTTAGAATATGCAATCAAAAATGGCAAAAGAGTAAAACGGTTAACAATTTTGGGCAAAAGCTTTTATTTTCATAAGTAACTTAAATTACCTGTTCGTGCTATTAAAAGAATAATACTTTAATGTATTTTTATAATATGAATATTTTAGTAATAAACGGACATAAATACTATCCTTTTTCCGAGGGCAGATTAAACAGAACTCTTTTTGAAGAGATTATTGCCATTGTTCAGCCTGATAATGAAGTCAAAACAACAATTATAGAAAATGGTTATAATATTGATGAAGAAATTGAAAAATATAAATGGGCGGATTTTGTAATTTATCAAACGCCTATGAACTGGTTTTCCGTGCCATGGATTTTTAAAAAATATATAGATGAGGTTTTTCGCTACGGCATATTTTATGAATGCTCAAAGGATTATGGAAAAGGCGGTTTGATGAAGGGTAAAAGCTATATGTTTTCTTTTACCTGTAATTCTCCGTTTAAGGCTTTTGATGATATTAATAGCTTTTTTAACGGTAAAAGTCCGGATGAACTAATTGTTGCACTGCATAAGCTGCACGAATTTTGTGCAATGATTCCTGTAAAAAGTTACTTTGCATATGATGTTGTGCACAATCCTGATGTGGAACGATATAAAAAAGAATTGTCCAATCACCTGCATACATTTGTATTCAACGATAGAATTTCTTAAAAACTGTGCTATAATGATTAATACACAGTACTTTGAAATATGAATATGGGGACGTTTTGAAAGCGTAAGCCGTGTGTGAAGGCTCGCCGGAGTCCGGGAAGCCGGACGACACAGAGCCGCAACCGTTCGTTGGCGGCGTTTCAAATTTAGAATTTGACAGCCGCAGCGAAAGCCGGAGTGAAGTTGGCGGAAACGTTCAGTTTGCGACAACGTAACTTAATAATAGCGGCG